>NZ_CP033169.1:1544686-1853624 GCF_003691585.1 Biomaibacter acetigenes | reverse complement strand
ATTATGGGTGTAGGTGCTCATATTTAAAAAAATATAAGCCGCTAGGCTGATATAAAAAAGCAATGCTTAAAGGAGAGATTGCCCCTCTCCTAATTTTATGCCTTGAAAAGGCGGTGATTCAATGGACATATACCTCATCGATCCTTCCGGCCCACAACTTCATCTCCCTGTCAATCCCGAAGAGATAACTATCGAGGGCTCAAAGAAAATTGAGACGGTGAATATAATAAACATCGGTGATATAGATTTCCCCTCCGGCGATGAACGGACGGGGATTTCTTTTTCGTCATTTTTCCCAAGGGAATATGATTCAAGCTACTGCCAATATGCTGATATTCCGACACCTGAGGATGCCATGAACCAACTCATAACTTGGAGAACTGGTGGCAAGCCTGTGCGGTTGATTATCACCGAAACGTCAGTAAATGCATTGGTGCTGATTGCCAAAACAACACACCGTTATGTCGGTGGAGAGCCGGGAGATATATACTATGAACTTACATTGCGGCAGTGGCGGGAAATCAAAGTTAGGACCTCGGCAGAAGCATCATCAGGACTTACAACGACTACGGCACAAAGGAGCAGACCGGATACAAAGCCAATCCCAAAGGTGTATGCTGTGAAACCCGGGGACTCGCTATGGAAAATAGCAAAGCTGAACTTTGGTGATGGCTCAAAGTGGAAGCAGATATATGAGCTTAACAAAAAGAGTATAGGTCCAGATGCAAATAACATTGCCGCCGGCATGAAGCTGGTGATGCCGGCATGATTAATCCGGGTTTAAATCAATACGAAGTAGTGCTGGCAAATAAATATTATTTGAGAGAGCTTATAGAAAGTATCACACTTGAAGATGCTTTGGATGAAATAGCATACAGGGCTACAATCCGCATGGTAGTGACTCCGGATTTTCCAGGGATATCACCTGGCCAGGACATAAGAGTATCCGGAATTCCATTTGGCGGCTCAAGCATGGTCTATTTATTGCACCCCGGGGTGGTATGGGAAACCGAAAGCAAGAATCGGGGACAAAAACATATCGATGTAACGGTATATGATAAAACCATTTACATTGGCAAGTCTGAGGATGAATACTTGTTCCCTAATGGCATGACAGCTACACAGAGGCTGAAACGATATGCAACAGACTGGGGAATACCCCTGGCAACCATGGCCGATACCAGTGTGGTTCTGGCAAAGGCTGTTTACCGTGCACAACCGATATGGAGCATGATCAAGGCCGACTTAAAAGAAACAGTAGCCAAAGGGGGAGAGATGTACCGGCCTCGGCTTACACCTAATGGCCTGGAATTACTTAAACTCGGAAGCAATAGCACTGTGTGGGTGCTAGAGGCCGAGGAAGAAGCAGGGCAGAAAAGGACTCTTGAAGGAACTATAACCCAGGTGAAAGTGTTAGGCCATGCTGATGAAGATAAAAAAAGCCCAGTTCTTGCAATCGTCAAAGGTGAAACTGGGAAATATGGCACACTGCAAAAGGTCTTACAGGACGAGAAAATAAAGAGCACAGCACAGGCAAAGACGGCAGGGCAAAAGCTACTTTCCGGCATCCAGGAAACATTTCCAGTATCAACTATTGATATAAATACCATCAGAGCTGGAGATAAAGTCCGGTTCAATGGCATGGACCTTCTTGTAACTTCTGTGAGGCATGAGCTTGGTTCTCCAGGGCATATGACGTTAGAACTCGCCAGTGAGGATTATGTGTCAGGAGGCGGTATTATGCCGGATCCGTATAAGGAATTGGCTTCTATCATAGAAAATCGAATATCGTACAAAACGACCCGGGCCTTATCCGGTGTGCTGTGTGAGTTGGGAACCATAACCTCAACCGGGCTTAAACTTGACGGGTTTAAATATGAAATACAAGACTACTTAATAGCAGAGCACTTGATATTGCAAGAAACGCTGATGACAGAAGCTGGGGGCAGTGATAATCATACACACTTGGTCAAAGTCCCTGAGCAATTAATACCTTTAAAAGAAGGCGACAGGGTCCTTGTAGTACCAGTCAACGGTGGAAATGATTTTGTTGTGATAGCGAGGGTGGTGCCTAATGCCTAATTTGTTTCCAACAGAAGAAGTTCAAGCTCAGCCAGAAACGGTAGAAACTGCCAGCGAAGTTTCTTTTGGAAAATCCTGGAGGTTTGATTTTGATAAAGGCGAGTTTGTTTTAACACCTGCCGGCAAAGTTGCAGAAACATCCGATGTCGATGCATGGCTTGAATGGTGCCGGAAGGCTCTTATGACTGCACGGTATCAACATCTTATTTATTCCAGGAATTATGGGCAGGAATTTGATGATCTGATATCGCGGCACTTAAACAGGGAAGGAAATGAAAGTGAAATAAAAAGAATTGTGACAGAAACGCTCATGGTAGATCCCCGGACAGTGGCAGTGGAAAACTTCACCTTCCAATGGGAAGGCGACACGGTTTATTTTACTTGCGAGGTATCAAATGTTCGGGGTGAAACTGAAACCTTGCATGGAAGTGTGGTGATATAATGGCAACTCTTCCAGACTATTTGACCGACCAAACTGAAGAAACAATTAGGCAACGGATGTTAGACAGTTTACCTTCTGACCTAGACAAATCGGAAGGTTCATATATCTGGGATGCCCTATCCCCTGCAGCTATCGAGCTTGCCCTTGCCGCCATCTGGGCGCAAGAGGTCCTACGTCGAGGGTTTGCATCCACAACATTTGGAGCATATTTACGCCTTCGGTGTGAAGAGCATGGCATTACGCCGCATGAGGCGGTAAAAGCAACAGGGCAAGTCACCTTCACCGGCACACCCGGGACGGTAATTCCTGTTGGAACGCAGGTCAGCACGGCCAGCAACGAAACATCGCCAGCAGTATTTTTTGAGACCACAGCAGAAGTTACCATTGGTGATGGAGGAACAGCAATTGTCGATATTAAAGCTGTGGAAGCTGGTACCAGCGGAAACGTAGCTGCTGGAGCAATTGTCATGCTAGCTAAACCTATTTCTGGTGTTACATCTGTGAACAACACGGTGGCCACCACTGGAGGGTTGGATGAGGAAGATGATGCATCTTTGCTAGCCCGCTACCTGCAGCGGGTGCGTTCGCCCAGCGCAGGAGGGAACAAAGCGGACTACGTGAACTGGGCCATGGAGGTTCCAGGCGTAGGCGGCGTTTCAGTAATCCCTGTCCGAGACGGCCCTGGCACAGTAAGCATCAGCATAATCAACACTTCAAAAGTCCCGGCAGAACCGGAACTTGTCGATGCAGTGCAAAACTATATAGCACCGCCTTGGATAAATGAGGTTGAAGCCGAAACAATGACACTGGGCGGCTACGGCACCAGCATAGATACTACGCTTACAGATGATACCGGCGACAGCGTGAAGATGATATATGATGCTCAGGACGTCGGGACCATTACTCATGCTAACTTGCAGACTATTCTCCAACAACCTGGTATTTGGCAGGCACGGGTCAGAATGAAAGTAGATAATATAGCTGGAGCAACCGACTTACTTCAAATCGGTGTATGGAATGTATCAGGTGCGACCTGGGCTAAGACCCGTCCAAACGGAACGGTAGACGCAGTGATAACCTTGAAGGCCAGTGACCTGGCCACAAGCTTTTTGGATAAGATTGTGGAGTTTTATTGGAACGGCCAAGACCAGTTAGAATTGAGAATAACACGTTTTACCACCGATACGACAACCATCGTATGGGTTGACAGGGTAGCCTACCGCAGCACTTTTTCCAAAGACACCGGCGAGGGCAAGGCCCCCGTAGGCGCTCGGGTAACCGTGGAGCCGGCCACGGCGGTGCTGATAAATGTTTCGGCTACGCTCACAATTGCGCCGGGTTATAACGCCGATAGCGTTAAGGCTGCGGTTAAAGATAATATTGCAGCCTACATTAAATCCCTGGCCTTTACCAGTGATAACGACGTGCGTTATGTGAGAATCGGCCAGGCTATACTGGATACACCTGGGGTGACGGATTATCAAAACTTGACGGTAAACGGTGGCACGGCCAACGTTACCATAGGCGACCAGGAAGTGGCCGTAATAGGGACGGTGAATCTATCGTGACTGATATAACCAGTACCAGGGGAAAAGAGATGCTCGGGTATTTGCCTTCCTATTACGAAACAAGCAGGGTGATGAAATCTATTCTCCAGGTAGAAGGGACCGAGTTTGACAAGCTTCGCCAAGCCCTGGACGAAACATTAAACCAGTTTTTCGTCCGCACAGCCACCTGGGGGTTGAATACATGGGAGGAGGAATTGGGTTTACCGATTACTCCTGACCAGTCAGAATCTGAGAGACGAGATAAGATTATCTCTAGGCTCAGGGGCTATGGAACGGCCACGATATCCGTGGTCAAGCAGGTGACTGAATCCTATGATAAAGGTGCAATCGACGTTGTAGAGGACCATGCTGCTTACACTATAACGATACAGTTTGTAGACACAACCGGAGTACCGCCGAATTTGGACGATCTAAAAGCCGCCGTACGTGCGGTGGTGCCTGCACATTTAGAAATCAAGTATGAGTTCAACTATTTTATCTGGGATGAGCTAGATAAGAAACTCTGGACCTGGGATCAGCTTGATGCATTGAACTTAACTTGGTCAGAATTGGAGGTGTACGATTAATGCCGGAATTGACACCAAAGTTGGGTATTAAAAAGCCACTCGGCAACGAAACCGTATCCAGGGCGGCCTTCAATGAAAACTATGACATTATAGACGCAAATGCACAAAAAAATATTATCCAGGGCTCTACTGCTCCGGTTAACCCAGTGGTGGATGACCTCTGGATTGACACAAGCACCACACCGCATAGTTTGAAAAAATGGAACGGCACAACATGGCAAAAAATCGGCGCAGTAACATGGGACGATATAAGCGGCAAGCCCTCCAGCTTTCTTCCGACGGTCCACGGCAACGAAGCCCACGACCCGGACCTGGCCCTGGCATCAGACCTTGCTGCACATTTGGCCGAAACTGCGCCGCATGGGGCTACTTCAGCTGCAACCGCTTCTAAGATTATGATGCGTGATGTAAACGGTCGGGCTAAAGTAGCTGCTCCTTTGGCATCTGATGATATAGCAAGGAAAGACACTGTAGATGCAGTACAAACGAATTTGAATACTCATGCTGCTCTAACTTCAACTGCTCATGGCGCAACAAATGCGGCGACTGCTTCTACTTTGATGGCTCGTGATGCTTCAGGTAGAGCGAAGGTGGCTGCACCAGCTGCATCTGATGATATAGCTATAAAATCTACTGTAGATGCGGTTCAAACGAATCTTAATACCCATAAGACTTCAAGTGATCACGATGGAAGGTATTATACAGAATCTGAGGTTAATGCCTTATTGGCTGAGAAAATGAATAACACAAAAGCCTATGGCAACGTCGCATATACAGATTCAATAGCAGCGAGTTCTACACTCACAAAGACTATAGCTTTAGGCGGAACATATAAACATGGACATCTTGTAATTAATCCTAGTAGTAGTGACCTTGGTATAATGGTATTTTTTGGCACAGATAATATGAAATCACTTGTTACAGGCACAGTTACATCGACTGATTGGAGGGGTGGTGCTTGGAGTAGGGAACTGCTTGGTTGTATAGCTGTAGGCAATCCTTCCACCGGGCCAGGCAAAGGTGTTACAGGCGCATCACCTATAGGTATAGATGATGTTTATATAAATGGTTCAAATATCGTTATTGTATTTCACAATTATGCCACTTCAGCCGCTAGTCTAAACTGTACTATTAATTGGGAGGTGTGGTAATGATATATTTTGTTGAGATTAAGGATGGCAAAATAACAAGCAAGGGGTGTGGCCCCGCCAAAACAGACAAGCAAATCGAAGTAACAAAAGAAATATACGACCAGCTCACCCGCCTTCCGGCAGATTTTACAACCGACGCAGAAGGCAATATTATATCCGTCACACCAGCTCCAGAGCCGGAACTAGAACCACAGCCACAACCGCCAACAATAGAAGACCGCATCGCCGACATCGAACTTGCCCTAGCTGCTATCTTAGGGGGTGCCGTATCATGATGTCTGCATGGAAGAAGAACATTTTCGTCCGTGTAATCCAGCGCCGCATGGCAGAAGAGGGTAGGACAGCGGGGGAAATTTTAACAGAATATCCTGCTTTAACGGAAGAAGAAAAGCAAGAAATTTTAACCGCAATTATGGTGTAGTAGACTTATTATGCGCAACACGCCAGAAGGCGTATTTTTTATGCCCGGGAATAAAACCTCATGCCACCTTGGAAAACTACATCCGAGGTGGTTAAAATGAATAAAAAGCAAATTGATATCCTACTGAAAAATATTGAACTACTCAAAGCAGAACTTGAACTTTTAGTTGAAGAACAGGGGATTGACGAGGAAGTTATAAGAAAAAGTAAAGAATTAGATGAGTATATAACCAAATATTATATGTATCTAAAAGAGTTAAGTAGACAAAAGCCCTGACTTATGATCGGGGCTTTTAAAGTTGAGAGGAGGAATACAATGCCGGGAGCAGAGCTGGCACAATACGGCCTTGCGACATTCGCCGTCGCAGGGCTTTTGTATTTCATTGATCGATGGATGAAGCAAAAGAGCGAAAATGACCTTGCGGAGGTGGTGAAGAATAATACAAAAGCACTGGAAAATCTTACAACATTACTGCAAGTAACCATGGCTCGCCAGGAAGCAAAAATTGACGAGCTATTGGAGAGAGCGAGGCGGTGATATATGAAAGGATTCTGGAATGATCCTGATGGACTAACTACTGCTGAGCTTACCATTTTAGCGGTGCTGCCGCTTTATTTATTTGTGGGTGTGAAATTGGCCCTGACTAAAGACTTATCCGCCAACCAGGTAGATTTCTTTTCTGTACTCAGTTACCCAATCCTGGCAGCCATCGCTAAGCAAGCCATAGAACGTATAGGGTGGCCTAATATAGGAAGACGACAATTATTTAATCAATACCAACAATACCAAGATTATAATGGGTATTCTTATATTCCATCGATGCCGCAAGAAGAAATAATCAATGAGGAGAGCGATACCCGTGGCACAATTTAAAGAGATGTTGCTTACCCCAGGCGTAAAAGGTCGCTCTGGGAGAAAAATTGTCCCAAAGGCTCTTGTAATTCACTGGACAGCGAATTTGAATGCCAGGGCTGATGCCGTAGCAAATCGAAATTATTTCAATTCCGGTGTGGCAGCCAGTGCTCATTATATCGTGGACGATCACCAGATAGTGCAGTGCATCCCTGAAGACGAGATGGCCTATCATGTGGGAGCAAAAACATACAAACCTGCTGCACTTCAAAAGCTATCCAGTTACCCAAATAACTGCACTTTAGGCATCGAGATGTGTGTAAATGCAGATGGCGATTTTACAAAGACATATCAAAATACCGTGGAATTAGCAACAGATATATTAAAGCGCCACGGTTGGGAAATAGACCGGCTCTGGCGGCACTATGATGTCACGGGGAAGGATTGCCCCAGGTTTTTTGTAAATGATGCCACGGCGAAGCAATTCGGCTTCCCTTCATCCCAAACTGGGTGGGAGCAATTTAAAAAAGATGTAGGGAGTTTACTCATATCAAAGGAGGTTTCTGCGTTGTTTAATGATATTCAGGGCCATTGGGCCAGTGCCAGCATTGAAAGACTTGAAAAGCTGGGAATAGTCAAAGGTGACGATAAAGGAAACTTTAATCCTGACAAGCCTATCACAAGGGCAGAAACAGCAGTACTCATTGATAGGCTTTTAAAATTATTGGGGAGGTAATGATTAATGAATTCATTAAAACAAAAACTCATGTCCCGTAAATTCTGGGTAGCCGTAGCAAGTGCGGCTTTTATTATTCTCAGCGAAGGCTTGGGGCTGAACGTGGACAGCGACCTATACTGGAAGATAATCACCCTAGCCTTGGGTTACATCTTCGGTGAGACAGCCGTAGATATAGCCAGGGCGAAAGCGGATTAAAGACAAACCCCCGGGGTGAATTCCGGGGGCTTTTTTCTAATGGAGGCAATTATTTTCGAACACTCGGTCTAAACATATCTAATGTACCGAGAACTACATGGGCTAAACCGAATCCGGTTATCCCGGCGCCGATCGTCCCACCTGTTGCCAAACCCAAAGCTGTCACTGCCGCACCGACACCAGTTACTACCCAGCTTGTAGTTTTTCCGTTCATGAAAATCGCCTCCTGATTTTATTGTTTCCATCACAAGAAAGTTTATGAAAGATGAAACCCCCGGTTGAGGCCGGGGGATTTTTTTATTTTTATATGGCGATTGCATTTTATAAAAGCATATTTATCATTATTGACAATAAAATTGAAAATAATATAATAGGAATCAAAAAACCTACAAAATATTTTTTTTCAGAGCAGGAATTTAACTTTTTTTGTAGAATAGTTTAATCAAAAAATATAATATAATGTATTTTCAAAAATTTTATTTATTGTTTTAAAATATAGGGGGTGGTGCTAAGTGAATGCTATGGAATATGCAAAATGGTTTATTAAAGCTGGTTATGACACACCACGAAACACTTTAGAAGGGAATATGAAATTACAAAAGCTACTATATTTTGCTCAATTAATCCATTTGGCGAAATATGATAAAGTATTATTTGATGATCCTATATATGCATTTGAACACGGATCCGTTGTTGAAGATGTGAGATTAGAATATAAAAATAATTGTTTGGATTTAGTTACCGATGCCGATTTAATTACTTACGATTTTACGGAAGAAGAAATGGATACATTAAATCTTACTATAGCTATATATGGTGATGCAAGTGCTGAAGAATTGTCAGAGATAAATCATTTTCATCGGAGCTGGGAGAAGGCATTTAAAAAGTCTAATTTTGGTAGTTTTCGCTTTAAAGAATTGGCGAAAATATCTATTGATGATATAAAAAAATATGACTTAGATAGAATAAAACAGGTCATTGAGGCATTTGAAACGGCCGATAATAATGATGAATGCTATGAAGTTAATGGAGTAAAATTTTATTATAATCCAGATGAGATAAAACTGGATGATAAATTAAAAAATAGATTAAAGATGTTCCCCGCAACAGAAAAATCATATACTATATATTGCGACGAAAGTCAAGGTATAATAATATATTAATTATGATTATTTCACCTGGAATTGGTTTGCTTCTTAAAATCCCTTATGCCGACGGGGAACCACCAGATAAGCAAAGAACATTTTTAGTTATTAATATTGATAAAGAAGTGGTTGAACTACTCAATGTTTCTTCCATTAGAGATAAAGAAATAAAGGCATCATGGCCGTCTAATGAGATATTAAAGGAATACCGACCACCGTTTAAACGACCTTCTTTCGTAAAGCTAGATAGCCTTTACAGAATTGAACTTTTTGAAGAACTAAATTACCTAATATTAGCCGGCGGTCAGCCATTAGATCCGGGAGAACTAAAAAGAATAAGAGAGAAATTTCAGAAGTATAGAAACGAATACCATATAAACATAGCTTTTTATGATAAGGCAGATATAGAAAAATATAATTCTATATACATAGCGGAAAGGATATCCGCATCTGCAGAGGATTTAATTTAGTAATTGCATTAGGCCTGGGCATTATGCCGAGCTTTTTTATTTTCACCAAACCCAGCTAACCCATCTTCCCCAGCACCCACACAATTGTAAAAAACCGCCCTCATATGCAAGAGCGGTTTTATTGTTGTATTTCCTGGGGCATAGCAGGATTCGCTATTTTACGGTAAATTTCCCTACACAAAAATTAGTCTCTACCTCTTGTATTAAACAAGGTTAGATGCTATAATATCTTCTGCAAGTTTAATTTTTAAACTTGTTAGACAATGTAATGATTTCGGGACGATTCCGGTTCCCGGCACCAGAAAAGACAAGGCTTTGAGGGTTTTACCAGAAAGCCTTTTTTGTTGTCAAAAATTATGTTTGACCACCAAGAAGTAAATATTTAATATGTGCGGAAGTTTCGAGAAAGTTCACAGTCATACCCTCGGCATGGTGGTAGCGGCAGTAAATGCCATAGAAAATCAAATAAAAAACGATTCCATAAGTTTGAATTAAAGCCGTTTTGCCTTTTGGCAAAGCGGTTTTTTAAATCCAGTTCTTTTTCTTGAAATAATATAAAAGCCCCAGTGCAGTAAGCACCATTAGTAATAGCGCAAAAGGGTATCCCAAACGCCAGGAAAGTTCGGGCATGTATTTAAAGTTCATACCGTATATGCCGGCGATGAGGGAAAGGGGCATCATCACAGCCGTGAAAACGGTAAGTACCTTCATTATTTCATTGGTTAAGTTGGAAACCACGGTGAGATATGATTCCAGGGCGCCGGAAGCCCTTTCAAAAAACATATCTACAGTATCAAAAAGCCTGAAGATGTGGTCATATACATCCATAAAAAAGAGGCGGCTTTCCTCCCGGATGAAGGGGAAATCATGACGTAGGAGGAGATTGAAAACTTCCCGTTGGGCCGACAGAGTTTTTCTCAAATTGAGAATATCCCGCTTGATGTCAAAGATCCTGGAGGGGAGATGCCTGTCAGGATGCTTGAAAGTGGTTTCTTCTATTTCCGACAATCTATCTTCTATATCATCCAGTAAAGGAAAATATTCGTCTACCAGAGCGTCGGTTATGCTGTAAAGAAGAAAATCTACGCCCTTTTCGAAAACCACAGGATTTTTTACGAATCTATCTACAAGGCCGTCAATAAAAGAAAGGGGCGCCCAGTGAAAAGTGATGACAAAATTATTTGAAATAAAGGCATCAAATTCCACCGGTTCTTTGGCACTATGGTGGGAAAAGGCATGCATAACCATAAAAAAGTAATTGTCATATTCGTCAAGCTTAGGCCTTTGCAAGCGGTAGAGGCAGTCTTCTATAGCAAGGGGATGAAATTGGAAAACTTCTTTCAGTAGGGAAACTTCCTCATCCCCCGGTGAAACCAGATCCAACCAGAAAATGCCGTTTTTTAAGTTATATATTTTGTTTTTTATCTCCGTTATATCATGATACACCTTTAAGCTTTCTACTTTATTATAGAATAATAATGTAAGCATATTTTCCTCCGGATAGTATGAATTGAGAATCTCTCATTTTGGTTCTTTCAAAAGTAATTTTACCATTTTTAACGAGTAAGTCCAACAATAATACGTTTCATAAAATAACCACGATTACGTTTCATAAAAACTTGACTAATGGATCAATTATATGATAAAATAAAAACACCAATTGAAAAGGAGTAAGTTGTGGGCGCTTAGCTCAGTGGGAGAGCACTTCCTTGACGCGGAAGGGGTCGTAAGTTCAATCCTTACAGCGCCCACCATTTTTTTACTTGCCAAAAGCAGGTATTTTTTGCCCATTTGTTACCCCATTTATTGGAATTACTCCCTTGAGTTTTTTGTATATGGTATAAGCCATAGACATATAATATTTAACAAGGAAAGGGAGTGATTCCGATGCAGCTATTATCTATCGGCATCATCGAACCTGTTGAGGGTTTAGAAGATAGATTGAAATTAGAATTTGATATTCTTAAAGATGAAGGCCTTGAGATAACGCTGAAAAAATTCAGTAAAAGCACTACCATATATTATTATTGCTATGTGGATGACGATATTTTATTAAAAGGCAATTATGAAGATTTGAGAAAGATGTTTTTTCACTGTGTTGCCAATGCCCTATCGGATATAATTATAAATTTCTGGGAACCAAAGCTTATTAAAAAAATCATAAAGGACAATTATTTTTATTTCGATGCAAATGAGCAAAATAGAATTTACGAATTTGCCGCGGATATATTGAATTTCAATGAAACCTGTGGTAAACAAAACCTGTTTTATCAGATAAAGCGCAAGACCTTTGTGTTACATAAAATAATAGATTATTTGAAAACTAGCAGCACTATTATCCTGGATGGCTTTATAAATTTTCGGCTCAAGGCTTATATAGACCAGCTTGAAGAAGCTGTAGATAAGGCTATTGATGAATATCTGATGGATAAAGAATATAGGGAATTCATAAAACTCTTGAGATATTTTGTAGACCTTCAGGAACCAAAAAAGGACCTGGTAAATGTGGTGTTGCGTGGCGGAGAATTTTACCTTTTGGATGATAAAATGAACCTTATCGAAAAAGATGAAGGCATGGACATGATAGCCCGGGAAAACCCAGATGTAAATCCGGATGATATTCTGGTCAGCACATTAATAAATATGGCGCCAAAAAAGATTGTTATTCACGGGTTCAAAGGAAGGGAAAAAGTAGAGGTAATAAATGCCTTATATAATATTTTCGAAGGCAGGATTACTTTTTGCACCAACTGTGAGATATGTATCGAATTAAAGCCTTTGAAGACAAAATGAGGAGCCGTTGAAGCTCCTTTTTTTTCTGGTTATTTTTATTAATATATGCTATATTTATTATATTGTCGGAGTTAGCCTGGTGATATAGATGAGTTATATTAAATTCATTTTGATGCCCTTAATAGGAGCATTAATAGGGTGGAGCACTAATCTCCTGGCTGTAAAGCTGATCTTTAGACCGCTTAAACCCTTTAAAATACCGTTGACAGGAATAGAAATCCAGGGGCTTATACCTAGAAGAAGGCTGGATATTTCTAAAAACATAGGTGAAACTCTGGAAAAAGAGATATTGTCCCCTGATGAAATTGTCAACAGGTTAACTTCGGACAAGATAAAGAAACAGCTTATTTTATATATAAAAAATCTGGTAATGGAGAGGTCTTATGAAAAACTGCCCGCTTTCATTCCCCAGGGATTTAGAACCACAATTGTGGATTACCTGGGAGAGGTCATAGACCGCCATGGGGGCACCATCTATGATGAACTAAAAGGAACCTTGATAGAAAAGGCCAAAAGTGAAATTGATTTAAAAACGATGGTGGAAGAAAAAATAAACTCCCTGGACCTGGAACAACTGGAAGACCTAATTATAAGGTTATCCAGGAAAGAATTAAGGCAGATAGAAATCCTGGGCGGGGTGATAGGTTTTGTGGTGGGCTTGATTCAGGCGGTGGCATCTTATTACTTGAGTTTTTTAAGATGATTGAACTTGACAAATGCACGTTGATAGAATTATAATTAAAAAAATTGAAAATCAAAGGAACTATGAAGAGAAGAGTAAGCTTATGATTTCTCCAAGAGAGGGGCCGGAAGCTGCGAAGGTCCTGAGAATAGTAAGCTGAAGACCACCTCGGAGTTTTTGGTTTGCGGCCTTAAAGCATAATGAGTTCAAATCAGGGTGGAACCACGGGAAAGCCTCTCGTCCCTTATAAGACGAGGGGCTTAAGTTTTATATAATTAAAATAATATACTAAAGGAAGTGGAGTATATGGAACAGGTAACAGTAAATTTTAGAGGCGAGGCAAGAACATACCCAAGGGGAATTACACCTCTTGAGATCGCCGAAGATTTAAGCAAGAAACTGGCAAAGGAGGCCCTTGTGGCAAAATTAAACGGCACAATAGTGGACCTGAGTTACAAAATCAATCAGGACTGCAATCTGGAACTGTTCACTTTTGAAGATGAAGAGGGAAGGCGAGCTTTCTGGCACAGCACATCTCATGTGATGGCTCAGGCGGTAAAACGCCTTTTTCCCGATGCTAAACTTACAATAGGGCCTTCCATTGAAGAGGGTTTTTACTATGACTTTGACCGGGATGAAAGCTTTACACCCCAGGACCTGGAAAAAATTGAGAAAGAAATGGAAAAAATCGTATCCGAAGATTATGCCTTCCTGCGGATGGATATAGCCCGGGAAGAAGCCATCAAAAAGTTAAGGGAAATGGATGAGCCTTACAAGGTAGAACTGGTCCAGGACTTGCCTGAAGATGCCGATATAAGTTTTTATCAGCAGGGTGAATTTGTTGACCTATGCGCGGGGCCGCATATTCCCTCTACCGGCAAAATAAAAGCCTTCAAGCTGACAAGTCTTGCTGGAGCTTACTGGAGAGGTGATGAGCATAACAAGATGCTCCAGAGGATATACGGGATCTCCTTTCCGAAAAAATCCATGTTGGATGAATATATAACAAGAATAGAGGAAGCAAAAAAAAGGGATCACCGTAAGCTCGGCAGGGAACTAGGAATTTTCAGTATGCATGAGGAAGGTCCAGGTTTCCCCTTTTTCCATCCAAAAGGCATGGTGTTATGGAACATTCTTACCGATTTTTGGCGTAAAGAACATAAAAAGAGAGGATACTATGAGATAAAGACTCCCATTATCTTAAATGAAGAACTGTGGAGAAGATCAGGCCATTGGGACCATTATAAGGAGAACATGTATTTTACAAAAATCGATGATGAAGATTATGCCGTAAAGCCCATGAACTGCCCGGGAGGAATTCTGCTTTACAAAACGATGTGCACAGCTATAAGGAATTGCCCTTAAGGTTAGGGGAACTGGGCCTTGTCCACAGGCATGAGCTTTCGGGCGTACTTCACGGCCTCATGAGAGTGAGGTGCTTTACCCAGGATGATGCCCATATATTCATGACACCTTCACAAATAGAAGAAGAGATAATGGGTGTGATAGATCTTGTGGATCATTTTTATAGTATATTTGGTTTCAAATATCATGTGGAACTTTCTACAAGGCCCGAAAATTCTATGGGCTCCGATGAGCTGTGGGAAAAGGCCACGGATGCTTTAAGAAATGCCCTTGAAAAGAAAGGCTTGCCTTATAAGGTCAATGAAGGCGACGGTGCATTTTATGGGCCCAAAATAGATTTTCACCTGAAAGATAGCATTGGACGCACATGGCAATGCGGCACTATTCAACTGGACTTTCAGATGCCCGAGAAGTTTGACCTGACATATGTCGGTCCCGATGGTGAAAAACACCGACCTGTCATGATTCACAGGGTTATCTTTGGTAGTATAGAACGCTTCATCGGAATATTGATAGAACATTATGCCGGTGCATTTCCGGTATGGCTTTCACCGGTCCAGGCCAGGATTTTGCCCATCAGTGAGAAGCATATGGATTATGCCAGAGAGGTTAAGGAACGGTTAGAAGAGGCGGATATCAGAGTTGAACTGGATGAAAGAAACGAAAAAATTGGATACAAGATAAGAGAAGCCCAGATACAAAAACTGCCGTATATGCTTATAGTAGGAGATAAAGAAGCAAACAGCGGCAGTGTGTCGATAAGGCAAAGGGAAGTCGGGGATGTGGGTTCCAGAAGCATTGAAGAATTTATAGCAGAGGTTAAGGAAAAAGAAAAAAACAAACAATAACCAATGAGATTTTATAAGATTTTAATTGACAGTATATGTCTTATGTGATATATTAACCATTGATAATTTTATATTTATATTTTACCAAGAAGAAGATTCACTTCTCACCTTATGGCGCAAGCTTATAAGGTCTAATATTCAGGGTATTATAGAACAGGTGAATCTTCCTGTTCTTTTTTATTTAAAAAACTGGAGGTGAATAGTATTAGCAAAGAAAAGGAGATACAGGTAAATCACGAGATAAAAGCCAGAGAAGTGAGGGTAATTGACCCTAATGGACAGCAGCTCGGGATAATGTCATTAAAGGAAGCTCTGCGTCATGCACAGGAAGCACAATTAGACCTTGTAAAAATTGTCCCCGATGCCAAGCCGCCGGTATGTAAAATAATGGATTACGGTAAATTTAAATATGAGCAGAGCAAGAGGGAAAAAGAAGCCCGGAAAAACCAGAGGATAATTAACATTAAGGAAATCCGGATGAATCCCAATATTGAAGAGCATGACTTTCAGGTGAGGGTTAAGAATGCCCAGAGATTCCTGAAGGATGGGGATAAGGTAAAAGTTACGATTAAGTTTCGAGGCAGGGAAATTACCCATACCAAACTGGGCGAAGAAGTGCTGAAAAAGATGGCGGATAGTGTGCAGGAAATAGGTTTTATAGAAAAACAACCCCTTATAGAGGGTAGAAATATGATAATGGTTTTATCACCCAAACAAAATAAAGCTAAGGAGTGACATTATATGCCCAAAATTAAAACACACAGAGGTGCAGCCAAGAGATTTAAAGTAACCAAAAATGGAAAAATTAAAAGGGCAAAGGCCTTTAAAAGCCATATTTTGACCAAAAAAACTTCCAAGAGAAAAAGGCATTTGAGAAAAGCCTCGTATTTGAGCAAAGCCGATCAGAAACGAATCAAAAAGGTAATACCCTATATGTAAAACATAGAAGGAGGATAATTATGGCAAGGGTTAAAAAAGGTGTAACAGCACGTCAAAGACATAAAAAGATAATAAAACTGGCAAAAGGATATAGAGGTTCCAAAGGCAAGTTGTTCAGACCGGCAAACCAGACGGTGCTTAAAGCATTGTCCTATGCTTATACCGGTAGAAAACTCAGGAAGAGGGATTTTAGGAAACTTTGGATATCCAGGATAAATGCCGCCGCAAGGCATAACGGCATGACCTACAGCAAATTTATTAATGGTCTGAAGAAAGCGGGTATCCAGATAAACCGTAAAATGTTATCTGAGATGGCTATACATGATGCCAGCGGTTTTACACAGCTAATAAATATTGCTAAAGCCAACAACCAGTAAAAAGCGGCTCCGGTCGCTTTTTTGGACTTTTTGGGGGCGGTCATAATAAAACTGATCTCACTGGGATTTCGTTTTAATTTAAAACCAACACAAGTACTGGTCTTTGGATTTGCTGTATTGATTTTAACCGGGGCAATTCTACTTACTTTGCCCGTAGCTTCCCGCAGCGGTCAAAGTGTGGGCTTTTTAAATGCCCTTTTTACGGCCACATCGGCGGTATGTGTTACAGGACTGGTGGTGGTAGATACTTACACCCAGTATTCGCTGTTTGGTCAGTTAGTGATACTTTCACTGATTCAGATGGGCGGACTGGGAATAATGACCATGGCTACATTGATCTTTTTAATTCTGGGGAAAAGAATAACTTTAAGAGAGCGTCTGGTCATGCAAGAAGCTCTGAATCAGTTAACCCTGGCTGGCGTGGTAAAGCTTACAAGATATATAATTGCGACTACTATAGTATTCGAAGGTATTGGAGCATTGCTGCTTTCCCTGCGTTTTACAAAGATTTATGGCTTTTCTAAAGGAGTATATTACGGGATTTTTCATTCGGTGTCTGCCTTCAACAATGCAGGGTTTGATTTAATAGGAAACTTCAGAAGTCTTACACCCTTTGTGCAGGACCCCCCTTGTCAATCTAGTTATAATGGGATTGATTATTTTTGGAGGGTTAGGCTTTTCTGTAATCTACGATATTTTTACAACGCGAAATTTTCAAAAGCTCAGCCTTCACTCTAAAGTTGTTCTTACCACGACAGGGGTGCTGCTTGCCATGGCGTTTATAATATTTTATTTTCTAGAATACTCAAACCCGAAAACCCTGGGAGCCCTTTCTCCCCTTGGGAAAATTCTAGCCGCAGCTTTTCAATCAGTAACACCAAGAACCGCTGGTTTCAATACTATAAATCTTCCTGACATGACTTTACCGTCAAAATATTTTACTATCCTTCTAATGTTTATAGGCGCATCCCCGGCTTCCACCGGCGGTGGTATCAAAACATCCACTTTTGCTGCAATTTTAATGATGATTTATACCGTTATTACATCCAAAGAAGATGTGGAAATTTATCAAAAGAGGATTCCGGCGGATAATATTTTTAAAGCTGTAGCTATTGCGGTAATTTCTTTAATGCTTGTATTTACCAGTTCTCTCTTCTTGACTATAACCGAGCATGCAGATTTTTTAAAGATTTTATTTGAAACCACTTCGGCCTTTGGAACCGTTGGACTATCTTTAGGTATTACACCCGACCTTTCTAATTTCGGTAAGATATTTATAATCATTACCATGTTTGCAGGAAGGGTTGGGCCGCTGACCCTTGCGCTGGCGCTTGGAAGCAGGAAGAAAAAAGCTATTTTGAAGTATCCCGAAGAAAGGATTTTAGTTGGGTAGATACGGAGGCGGTTTTTTTGAAACAATTTGTGGTCATAGGTTTAGGTCGTTTCGGTAGCAGCATAGCCAGGACTTTATATAATCTTGGATATGATGTACTGGGTATCGATAATAATGAAGAGATAATCCAGGCTTTGGCTGATTCTATAACTCACGCCGTTCAGGCCGATGCTACCGATGAAAATACTCTAAAAGCTCTCGGTGTAAGAAACTTTGATGTAGGAATCGTGAGCATAGGCCAGGATATCCAGGCCAGCATTTTGGTTACGCTAATCCTGAAGGAGCTGGGGATAAAGTTTGTGGTGGCAAAAGCCCAGAGTGAACTGCACGGGAAGGTGTTGTACAAGATAGGTGCTGATAGGGTGGTATTTCCTGAGAGGGATATGGGGGTACGGGTAGCCCACAACCTGGTTTCATCGAATATACTGGATTATATAGAGCTTTCTCCGGACTTTTCCATAGTGGAAATTGCCGCTATTCCCGAGTGGTTTGAAAAATCTCTAAGGGAACTGGACATGAGGGTAAAACACGGGTTGAATGTAATGGCTATAAAACGCAATGAGGAAGTAATAGTTTCTCCAAAAGCCGATGATATTATTCTAGAAGGGGATATACTTGTAGTTGTGGGGCAGAACAAAGATATAGAAAAACTGGAAAAGCATGTCTGAGGTGGAACATGAAACAGTTGAGACAATTTGCCGTTATAGGTATGGGGAGATTTGGAACAAGCATCGCTTCAACTCTTGTAAGTCTTGGACATGAAGTCCTGGCGATAGACAAGGATGAAAATCGGATAAGGGAAATTTCAGCCAAAGCAACTCATGCGGTAATAGCGGACGCCACCAATGAAAATGCTCTGAGATCTCTTGGGTTGGATAGCTTTGATTGCGTTATAGTCAGCATCGGGTGTGACATTCAGGCCAGTATATTGACGACCCTTATCCTCAAAGATATTGGAGTCAAAAAGATTATAGCCAAAGCAGCTAGCGACCTCCACGGTAAGGTGCTTTCAAAGACCGGTGCCACCACTGTAATTTATCCCGAGAGGGATATGGCAGAAAAATTGGCCAAAAGCCTTGCATCTTTAAATGTTTTAAATATGGTGGAGATTGCCAGAGATGCCTGTTTAATAGAAATAAATACTCCTAAAATAATGGTGGGAAAAACCCTTAAAGAATTAAATCTTTCGCAAAAATATAAGATTAATGTAGTGGCTTTAAAGCGGAAGAATGATGTTAAGGTTATATTGCCGCCGGATGAGGTTTTGCTTGAAGATGATACTTTACTGGTAATAGGTCCTGGAAGCTGTTTAAAATGGCTGGGGGAAATAGCATGATTTCATCTGACCTTCCAAAAAGACATATAAAATTGATAAAGGCTTTGAAGGAATCAAAAAATGCCAGGTCAAAAAATCTGTGTTTCTTTGTGGAAGGTCTCAGATCTGTAGAAGAAGTCATGAAGTCAGATTTTACCATAGAATTTGCGATTGTTTCAGACAAATTCATGAATGTGAATAATGAAAGATCCCGCAGCTTGATATCTCAGCTTCAGAACTTTAAGCTTTATTTAATTTCCGGGGAGCTTTACAATACACTATCCGATACGGTAACCCCCCAGGGAATAATGGCTGTTGTCAGAATGAAACCTTTTGATTTAACAGATTATGCAGAGGGAAATTTTCTTTTTGTCGCCCTGGATAGAATAAAGGACCCTGGTAATATGGGCACCATCATCAGAACTGCGGATGCTGCAGGGGTCAATGCCATCATAGCAGGCAAGGGATGCGTTGATGTCTATAATCCCAAGGTAATCCGTTCCACCATGGGTTCCATTTTCCACTTGCCCGTAGTTCAAACCGGTGATTTAATTACAGCTCTAAAGGATTTGAAAAACAGGGGTGGACGTATTATAACCACGTATCTCAAGTCTGAAAAATATTATTTTGATGTGGATATGACAGTGCCGACAGTATTGGTCATGGGTAAGGAGGATGAAGGAGTATCTAACGAAATTATCGGCATATCCGATGAAGTGGTTAAAATTCCCATGTCAGGTCCGGCGGAGTCGTTAAATGTTTCAATAGCCCACGGAATCATTTTATTCGAGGCTGTTAAACAGCGAATGAAAACACGCCCTTTCGCTTGTAAATAACCAGAAGCTATGCTATAATTATTATAAACCAACGGAAAGGGCGTGGTGTTGTGCTTTACGCCGACTTTTTTTGGAATATTTTTGAGGTTACTGGATCTATAACGGCTTATCTTATTTATAAAAAGCTGATTTTACAATAAAAGGGCTGTGAAGGAGAGAGTAAGCGGGGATAGCCTTCCAGGGAGAGAGAGTCATGGGACTGAAAGCTCTCTTAAGGTAAAACCGCTGAAGTTCACTCCGGAGCAGGGGGGCTGAATGTAGTAGGCCCCCACGGTCTTTCTCCGTTAAAGAAACAAGAGGGTTTAAGACTTTTAAACTGAAGAAGGGTGGTACCGCGGAAGTCAAGCTTTCGTCCCTGAGGGGACGGAAGCTTTTTTATTAGAATATAGGAGGGTTCAGGAATTGAAAGAGAAATTAATCCTTTTAAAGCAAAAGGCGCTTCAAAATTTAGCCCAATCTCAAAACCTGAATGAATTGAATGAATTGAGAATTAAATTTTTGGGGAAAAAAGGAGAGCTTACACAGATTCTGAGGGGCATGTCAGAACTTTCTCCGGAGGAGAGGCCTGCCATAGGCAAGCTTGCCAATGAGGTAAAAGAAGATCTCGAAAGGGAATTTTCTCAAAAAATCCTTGAGCTAAAACAGCAGTTAAAATCTAAGAAGCTAGAAGAAGAACGAATTGATGTTACGATACCGTCGAAAGTTGTGCTGGGTCATAAACACCCGCTGACATTGGTCATGGACGAGATAAGGGAAATCTTTATAGGTCTTGGATATGAGGTGGTGGAAGGCCCTGAAATAGAACTGGACTATTATAATTTCGAGGCGCTAAATACTCCCAAGGACCATCCGGCCAGGGATGTGCAGGATACATTTTATATCACCGATGAAATTCTTCTCAGGACCCAGACATCTCCGGTGCAGGTCAGGACCATGGAAAAACGGAAGCCGCCGCTAAAAATAATCGCTCCCGGTAGGGTTTACCGTTCGGATGCGGTGGATGCAACTCATTCCCCCATGTTCCATCAAGTAGAGGGTCTGACCATCGGCGAGAACATTACGATGGGCGACCTCAAGGGGACCCTGGTGGCTTTCGCCCGAGAGATGTTCGGCAGGGATAGAAAGGCCAGGTTCAGGCCGCATTATTTTCCGTTTACAGAGCCCAGCGCGGAGATGGACATTTCGTGCATAGCATGTCAGGGCGAAGGCTGCAGAATATGCAAATATACAGGATGGCTGGAAATTCTCGGGTGCGGTATGGTTCACCCCAATGTGCTGGAAAACGTAGGCTATGACCCGGAAAAGGTGAACGGCTTTGCTTTCGGCATGGGTATAGAAAGGATCGCAATGCTGAAATACGGGATAAATGATATGAGGCTATTTTACGAAAATAACCTGCGGTTTTTAGAGCAGTTTTAGGAGGGGATATAAATGCTGGTACCATTGAACTGGTTAAAAGAATATGTAAACATAAATGAGGAAATCAGAAGTTTTACCGAAAGGCTAACCATGTCAGGGTCTAATGTAGAAGGGATAGAGGAACTGGGCAAGGATATAGAGAATGTGATCATAGGCCGCATCGAAAAAATAGAAAAGCATTCGGATGCTGACAAATTGCTGGTGGTGCAGGTCAACACTGGAAGCAAGAATATCCAGGTGGTAACAGGGGCTACCAATATACGGGAAAAGGACCTGATACCCGTGGCGCTGGATGGAGCCGTCATTCATGGAGGTAAGAAAATATCCTCCACTAAATACAGAGGGGTCGACTCCAACGGCATGCTTTGTTCCGCTAAGGAACTGGGTCTTGATGACCATGGCCTGCCTGAAGACATGCAAAATGGGATTTTAATACTGCCTCCGGATGCTCCCCTCGGGAAGGATATAAAGGATTATATAAATCTTGAGGATACTGTAATCGACTTTGAAATTACCCCCAACCGTCCCGATTGTTTGAGCATTGTGGGTATGGCCAGGGAGACGGCGGCCGCATATAAGCTGGAATTGAAGATTCCAAGTATTATCTTAAAGGAAGAAGCCCGGGAAAATGCAAAAGATTTAGCACGTATCACCATCGAAGCCCGGGACCTATGTAAAAGATATGTGGCCCGGATTATTAAAGACGTAAAGATAGAACCATCACCCTTATGGATGCAGAGAAGGCTTCAGGCATGCGGAGTCCGGCCCATCAATAATATAGTGGATATAACCAATTATGTGATGCTAGAACTGGGCCAGCCGCTTCACGCCTTTGATTACGATAAGCTGGAAGGTCATTCAATAATCGTGAGAAGGGGCAGGGATTCCGAAAACATGGTTACCCTGGATGGAGTGGCCAGGACATTATCCAGCGATATGCTGGTGATTGCCGATATAAATAAACCCGTAGCTATAGCGGGGGTCATGGGTGGAGAAGAATCCGAAATAGGCCCATCTACAAAATGTATATTGCTGGAATCGGCGAATTTTGCCGGCCCCAGTATAAGAAGGACTTCCAGAAAACTAGGACTTAGGTCCGAGGCTTCTATGAGGTTTGAAAAGGGATTGGACCCCAATATATGTTCTACAGCGGCAGATAGGGCATGCCAGCTCATAGAAGAACTGGGAGCAGGCAAAGTGGTAAAAGGTTACATTGATGTTTACCCGGAAAAGGTAAATCCTGGGAAAATTGTTTTTCGGCCTGAGAGGATAAACCGTGCCCTGGGCACAAAAATTCCGGAGAGTGAAATGATAGATATTCTGGAACGTCTGGAGATAAAAATACAAAAAACCCCCGACGGTATGTTTGCCCTCATACCCACCTTCAGGGCCGATATTGCAAAAGAAGCGGACCTGGTGGAAGAAGTAGGAAGAATTTATGGTTATGACAGGCTGCCATCCACTTTGCCCCAGGGGGATGTCACCCAGGGCAGACTGCAAACCTCTCAAAAGCTGGCTGATACTATCAAACAGGTTTTAACAGGCCACGGTTATTCGGAGATATATACTTATTCCTTTGTGAGTCCGGGGGTATTCGATAGGATAAATACGCCGAGTGATAGTCCTTTGAGACAGGTAATAACCCTGATGAACCCTCTGGGAGAAGAACAGAGCGTCATGAGGACCACCCTGATTCCCAACATGCTGGATGTGGTGGGCTATAACCTGAATCAAAAGATAGAGGAAATAAGGCTGTTTGAAACCGGCTCTGTGTATATTCCAAAAGAACTGCCTCTGACGGAACTGCCCCATGAAAGCAAGAAACTGGCTATAGGGCTTAGCGGTAAGGTTCTGGATTTTTACGAACTGAAAAAAACCATAGAAACATTGTTTGCAAAACTAAGGATTGAGCACTATACTTTTGAGCAATATCAACATTTCGCCTTTCACCCGGGCCGCTGTGCAAGGGTTATGATTGATGAAGAGGAACTGGGCATAGTGGGAGAAATCCATCCGGATGTCCTGGAAAATTATGATATAGACACAAGGGTGTATATTGCCCAACTTGACATGGACCTTTTGATTAAAAAAGCTTCCACTGATATCAAGTTCAGCGCTCTGCCGAGATTTCCGGCTTCAGATAGAGATCTGGCAATTATAGTAGAAGATAGGGTGCCGGCGAGAGATATCATTCAGGTTATAAAAGAAGCCGGGGGCGAGCTGGTGGAGAATGTAGAGCTCTTCGATATATACAGGGGTGACCAGATTCAAAGGGGGTTTAAGAGCATGGCTTTTTCTATTACCTATCGGGCGAAAGATCGGACGTTGACAGATGAGGAAGTAAACGCAGTCCACGACAGGGTAAGGACAAAGCTTGTGGAGAAATTTAATGGAACCCTGAGGGAATAAATGCACTGGATATATTTGTAACCACTGAAAAAATGAGATATAATAGTGTAGGGGTGTTGGGGATGGAGAAGGCTCCTGAAAAAATAAATAGAATCAAAGTCAACATTAATGGGGAGGATTATTATATAAAAGGAGCTGTTCCTGATGAATACATCAGGCAGGTAGCTTCTTATGTCGATAAAAAGATGACAGATCTATCCCGGAGCCATCCACATTTAAATGCGGCCAGGATAGCGGTCCTGGCCGCTCTAAATATAACCGATGAATTGTTCAAATTAAAACAGGAGTACGATGAATTTTTGAACATGCTGGAAAGTGAAAATCCGAAAGGTTGAAGCTGGACATGAAAAATTTCGAGATAGCCTTCATATTTTCCGACATAGCAGATATGCTGGAAATTAAGGGGGAGAATTTTTTTAAAGTTCGAGCCTACCGTAAGGCTGCCCATGTTATAGGCAATCTGCCGGCCGATATCCAGGATATTATGAAACAAGCTCCTCTTGAAGAAATAGAGGGAATAGGAAGGGCACTGTCGGAAAAAATCCAGGAGATATTAAAAACAGGCACCTGCCGCTTTTACGAGGAATTAAAAAAGGAGTTTCCCCGGGGTCTTGTGGAAATGCTCCGGATTCCCGGCCTTGGCGCTAAAAAAATCAAGGTTATTTATGATACCCTCCGTATTTCATCCATCGATGAACTGGAACAAGCGGCCAAATCCCATCAGCTAAGAGTGCTGCCAGGCATGGGTGTCAAGACGGAAGAGACCATATTGAAGGGCATAAAAATGTTCAAAGGCGAAGCGGGTAAAACCCTGCTGTCCACAGGTCTTGTTGTGGCTGAAGACATGGTGGCCATGTTAAAAACCATGACCGAGATCCAAAACATTGAAATAACCGGGAGCCTGAGGCGGAGGAAGGAATTGATAGGGGACATAGATATTCTGGCATCTTCAGACCAGCCCGAAGATGTTATCCAGGGATTTTTGCGGCTCCCCAGAGTAAATGAGGTTCTGGCTAAAGGCTCCACCAAAGCCAGCGTCAGGCTAGACCTGGGGATTCAGGTAGACCTAAGGGTGGTGGAACCCCGTTCATTCCACTGTGCCCTGCAATATTTTACAGGAAGCAAGGACCACAACACCAAACTCAGAAGCATCGCCCGAAAGAAGGGTTTCAAGTTGAATGAATACTGCATCTACGAAGAGCAAAGCGGGAAAGCGTTTTACCCTGACAGCGAAAAAAAGCTTTATCATTATTTAGAAATACCATATATAATACCGGAACTCCGGGAAGACAGAGGTGAAATAGAAGCGGCCATGGAGGGGAGGCTCCCAAGGGTTTTGGAATGGGAAGACATCAGGGGAGACCTTCATGTCCACACTGACTGGAGCGATGGTATCAGTTCGATAGAAGCCATGGCCGATGCCGCGAAAGCCTTAGGCTATGAATATATAGCTATAACCGACCACTCCAAATCCCTGAAAGTAGCCCGGGGCCTTGATGAAAAGCGGTTGAAAGAACAGATAGATATTATAAAGAAATTAAATAAAGAAATTGAAGGCATCAGGATTCTTACCGGCATCGAAGTGGATATTCTTTCCAATGAAATCATGGATTTTGATGATGACATTTTGAAAGAACTGGATGTGGTGGTGGCTTCTATTCACACTGGTTTCAAGCAAGACCGCGATAAACTTACCAGGCGTATTATTTCTGCCTGTGAAAATCCTCATGTGGACATTATTGCCCACCCCACGGGGCGAATGCTTGGGAAGCGCGACCCTTACGACATTGACCTGGATTTAATTTTAAAAGCTGCCGCCGAGACACATACTATTCTGGAAATAAATTCCTCCCCCGACCGCCTGGATTTGAATGATATAATGGCAAATAGAGCCAAGGAAATGGGGGTTAAAATTTCTATCGATACTGACGCTCATGAAAAAGAAGGCCTGAAAGATATGCGTTATGGCGTCTGGAATGCCCGCCGGGCATGGCTGGAAAAAGATGATGTGTTAAATACCTTACCTCTGGATAAACTTTTAAAGGAGTTGAGTGCCAGGTGAAGGCACCGGAAATATTGTCACCTGCGGGTAGTTTTGAAGCTTTGAAGGCCGCCGTAGAAAATGGAGCCGATGCGGTTTATCTTGGCGGAAAGGAATTCAACGCCAGGAAGGGGGCGGTCAATTTTGACAGGGATGAATTAAAAGCTGCCTGTGAATATGCTCACCTCAAAGGGGTAAATATTTACGTTACGGTAAACATCCTTTTGTCCGACCGGGAAATGGAGGAAGCGGGAAATTTTATTGATTTTCTATATTCAATAGGCGTGGATGGCATAATAGTCCAGGACCTTGGTCTGGGCTTTTTTATAAAAAAGAATTTTAAGGAAATGGAACTTCATGCCAGCACCCAGATGACCATACACAATCTGGAAAGCGCCAGAGTGCTCAAAGAAATGAACTTTGACAGGATTGTACTCGCCCGTGAACTTTCACTGGATGATATTAAGGAAATAAAGCGAAATACAGGCTTGAAAGTAGAGACCTTTGTACACGGTGCCCTGTGTTTTTGTTATTCAGGCCAGTGCCTGATGAGCAGCTTTATCGGAGCAAGAAGCGGCAACCGTGGGCAGTGCGCCCAACCATGCCGCCTGCCATATACTATAGTAGATAAAGAAGCCAGGCCTTTAACTCGCAAGCTTCACTTTTTAAGTCCCCGAGACCTCAATATGATAGAATATTTACCCAGGCTCATAGAAGCGGGAATTGATTCTTTCAAAATAGAAGGCCGATTAAAAAGGCCGGAGTATGTGGCACAGGTTACCGCCCTCTACAGAAAAGCCGTTGATAGTTTTTTTGAAAATCCCGAAAAATTTAAAATTGAATTCGAAGATAAAAAAAGGCTGGCGCAAATATTTAATCGGGATTTTACTACTGGATATTATTTTAAAAATCCCGGTTCCGAGCTCATGAGTATAGACTGTCCAAGAAACAAAGGTATTTTTCTGGGTAAAGTGACAGGATTCAATCCCAAAAGCGGAATGACCCAAATCCTGCTGGAAGATACCCTACGGGTAGGAGACGGGGTTGATTTTAGAGGAGATGATAGCTTCGGCTATACGGTGACGAGGTTTTTTGCCAACAATAAAGAGGCAAAAGAAGCAGGTGCAGGCACCCTTATAGAAATAAAGACAAAGAAATCCCTGCCAAAAGGTACGCCCGTCTATAAGACATCCGATATTACACTTATAGAACAACTAAAAGAGACTTACCGGAATCTAAAACTCGAAAAGAAGATACCTGTAGATATTGAAGTTGCCATCAAAAAAGGCAGTCCCATGCAAATAAAGGTTGTGGACGAGGACGGTAATATATCGACTCAAAAAGCTGATTTTATTACGGAAAAAGCAGAAAAAAAGCCTCTTGAACAAAGAGAGTTAAGAGAACAGATTGACCGGCTCGGAAATACAGTGTTCAAATTGAGAAAATTTACCGCTCGGATAGATGATGATGTGATGGTGCCCTTTAGTGTAATAAATGAGCTACGCAGACGTGCTATCGAGGATATTGAACAGCAGAGAATCAAAGCTCATATAAAATTAACTCCTCCAGGAAACTGGAAGGAAAATCTTAAAAATGTCTATGATTTTGAAAAAGAAACGGCTCATCCGTATACAGGATTAAAATTCAGTGTCCGTGTAAACAGCCCCGAAGCAGCTAAAGCTGCCATTTTCGCCGGAGCAGAGATAATCTATTATGGTGGTGAAGACCTTTCTGTCACTTTTTCCTCTTATAAAGAATCGTATGAGTCTGCCAAAAATAATGGACGGAAATTTTATCTGGTTTTCCCCAGAATAATCAAAAACGACAAAATGAAACTGCTGAGTTCCCTGCTGGGTGAACTTAAGAAAAACGGGGTGAAAGGCGTTCTGGCGGGGAATCTGGGAGTTTTAAATGAAGCCAAAGAGCGAGGATTTGAAACAGTAGCGGATTTTTCCCTGAATGTGTTTAATTCCCTAAGTTTAAATCTGCTGGAAACACTGGGTGCGAACAGAGTTGTACTTTCAACCGAACTTACCCTGAGTCAGATAAAACAGATGAAGAGTAGAGTGGAAAAAGAATGTATCGTCCAGGGTAAAATACCCCTTATGATAAGTGAACACAATTTGATAAAATCCAATGTTAAAAAAGGTGAAGAGGTTTTCGGGCTCAAAGATAGAATTGGGAAAGTATTTCCCGTGAAGGTAGATGAAAACGGAAGAACCCATATATACAACTGTGATGAACTCTGTATGATCAATTATTTAGACCAGATAAGCCAATCAGAGATAAGCGTTGCACAACTATATCTTACCGATGAGACGCCGGAAAGGGTTCATTATGTAGTATCAGCTTATGTAAAAGCGGCAAATAAAGCACAAGAAATAGACGAGTCTGAAATAACCCCGGATTTCACCCATGGCCATTATTTCAGAGGAGTTTTATAATAAGGTGATGGGATGAATAACAGAGTAGAAACCGTTCTTGAATTTGATAAAATAAAAAAGATTTTAAGTGAATACGCCCTTTCGCCCATGGCGAAGCAGCTTATTTATGACCTGGAACCTAGCAGCGATGAACTGCAGGTAAAAAAGTTGCAACAGGAAACCAGTGAAGGAGTTAATATACTGAAAAGCGGTATTCATATGCCATTGGAAGGACTAAGGGATATCAGAAATTCTCTTCGGCTTGCAAAGTTGGGTTCAGTACTTTCCCCAAAGGACCTGCTGGACATTGCATCCACCATGCGGGCTTCCCGGCTCATAAAAGCCCTGTGGTCCGAGAAAAAACCCGAGCACTGCAGTATACTTGATGAAATTATACAGGGCCTTCATTCATTTCAATCTATTGAAGAAAAAATCGAAAGAGCAATATTAAGCGAGGATGAAATTGCTGATAGTGCCAGCCAGAAACTCACAGCCATAAGAAGGCAAAAAAGAGTTTTGACCCAGAGGATAAGGGAAAAATTGGAGAGTATTGTAAATTCCCCCCAGTATCAAAAAGTGTTGCAGGAACCCATAGTCACCGTACGAAAAGATAGATATGTAATTCCTGTAAAACTGGAATTCAAGGGTTCCATTCCCGGTGTGGTCCATGACCAATCTTCCAGCGGTTCAACTTTATACATCGAACCCATGCCGGTTTTGCAGATGAATAATGAGCTCAGACAATTGGAAACCGAAGAGAAAAAAGAAATAGAAAGGATTCTACGGGAGTTTACCTTAAAGATACAGGAGAATCATGATTTTTTGTCCGATACTTTAAATGGGCTTATTAATCTGGACTTCATCATGGCTAAGGCCGGTTACAGTGTGGACATCAAGGGAGTGGAGCCGCTATTTAATACTAGAGGTTATATCAATATAATTAAAGGAAGGCATCCATTATTAAAGGGGAAAGTAGTTCCTATCGATATATTTTTAGGAGATAAATTTTCCATTCTGGTAATAACAGGTCCCAATACCGGCGGAAAAACTGTTTCCCTGAAAACCGTGGGCCTTATGGCCTTAATGAGTCAATCGGGTCTTCATGTACCCGCGGAGGAAGGTACCCAGCTGGCGGTATTTGATGAGGTGTTTGCAGATATCGGTGATGAGCAGAGCATTGAACAAAGCTTGAGTACATTTTCATCACATCTTAAAAATATAAAGAAAATCGTAGAAAAAGCCTCAAATAACTGCCTTGTTTTACTTGATGAGCTTGGAGCAGGAACGGACCCTACCGAAGGAGCAGCCCTGGCCATGGCTATTCTGACTTACTTTTATGAAAAGGGCTCGAGGGTCATTGCCACCACCCATTACAGCGAACTTAAGGCCTTCGCATATTCTACGGAGGGAATTGAAAACGCCAGCGTTGAATTTGATGTGAGGACATTAAGTCCCACCTACAGGCTTACCATAGGTATTCCGGGAAAAAGCAACGCCTTTGAAATAGCCCAAAGGCTTGGCCTGAAACAGGGCATTATTGATTCGGCCAGAGGCCTCCTGGCGGCTGAGAATTTAAAAATGGAAGAACTATTAAGGCATATCGAACAGGAAAAAAACAAAGCCGAGGAGGAGAAAGAAGAACTTAATTCCCTCAGGAGGCAGTACTTAAAAAAACTGGAGAAACTAGAAGAAGAGAGAGAGAAGGTCCGACAGCAGCATGAGAAGATTCTGGAAAAAGCGAGAGAAAAAGCCAGAACCATGCTTGAAAAAGTGGAAAGCGAAGCAGAGCAAATAATAGCCCGCCTGAAAGAGGTGGATGAAAAAGACACAAAACAAATCCGCGACAAAGCTATTGAAACCACCAGAGCCTGGCTTCGAGAAGCCGGTAAATCCCTCAAAGGTTCCGAAGGTCAGATACTGGAAACTGTCCATCAAAAACCGGATGAACCCTTGAAACCCGGTGAAAAAGTCAAAATTGCCGGCTTAAACCAGGAAGGTCATATTATTTCCATAGATGAGGTGACAAAAACCGCCCAGCTCCAGGTAGGAATAATGAAAATTAATGTCCCCCTGAAAAGCCTTATAAAAATATTTGAGGAAAAGTTTACGGGTCAAAGGTCAAGGTATACCTCTATTGCCATGGAAAAAGCCAGAAATGTATCAAACCAGATAGACCTAAGGGGATTAACTCTTGATGAAGCCTTGCTCAAAGTGGACAAATATCTGGATGATGCGTATTTAGCCGGCATGTCCAGTGTGTATTTGATTCACGGAAAGGGCACAGGAGTCTTGAGGCAGGGTATTCAGGATATGCTGAGAAAGAAGTCCGAAGTAAAACATTTCAGGCCTGGGAATATGGATGAAGGCGGCCTGGGAGTTACGGTGGTGGAATTCAAATAATGTATTTGATAAGCGCATGTCTTGCCGGAATGAACTGTAAATATAATGGCGATAATAATTACCACGAGGTTTTTGAAAAACTTGTAAAGGAAAATAAAGCAGTACCCTTATGTCCCGAACAGGTCGGGGGTTTATCGACCCCAAGAACTCCAGCCGAAATCCAGGGGGGAGATGGGCTGGATGTAATCAAAGGTAAAGCAAGAGTGGTGACATCCGAAGGAAAGGATGTAACCTGTAGCTTTCTGACCGGCGCAAAGGAAGCTCTTAAACTCGCGAGGATAATAGGTGCCAAAAAGGCGATTTTAAAATCCAAGAGTCCATCTTGCGGATGCTGTGAAATTTATGATGGAAGTTTCAAAGGGGTATTAAAAGAAGGAATGGGTGTTACTGCCGCTTATTTATTCCAAAATGGCATCCGTGTGATAGACTCCGATGAGTTTTTAAAAAGCAAGTAAAATAAAAAAGAGGGTTTTATTCTCCTTCCCTCTTTTTTTATTTTTAGGATAAATTACTAGGGTGTCTGCGGATTTTCTTGTGTGTTTCCTGGATTCCAGGTGTTCAGGTCCGGTGGTTGAAAATTGCCAGGAGCTTCACCGGGGCCATGAATGTTACAGTATTCAAAAGGAGCTTCATATTTTGCATCAAGGGGTATTTGGCCCTTCGGTGATACAGTATAGGGTTCAGGTCTTTGAATAAATACCCTGGTCTGTACCAGCTCAGGCGGGCAGTAAGGCGTTGCCAGCAAACCTGTCGAAACATCAATTTGTTTTTCTACATGAACATCACAAAAAGATGTGGGTTCCGTCCCCTTTATAAAATATTCTCCCCGGACCCTTGGACCCGCGGGTCTTTATAGCATAGTTCGGTGGGGATCTTTCCTGAATCCACACAGACATTTATTGGTCCCACGATTCCATCGGGTTTTGAGAAGTTTTGAACCGGCAGGTCCTTTTGGGCTACGGTCATGATCTGTTTCCACATAAGAGCAGGTTGATAGCCTCCTGCCACGTGAGACATGGGTGTAGGTTCGTCATGTCCCATCCAGACCGCTGCTACAAGCTGTGGAGTATATCCCACAAACCATACATCCTTGCTGTCAGAGGTAGTACCGGTTTTCCCGGCCACCGGGAATGGTAAACTTGCAAGCCTTTTACCCGTCCCTTCGATCACAACGCTTCTCAGCATATCAGTGACAATAAAGGCCACCTGTTTGCTTACGGCAGACCACTGGTCTGGCTTATTTTCAATCAATGTCCTGCCGTTTTTATCAATAACTTTCAATATAGCCACGGGCTCGATATGAACACCTTGATTGGCTAAAGTCCCATAAGCTGAAGCCAGCTCCAGCGGCGTTACTCCTTTAGTCAGGCCTCCTAGGGCAATGGTCAACTGGCGGTCATTTTTTCTTCCGGATAGTACAAGGTCTTTAATACCAAGCTTTTGGGCATATTCTATGCCTCTGTCTATACCGATATTTTTTAAAACCTTAACGGCCACCACATTGACGGAGTTGGTAATGGCTGTTCTAATGGTTGTTAAACCTTTGTAATCATTGGTATAGTTTTCGGGGGTCCACGCTTTTCCAGAACCGGAGGGGTAAGAAACCGGAGAATCATCAATTACGGTGGCAGCGGTATAACCCATGTCTATGGCTGCGGTATATACTGCAATGGGTTTAAAAGCAGAACCGGGCTGCCTGAATGCCTGGGAAGCCCTATTGAAGCCGAGTTTCTGCTGATGTTCCCTTCCACCGACCATTGCCTTAATATATCCGGTATGAGGGTCTATGACAACGGCTGCGGCTTGAGGTTGAGGAACTCCATTCTTATCCTCTTTGGAATAGGGATAATTTTTGGGGTCCGACAATGCTTTCTCTGCCGTTTCCTGTATCTTCATATCAACGGTGGTGTATATCTTCAAGCCCTCATTATAAATTTTATTATAAGCCTCATCTTCAGTTATACCGAATTCCTTCTGCAATTGCGCTGCCAGTTCCTGTATTACATAGTCTGTAAAAAAAGGAGCTTTGTAATCGGCTTTTGCATTTTTTAGTCCTACCAGTTTAATTTTTTCCTTTTTGGCCATTTCGGCTTGTTCGCGGGTTATAAAGTTTCGTTCTACCATGGCGTTCAGCACTATCTCCTGGCGTTCTTTGGCCTTATCAAAATTCAAATACGGAGAATAGATGGAAGGACTTTTTGGGATACCCGCCAGCATTGCAGATTCTGCCAGGTCTAATTGGTCGACACTTTTTCCAAAATAAATCTCTGCGGCCGATTCTACCCCGTAGGCTGAATGGCCAAAATATATTTGATTTAAATAGAATTCCAGTATTTTATTTTTGGTGTAGTGTCTTTCTAATTGTATAGCAAGCCATGCCTCCTGAGCCTTGCGTTTAGGGGTTTTTTCAGGACTCAGAAAAGCATTCTTTACCAACTGTTGGGTTATGGTACTGGCGCCCCGGTGATAGCTACCATGCATAATATCTGCCCATAAAGCCCCAAGAATGGAGCGAACATTAATACCTTTATGCTGGTAGAAATACTGGTCTTCAATGGCAATAAAGGCATTTTTTAAAGAATCGGGAACCTTGTCAATGCTTACCGGAATCCTATTTTGTTCTCCGTGAAGTTCTGCAATTTCTTTGCCGTCTTTATCGTAGACAAAAGATGTTTCACTGGGTTTTAACTTATTTGGATCAAATGCAGGGGCATCTTTTATATAGGAAAAGAACAAACCCAGGCCTGCCCCAAAGCCAACAAACAATATAGCAAGAATAGTAAGCATTATGTTCCTAAAAGAAAATATTTTCAGTTTATGTTTAGCCATAGTCTACCTCCCTGGTTTGACCTCTTGCTTAAATATTATACCACAATACAAATCATAAGGGAAATTTTAATTGTTTGAACTTCGTAAATCACTGTAAACGAAATAAAGAAAATAAAACAAGACCTGAAAAATAATGTAGTACATCCGAGAGATGCAAAAATGAGACTGGCGAGAGAAAATTTATCAGTACAAAAGGAACATAATCTTTCACAAATTATCCCCTCCCTGCATAAAATGACTAGGAGGGGAATTTTTGTGTTTAGAAAAAGATTTTACTTACGTTATAAACGATATGGTTTGATAAATCTCTATGCAATAATGATTACACTTATTTTTATTTCTTTAGGTATTTTTATATTTATTGAAAAACAACTATCCCCTAGTATCTTTGCCATAGCGGAAGCGAGGGCTAGAATACTTGCAACAGAGGCAATTAATAGAGCTGTAAAGGATAAAATAACTAATAATATACAGTATAAAGACCTCATTACCATTCATAAAAATGCCAGCGGCCAGATAACTTTAATCCAGGTGAATACCATTGAAATAAACCGTTTGGAAACGGAAACCACCCTTGAAGTAGTAAAAACACTTCAAGACATAACAATGGATGGAATAAAAATTCCGCTGGGTATGATAACAGGCAGCAAAATTCTGGCTAATTTTGGCCCCGCGATAAAAGTGTCGTTATACCCCGTAGGAACAGTTTACGTTAATACCACCGAGGCTTTTGAGGAGGCGGGAATAAATCAGACAAGACACCGTATTATGCTTGACATCAATGCTGAAATAAAAATCGTGCAGCCTTTTTTAAGTTCAAATATGGTTGTAAAGACTGATGTTCCCATTGCCGAAACCATCATAGTCGGAAATGTTCCGCAGGCAATTCTTGATTTCAAATAGAAATGTTAAATTTAGATGAAAAAAAGAGCTATATTAAGATTTTTTGAGGATAATGCATTAGACATTTTATAAAGACGTTCGACAATAATTGAAGTTAATTCCGGCTTATGGTATATTATTTTTCGCTGGTTGATTCAACAAGAAAAAATAAAACAAGGTTGACATCAACCATAGAACATGTTAAAATTACAAATTGTCAGGTCTAAAAACAAGAAAAAATGCCCTTGACAGTAAATAAAAATAGTAGTAAAATATAAACTCAGCCACTTATGAAAAGAAAATTCGAGTGACTGAGGAGTGGTCTTTGAAAACTGAACAGTGTTACGCCTGAAATACGAAGTTAGAAGTTCGAAGTTCGAATAGAAGGAATTGCCCTTAAGGCAATTCCGACTTAATCGAACCTCAAACAACGAACATCGAACTTCAAGAAAACCACAGGCAAAAAGCCCAAACAAGAAATCAAAGCTCGAAAGAGAGCGTTAAGATTAAACATGAGAGTTTGATCCTGGCTCAGGACGAACGCTGGCGGCGTGCCTAACACATGCAAGTCGAGCGGCGTTGGGAAGTGAGAAGTGCGAAGTAGGAAGTGGGAATAGAAGAAATTGGCGAAGCCAATTTCAACGAAACCCACATCAAACTTCTCGCCTCTCACTTCCCGATGCAGCGGCGGACGGGTGAGTAACACGTAGGCAACCTACCCATCACACGGGGATAGCTCGGGGAAACCCGGGGTAATACCCGATACCTTTACTTACCGCATGGTAAGTGAAGAAAGCGACTAAGCGGTGATGGATGGGCCTGCGGCCCATTAGCTAGTTGGCGGGATAACAGCCCACCAAGGCAACGATGGGTAGCCGACCTGAGAGGGTGGCCGGCCACACTGGGACTGCGACACGGCCCAGACTCCTACGGGAGGCAGCAGTGGGGGATATTGCGCAATGGGGGAAACCCTGACGCAGCGACGCCGCGTGAGCGAAGAAGGCCTTCGGGTTGTAAAGCTCAGTCATCGGGGACGAAGAGGACGGTACCCGAGGAGGAAGCCCCGGCTAACTACGTGCCAGCAGCCGCGGTAATACGTAGGGGGCGAGCGTTGTCCGGAATTACTGGGTGTAAAGGGCGTGTAGGCGGTGATGCAAGTTATCGGTAAAAACCCGGGGCTCAACTCCGGGCTTGCCGATAAAACTGCATCACTTGAGTGCAGGAGAGGGAAGTGGAATTCCCGGAGTAGCGGTGAAATGCGTAGATACCGGGAGGAACACCAGTGGCGAAGGCGGCTTCCTGGCCTGTAACTGACGCTGAGGCGCGAAAGCTGGGGGAGCGAACGGGATTAGATACCCCGGTAGTCCCAGCCGTAAACGATGGTCACTAGGTGTGGGGTGTGGTCAAGCACTCCGTGCCGGAGCTAACGCAATAAGTGACCCACCTGGGGAGTACGGCCGCAAGGTTGAAACTCAAAGGAATTGACGGGGGCCCGCACAAGCGGTGGAGCATGTGGTTTAATTCGAAGCAACGCGAAGAACCTTACCAGGCCTTGACATGCAGGTAGTAGAGAACCGAAAGGGGATCGACCCAAGGGAAACCGAGGGAGCCTGCACAGGTGGTGCATGGTTGTCGTCAGCTCGTGTCGTGAGATGTTGGGTTAAGTCCCGCAACGAGCGCAACCCCTATACTTAGTTGCCAGCACGAAAGGTGGGCACTCTAAGTAGACTGCCGCAGACAATGCGGAGGAAGGTGGGGATGACGTCAAATCATCATGCCCTTTATGGCCTGGGCCACACACGTGCTACAATGGCCTGAACAGCGGGAAGCGAAGGAGCGATCCTGAGCAAACCCCTGAAAACAGGTCCCAGTTCAGATTGCAGGCTGCAACTCGCCTGCATGAAGGCGGAATCGCTAGTAATCGCGGATCAGCATGCCGCGGTGAATACGTTCCCGGGCCTTGTACACACCGCCCGTCACACCACGAAAGTTGGCAACACCCGAAGCCGGGAAAACCGTCTAAGGTGGGGTCAGCGATTGGGGTGAAGTCGTAACAAGGTAGCCGTATCGGAAGGTGCGGCTGGATCACCTCCTTTCTAAGGAGAAATTGACCGGGTGTAACACTGTTTAGTTTTGAGAGACCACAATAAAATTATATGGGGGTGTAGCTCAGTTGGGAGAGCACCTGCTTTGCACGCAGGGGGTCAGGAGTTCGAATCTCCTCATCTCCACCAGAGAACACGGGCTTATAGCTCAGTAGGTGAGAGCGCACGCCTGATAAGCGTGAGGTCGGTGGTTCGAGTCCACCTAAGCCCACCATTTATTGCACCTTGAAAACTGCACAGTGAAGGGTAAGAAGAAACAATTTCGCGAAGGTCAAGCGAACAAGGGCACACGGAGGATGCCTAGGCGTAAGAGGGCGACGAAGGACGCAGCGAGCGGCGAAACGCCCCGGGGAGCTGCAAGCAAGCATTGATCCGGGGATATCCGAATGGGGGAACCCACCTCAGGCGAACCTGAGGTATCCCGTACTGAATCCATAGGTATGGGAAGCGACACCGGGGGAACTGAAACATCTAAGTACCCCGAGGAAAAGAAAGAAACATCGATTCCCTAAGTAGCGGCGAGCGAAAAGGGAAGAGCCCAAACCTTGCATGTGCAAGGCCGTCACCGTTGCATGCAAGGGGTTGAGGAGTGTCGAGCTTGGGACGGGAGAGCAAGGCGAGGCCAAAGGTAGCAGAACACCGCTGGAAAGCGGGGCCACAGAAGGTGAAAGCCCTGTATGCGAAACCGGAAGACCCGCCTGACACATCCAGAGTACCACGGGCCACGCCAATCCCGTGGGAAGCAGGGAGGACCATCTCCCAAGGCTAAATACCCACTTACGACCGATAGAGAACAAGTACCGTGAGGGAAAGGTGAAAAGCACCCCGGGAGGGGAGTGAAATAGCACCTGAAACCGTGTGTCTACAAACGGAGGGAGCGCAAGCGACCTCGTACTTTTTGTAGAACGGACCGGCGAGTTACTGTATCAAGCGAGGTTAAGGAGTAAAGCTCCGGAGCCGAAGCGAAAGCGAGTCTGAAGAGGGCGACAAGTTTGATGCAGTAGACCCGAAACCGTGTGATCTACCCATGGCCAGGGTGAAGCGGAACTAACCTTCCGTGGAGGCCCGAACCGTGTTGACGTTGAAAAGTCATGGGATGAGCTGTGGGTAGGGGTGAAATGCCAATCGAACACGGAGATAGCTGGTTCTCCCCGAAATAGCTTTAGGGCTAGCCAAAGCAGGACCTTACCGGAGGTAGAGCACTGAATGGGCTAGGGGCCGAAAAGGTTACTGAACCCTATCAAACTCCGAATGCCGGTAAGAAATAGCTTTGAGTCAGACTATGGGGGATAAGCTTCATAGTCGAGAGGGAAACAGCCCAGACCGTCAGCTAAGGTCCCCAAGTAAACCTAAGTGGTAAAGGATGTTGTACTACGAAGACAACCAGGATGTTGGCTTAGAAGCAGCCATTCATTCAAAGAGTGCGTAATAGCTCACTGGTCGAGCGGTACTGCGCCGAAAATGTAACGGGGCTCAAGGTTTACACCGAAGCTGCGGCTTTTCAGAGGTCGGATGTGAGAAGTCAGAGGTGAGAAAAATAAACACCTACAAAGACCTAAAGATATACCAAAAATCATATGAACTCAGCCTAATAGTACACAAACTAACACAAAAATACCCAGAATACGAAAGATATGAACTAGCGAGCCAAACAACGAACAAGAAACACACAAAAAACTCACAGAAGAATATATCACACTGAGAAAACAAATATACAAAACCATAGAAAAATGGAAATAAACACTGACATCTGACTTCCGACATCTGACCTCTGAAAGGGGTAGGGGAGCGTTCCTATTGGGCAGAAGTCGTACTGGAAAGTATGGTGGACCGATAGGAAGAGAGAATGTCGGTATAAGTAGCGAGAGGCAGGTGAGAATCCTGCCCGCCGAAAGCCTAAGGATTCCTGAGGAAGGTTCGTCCGCTCAGGGTAAGCCGGGGCCTAAGCCGAGGCTGTGAATGCGTAGGCGATGGACAACTGGTGGAAATTCCAGTGCCACCCGAGACCGATTGAGTGAAGGGGTGACGCAGGAGGGTAAGCTGAGCGCACGGTTGGTAGAGTGCGTCCAAGCCCAAAGGCAAGCCGGACAGGCAAATCCGTCCGGTGATGCTGAAGGGTGATGGGGAGGGAACAAAAGTACCGAAGCAGCCGAACCCAAACTGCCAAGAAAAGCCTCTAGCGAGGTCAAGGGTGCCCGTACTGCAAACCGACACAGGTAGGTGAGGAGAGAATCCTAAGGCGAACGGGAGAACCCTCGTTAAGGAACTCGGCAAACTGACCCCGTAACTTCGGGAGAAGGGGTGCCCGAGTAGCGAAGAGCAATCTTTTGCGAAAGGGTCGCAGCAAAGAGGCCCAAGCGACTGTTTAGCAAAAACACAGGTCTCTGCTAAGGAGGAATCCGACGTATAGGGGCTGACGCCTGCCCGGTGCTGGAAGGTTAAGGGGATGGCTTAGCGCAAGCGAAGGTCAGAACCGAAGCCCCAGTGAACGGCGGCCGTAACTATAACGGTCCTAAGGTAGCGAAATTCCTTGTCGGGTAAGTTCCGACCCGCACGAATGGCGTAACGACTTGGGCGCTGTCTTGACGAGGGGCCCGGCGAAATTGTAATATGAGTGAAGATACTCATTACCCGCGACTGGACGGAAAGACCCCATGGAGCTTTACTGCAACCTGACATTGGATTTCGGCACTGAATGTACAGGATAGGTGGGAGGCAGAGAACCTGGCTCGTCAGGGTCAGGGGAGCCGACGTTGGGATACCACTCTTTCGGTACTGAGGTTCTAACCCCAAGGCCGTAAGCCGGCTGGGGGACATAGTCAGGTGGGCAGTTTGACTGGGGCGGTCGCCTCCTAAAAGGTAACGGAGGCGCCCAAAGGTTACCTCAGCGCGGTTAGGAATCGCGCATTGAGTGCAAAGGCATAAGGTAGCCTGACTGCGAGAAAGACACTTCGAGCAGGGTCGAAAGACGGGCTTAGTGATCCGGCGGCACTGGATGGAAGGGCCGTCGCTCAACGGATAAAAGCTACCCTGGGGATAACAGGCTGATCTCCCCCAAGAGTCCACATCGACGGGGAGGTTTGGCACCTCGATGTCGGCTCGTCGCATCCTGGAGCTGAAGTAGGTTCCAAGGGTTGGGCTGTTCGCCCATTAAAGCGGCACGCGAGCTGGGTTCAGAACGTCGTGAGACAGTTCGGTCCCTATCCGTCGTGGGCGTAGGATACTTGAAGGGAGCTGCCCCTAGTACGAGAGGACCGGGGTGGACGGACCGATGGTGTATCAGTTGTCGTGCCAACGGCACCGCTGAGTAGCCAAGTCCGGCAGGGATAAGCGCTGAAAGCATCTAAGTGCGAAGCCCCCCCTAAGATAAGGTATCCCATCCCTAAAAGGGAGTAAGACACCGGAAGGACTATCCGGTCGATAGGTCAGAGGTGTAAGGGCTGTGAGGCCTTGAGCCGACTGATACTAATAGGTCGAGGGCTTGACCAAAAACAAAACCTTTCACTGTGCAATTTTGAAGGTGCAAGTTGACAATTAAGTAAATCCATGATAAAATACCTTCTGTTGAAAAAAGATTTCTCGGTGGTCATAGCGGAGGGGAAACACCGGTTCCCATGCCGAACACACAGGTTAAGCCCTCCAGCGCCGATGGTACTTGGGGATATCCCCTGGGAGAGTAGGTCACTGCCGGGATTAAATATAAATTATTTATACTAATGTGTTCCTCGATAGCTCAGCGGTAGAGCATCCGGCTGTTAACCGGAGGGTCGTAGGTTCGAATCCTACTCGGGGAGCCATTTTTATTTTATCTGAAAGGTGAACGGTATGAAACTGACATTTTACGGAGCTTGCAAAACGGTTACAGGTTCATGTTACCTGATAGAGACTGAAGATACAAAATTGTTGATAGATTGTGGAATGTATCAGGGACCAAAAGAATTAAAAGAAAGAAACTATAGGGATTTTTTATTTAATCCTGCTGAAATAGATTATGTGGTTCTAACGCATGCACACATCGATCACAGTGGATTACTGCCAAAGCTTATGAAAAAAGGATTTAAGGGGCCTATAATAACTACTAAGGCAACAATGGACTTATGTTCGATAATGTTACCGGATAGTGGCCATATACAAGAACTGGAAATAGAAAGAAAAAATAGAAAGCTGCTAAGAGCCGGAAAACAAATTTTGGAACCTATTTATGACCACCTGGATGCAAGCAAGGTGATGCTACAATTTAAAGGATTGGATTACGAACTGGTTACAGAATTATCGCCCACAGTATCGATAAGATTGCAGGATGCCGGACATATACTGGGTTCTGCCATTGTTGAAATGTGGATAAAGCAGAATGAAAAGAAAATTAAGCTTGTTTTTTCGGGAGATCTGGGGAACTATAATCAACCAATTGTAAAAGACCCCACCAATATAGATGATGCGGATTACCTAATAATGGAATCAACCTATGGAAACAGAATTCACGAAAACAAAGGAGATAAAAAGGAAATTTTACTAAAAATCATTGAAGAAACTTTTGAGAGGGGAGGAAATCTCATTATTCCTGCCTTTGCAGTTGAAAGGACCCAGGATATTTTATATTATCTCGGGATTCTGGAAAAGGAAGGAAGGTTGCCGGATTGTGATATATACATTGACAGCCCGCTGGCAATATCAGCCAGTGAGATATTCAAAACAAGCGTTCAATATTATGATGAAGAAACAAAAAAAGCATATGAAACATTAGGGCAATCGCCAATAATATTAAAAAAGCTCAAAATGGCCAGAACTCAGGAAGAGTCTATGAGATTAAACGAAGTCAGAGGACGTACAATAATCATTTCGGCCAGCGGCATGTGCGAAGCAGGAAGGATAAAACACCATTTAAAACACAACCTTTGGAGGCCTGAATCTTCCGTATTATTTGTAGGTTTTCAAGCTGAAGGTACTCTCGGCCGACAGATAATAGAAGGTCAAAAGACAGTAAGATACATGGAGAGGAAATTGCTGTAAAAGCAAAAATATATAATGTTGAAGGATTTTCCGCCCATGCTGACCAGCCGGCTTTGTTAAAATGGGTGGGTTCCTTTAAAAAACTTCCCCGAAAAGTATTCTTGGTTCATGGTGAAATTGAAGGTATTGAAAGACTTAAAGGACTGCTTGAAAAAAACTTAAGTCTGGATGTAATTGTTCCGGATTGGCAGCAGAGTTTCGAACTGGCAGCAGAAAAACAAGTATCCACTCCTAAAAAGTTGACCGACAGAGATTTAGAATTACTGTATAATACTGTGATAAATAAATTAAACCAGGTATATAAATCAGAAATAGAAAAGAGCGATCTCGAATTACTTTATGATAAACTTAAAAATATTGAAAAAGCTATATAGCTTTTGCATAGAGCCATGGAGCTCTTTTTTTATTGCTTCAATTAGACTTAGTTTTCATTTGAATAAGACTGCTTACCCTGTCAAAAATATATATTGAAAATACAATGAACTGTAAAGCCAGAGAAAAAATTTTTGAAGGTGAGAGCTTGACATACGATGCTGTTATCGTAGGCGCCGGGCCTTCCGGAGCTTTTTGCGCATTGAATCTAGCCCAAAAAGGGTTTAAAGTACTTATTATAGACAGATGTCGTTTTCCCAGGGAAAAAGTATGCGGTGGTTTAATTTCTCAAAAGTCCATGAATATACTCGGATATGATTTTTTAAAAAGTGGTATAAATTTTAATAGTATAAATTGTATATGCTTGCGGGGAGAAAGTGAGGAAATATCCATGGAAAGCAAAATACCCCTTGGTATCGTCGTAAAACGTAAAGACTTTGACCAATTTTTAATTAACAGAGCAATTGAAGCCGGTGCTGTATTTATAGATAATTGCATATTTGAAAACTGTGTATTGGAATCCGGCGGTTATAAAATTCAAACCGCAAGAGGCGTTTTTTATGCAGATTATCTAATAGGAGCTGATGGATATTACAGTAAAGTCGCCAGAGTATCAAATATTAGGAATCAATGGGCCTGGTGGGAACGGGGTATTGCATTATCCGTCCAGGTACCGGATAAATACATAATACAAAGAAGAGATAACGCTGTAGAATTTTATTTCCCCGATATCCTGGCTGGCCTTGGATGGTGCTTCCCAGGGAAAGGCTATTGTAATGTGGGTGTTGGAGGAACCGCCATCGATAGTAAGCGGATAATAGGCGCTTTTGAACATTTGCTGGAGTGGAAAATAAAAGATAAAACAATTTTATCAAATTTGAAATTTAAAGCAGCATTTTTGCCTGCCGGAGGCCGTTTTAGAAAAATATCTGACAGGCATATTTTTTTGCTGGGTGATGCGGCAGGTTTTGTGGACGCTTTTTCCGGGGAAGGTATTTATTATGCCTTGAGGAGTGCGGAAATACTGGCAGATGTGATAAATCAAAATAAAGATGGCAGGGAATATGAAAAAAGATGTTATGAAACTTTTTTGGGTGAATTTAGATTGTCGGCTTTTTTGAGTATATATTTTGGAAATAAGAAGAATGTATTTCAAAAAGGACTGCAGGATAGATTTTTAAAAGCGTTTTACATGATTATGACCCAAACGCCGGAAAGTATGTGCTATAAAAAAATATTGCATTACCTCACAACTGGAGGTTTCTCCTTTGATGTTCCTTTTTTATGGTTAAAAAGGTTAATACTAGATTAAAATGAAATACAAACCATGATAATAAATTAACGAGTAAAACCATGTTTATATATGGGTGAAAAAAATAATAACATAATATAATTATTGTAAACAAAATACGGGTACATTTGCCGGAACACGCATTTTGTTAATCCAAAAAGCTCATGGTATAATATTTCTAACTCTTCTTCGGTCTCTGAAACTAAAGGAGGGGAAACCATGAGAAAAACTGTTGCAAAGGTTTTACTGATTTTTGTGTTGTTATCAACACTTACACCAGTTGCCATGGCTGCCAGCCTCGGAGATCGAACACTAATGATGGGCTCAACAGGAGATGATGTTGCCCAACTACAGCAACAACTAAATACACTAGGATTTTGGGCAGGTTTTGTTGATGGGATTTTCGGGCCTAAGACAGAAGCCGCCGTTAAAAGGTTTCAGAGTTCTAGAGGTTTGTGGGCTGACGGGATTGCAGGGCCCCAGACATTTAGAGCATTGAACGTTCATTCTTCATACCGAGGAACCACGGGAAGGTTTTCTCAAAGGGATATCGAACTTCTGGCAAGGCTGGTTTATGCTGAAGCCAGAGGCGAGCCGTATACAGGTCAAGTAGCGGTGGCTGCAACGGTATTGAACAGGCTCAAAGACCCAAAATATCCAAAGACAATACCGGGAATAATTTTTCAAGTAGTAGATGGTTACTATCAATACAGCCCGGTAGAAAACGGTCAAATTTACCTGACACCTGATGAGACTGCGAGAAGAGCTGTTATGGATGCCATAGCTGGATATGACCCTACAGGAGGAGCTACTACGTTTTTCAACCCCGGTAAAACCAATGATCAATGGGTGAGATCCAGGACATATATTACCACTATTGGCAACCATGTATTTTTCACGATAGAATAGGAAAAACAAAAAACTGAATAAAAATGAGATGTGGCATTAGTTCCTGGTAGCTTAGGGGATTAATGCCACAATATATTTTAAAGGAATTATCTGTTCTGCAAGCCCGGAGGATAAATTATACTCTCCCGGATTACCTTGACATATTTCATCAGTGTAATTAATATTAAAGTAATAAATTTATATTGCTTTCCAAAGAGGTTCTTATGATGAGTGATGAGTATTTTACTATAAAGGGACCGGCTCAGCATACCACAATAATAAAAAAATCAAAATTCATATCCAATGTCTTGCCTGTTGAAAACCAGGATGAAGCGGAAAAATATATAGACTCTCTTCGCAAAAAATACTGGGATGCCACTCACAATGTTTATGCTTTTACCATTGGTTTAAATGATGAAACTCAAAAATTCAGCGATGATGGTGAACCTTCAGGAACCGCAGGTAAACCTGTTCTTGAGGTTATAAAATCAAAAGCATTGAAAAATGTTCTGGTGGTAGTTACACGTTATTTCGGAGGGATTCTCCTGGGCGCCGGCGGCTTGATAAGGGCATACAGTGAAAGTGCTGCCGGGGGTTTAAATGAGGCCGGAATAGTTAAAAAGATAAAATATGATATATATGAAGTGAAGGTGGATTACAACCAGCTAGGCAAGCTTCAATGGGAAATAAACCAGAAAGGCCTGTTTATCAGCGACATTAATTTCAGCCAGGATGTTTTAATGAAAGTATGTGTTCCGGTAAACTCCGCACTTAATTTCAAAGAATTCATCATGAATATAACTTCAGGTTTGGCGAATATGAAATGGTTAAATCAAGGTTATATGTGAAACTTCTTTTCAATAATCATATTTTATGCTAAAATAATTAAGGATTTTTACGATAAGATAATGAAAAAAGGGGGGGAGAATACATGTCAGGACATTCAAAATGGGCAAATATTAAACATAAAAAGGCCAAAGTAGATGCTCAAAAAGGAAAAATCTACACTAAGTTCAGCAAAATGATTATCGTAGCTACCCGGGAAGGCGGACCGGATCCCAACGCCAATTCCAGGTTAAAGGACATTATTGAAAAAGCCAAGGAAGCCAACATGCCCAATGAAAATATTATGAGGGCTATAAAACGGGGCAGCGGCGAACTTGGCGGCGCCGATTACGAAGAAATTATATACGAGGGTTACGGCCCCGGAGGTGCGGCGATTTTGCTGGATGTTATGACAGATAACAGAAACAGGACAGCCGGGGAATTGAGACATATATTTGACAAACATGGCGGCAACCTGGGAGAAGCAGGCTGCGTGGCATGGATGTTTGATAAAAAGGCTTAATAATAATAGAAAAAGATGGAAATACCGATGTAGATAATATCATGATGGTGGCCATTGATTCCGGAGCGGATGATGTGGAGGAACAGGAAGATTCCATTGAAATTACTACAAGCCCAGAACAGTATGAAACAGTAAAAAAGGCGTTGGAAGAAAACAATATAAAAATTTCCTCTGCTGAAGTGACCTTTTTGCCAAAGACCACTCTAAGCTTATCAGCCAAGGAAAGCGAGAGTATCAACCGGCTACTGGAAGCTCTTGAAGATCATGATGATGTGCAAAATGTTTATACCAACTACGAGCCGGCTGATAGTGAGGAATAAAAATTAGATAATATTGTATATTATTACAATACTTAGGGCATACTATTTTTCCGAAGAGTTAGTGAGGAGGAATAAGTATGCCTAAAAAATTATTTAGGTATTTAATATTGTTCATAATGTTGATGGTAGTAGGTTTCGGTTTCGGATATTTTAAAACTTTCATTTCCTTGAGAGAGCATCATATAGATATCAACAGGTCAGAAAATATCGATAACAGGGATGTAAGCAATATACAGGAAATAAAATTAAAACCCGGAGCCAAAATGATTTATATTACTTTGTATTCCGGATGCGGCCATGAGACCAGGCAGGAAAGACCTCTGGATGATAGGTTTTCCGGTTTTACAAAACAACAGCTTGAAAAAGAGATGGGAGAATGGAAGGTAGAAAGCTTTACCCCGGATGAAGTGATATTAAAAAAACAGGTCAACGGTATATGTGATGAACACTACTATATTGGTTTAAACGACGGCTATGTGACGCTTTTTAGAGGTTTACCGGGAGCGCAATCCGAAGTTGTGGAAAAGACCGACATACTGGCTGAAATTTTGCGGGAAGAAGACCGTGCCATGCTTGAAAAAGGAATAGTCATAAATAGCAGGGAAGAATTTTTGAAAATACGGGAAGGCTTAACAAATTAACCTGTCAAATTAGATAAAAAAAGGAAATCACCCTTTAATGTAGAATAACATTAAAGGGTGATTTTATGTTGATTATGGGAATAGACCCAGGCATAGCCATAAGTGGTTATGGATTGGTAAATAACAAAAATTATAAAAATACGGTAATTGAATATGGAGTTTTGAGGACAAATTCCGGCATATCTATGCCAAAGAGATTAGAATATATATTTAATGGATATATGGAGTTGATACGAAAATATAGTCCCGAAGCTATAGCGGTGGAAGAGCTTTTTTTCAATAAAAATGCCAAGACCATCATAACTGTGGGACAGGCCCGCGGAGCAGCGCTTCTGGCAGCTTCCCTGATGAATATTGAAGTTTTCGAGTATACGCCGCTGCAGGTAAAACAGGCTGTGGTTGGCTACGGCAGGGCTGAAAAGATTCAGATTCAGGAAATGACAAGAATTTTATTGAATTTAAAAGAACTGCCCAAACCCGATGATGCCGCCGATGCGCTGGCAGTGGCTTTATGCCATATTAATTCCTTCAGACTGCAGAGCGTAATAAATAATAATGGTGAGAGGTCATAAAATGCTGGATTATATTAAAGGTATATTGGTTGCCGCCGAACCAAATCAGGCTGTTATTGATTCCGGGGGCCGAGGATACAGACTGACCATTTCCATCCATACTTACAACAGTATAAAATGCCAGCTTAACACGCAAGTAAAGTTGTATACCCATTTGATTTTAAAAGAAGACGCCATCGACCTGTTGGGATTTTACGATACCGTAGAGAGGCAGGCTTTTATTCTTTTAACTAGAGTGCCGGGAATTGGTATGAAAGTGGGTATGTCTGTCCTATCTATACTGGATGTTGCCGCATTGAAATCGGCTATTTTATCGGATGATATAAAAACTCTTGCAGCGGTGCCGGGTATCGGCAAAAAAACGGCTCAAAAAATCATCATCGACTTAAAAGACCGCATAAAAGATTTACCGGTAGACCCGCAAAAGGATGTTGATTTGAATGTGCTTTTTCAGGTAAAACAAGCCCTGGAAACACTAGGATTTAATCCTAATGAAATTCAGATGGCACTCGAAGAGTATTCCGGAAGTCGTACAGCAGATGAAAATATGGAAAAAATCTTGAAAAATACTCTGAAAATACTTTCCAGATAAGGGAATGATAGCAGGTGAATGATAGGTTCATATCCCCAGCTTTAAAAAGTTTTGAGGAATTGGAATTTGAAAGGGATTTGCGGCCCTTAAGTTTTAATGAATATATTGGTCAAAAGCAGGTAAAGGAGAACCTGCAGATTTTCGTCAGAGCTGCGTTGATGAGGCAGGAAGCCCTGGACCACGTGCTTTTATACGGGCCCCCGGGCCTTGGTAAGACAACTCTGGCCTATATCATCGCACGCGAACTGGGCGTGAATATCAAGATTACCTCAGGCCCCGCCATCGAGCGTCCGGGTGATCTGGCTGCGATTCTTACCAATCTTGGCGAAAGGGATTTGCTTTTCATTGATGAAATACACCGCCTACATCCAAGTATAGAGGAAATTCTATATCCCGCTATGGAAGATTTTGCCCTGGACATCATGATAGGGAAAGGACCTAGCGCCAGGTCTATGAGGATCAACCTGAGTCCCTTCACTCTGGTGGGAGCCACCACAAAGGCAGGGCAGCTTACTTCCCCTTTGAGGGATAGGTTTGGAGTAAACCTCAGGCTCGAATTTTATGACAAAGAAGATCTAGTGAATATTTTAATGAGAACAGCAAAAATCCTGAATGTAAATATTGAAACTCAAGCTGCAGAGAGAATAGCTGTGTGTTCTAGAGGAACGCCCAGGATAGCTAATAGGCTCTTAAAGCGCATAAGGGATTATGCCCAGGTAAAGGCTGATGGTGTGATTACTTCGGCGGTAGCTGAAGAAGGTCTAAGACTTCTTGATATAGATTTACACGGCCTTGATCAAAATGATAGGAGATTGCTTCTAACCATCATTGATAAGTTTAACGGCGGCCCGGCGGGGATTGATTCCATAGCGGCGGCACTTAATGAGGAAACTTCCACCATAGAAGACATCTATGAACCTTACCTTATTCAACAGGGCTATATTTTCAGAACCTCAAGGGGCAGAATGGTTTCGGATATGGCTTACGAACATCTTGGCAGGGCTAAACCGCAGAAATGAAAGGACAGGTTTAGTATTTCAAATACGAATCTTATTGAGAGGTGAAGAGGGGTGAGGATGGAAAGCGACATCGAAATTCACAACTGGATTTCCTGTGCAAAAAATGACATCGGGGAAAGGAACCGGCTTATTGAAACTTACAAGCCCTTTATCATAAAGGTTGTATCAAAAATTTGCGGAAGATTTATACAGGAAGGGGTGGATGAAGAACTCAGCATAGGGCTGATGGCTTTTAATGAGGCCATAGAGGTTTTTGACGCACATAAAGGGGCTTTTTTCAGTTTTTCCGAGACTGTAATCAAACGCAGATTGATAGACTACTACAGGAAAGAAAAAAGAACTGTGGAAGTGCCAATGAGCGTGATATGTTCTGAAACTGACGGCAAAACCGATTTTATAGAAAGTGAGAGGGCAAACTTCGAGTTTGAGGAAAAAACATGTGCTATGGAGCGAAAAGAAGAGGTGCAGGAATTCAATAACCACCTAAAAGAATATGGCATTGCACTGTCGGACCTTCTAAAAAGCTGCCCAAAACAGGAAGGTGCGAGGATTAGGGCAATAAAAATGGCTCAAATGATTGCTGCTGACTCAAAATTAAGAGAACACCTGTTAACAAATAAAACACTTCCAATAAATGCCATGCTGGAGAAAGTGAAAATAAGCCGAAAGACTATAGAAAGACACCGCAAATATATCATTGCAGTGACTTTAATTTTAGTAGAAGATTTCCCTTATCTATTGGAATATATAAAGGGAGTCTGAGTCTAATTGGGGGGATTTAGTTGAAAAAAAGAGGCATAGTAATGGCTAAAGATGAAAAAGGTGTTATAGTGTTTTTTTCAGGAGGTGAGTTTAAAAAGTTAAGAATCAATAAGGATGTGGATATCGGGGCAGAAATCGATTTTGAAATCAGAAGGCCGTGTATAAAAACCATGGTGGCGGCGGCGTCAATTTTATTTTTAGTGGTTATTTCACTGTTAAATATGCTTAAAGTAGTTGCAGAGCCATATCTTTATATCACTATGGATATTAATCCCGGTCTGGAACTGGCTGTGGATTCAAAGCAAAAAGTTATAGGCAGTAAAGCTTATGATGAAGATGGAAAAGCTCTTTTATCCGGTGTCAATATAACCGGAATGGACCTGGCTAAAGCTGTTGAGACACTGGTTTTAAAGGCCATCGAAGAAGGTTATATCAGCAGGGAAAAACAAAATATAGTCCTGTTTACCTCGGCAATCAATGATAATGTCAAACTTGATGACATAAGGAAAAATATTGTGGATAAAGAACTGGCCCATGACACTACCGAAAACGTAAAACAGCTTTTTATGAAACGGAATATAGAATCAATAGTGCAGATGATCCATATTGACAACAAGTTGAGAAAAAGAGCCGAAGAATTAAATATTTCTCCCGGGAAAATGGCTGCTATTCTGGAAGCGCAGCACGAAGGAATAAGAATCGATAATGAACAGTGGGGGAAAATATCCATAAAAGATGTAATAAACGGTATTGAAGCCCCTGAAAAGTTCTTTGATAAACTTAAAAATATTGAAGAGCTTTCGGGGCTCTCGGATGATATAATGAAATCGGCAAATCCATAGATATTTTAGAAGCTAGAGTAATTTGGGGGTCTGATTACTTTGAAAAGATTTTTTTTCATTCTTGCTATATTTTTAATAGTTATAAATCTTAACCAGGCATATGCCACTGCGAACCAGGTTTTCAAGGAACCTATAAGGGTGGGGCTGTTTTACGACAAATCAGCGCTGGAATCATATAAGTTAAATTCTCAAAGCGGATTTATATTGGGGTTCAAGCAGGATGGGGATTTTAACCAGATTATTGAAATTGATGATAACGATATAGAAATTGCAGGAGTTCTTCCTGGAGATTATGTGCCTGTAAAAGAAAACCTGAATAGCATACAAGAAGCCTGGGAAATTGTCAGCCAGTTATCATCAAAAAAAAAGGACGGTTATCTTTTTTACAATGGAAAATGGTCTGTATGGATAAAGGGTCCGGAGGGCAGCCCGGGTAATATAGAAAAATATGTCGTGGTAACGGCGGCATCATTAAAGGTCATTCTGCCAGTCAGTATGGAAAGGCCGGTTTACTTTTCGCCCGCGAATGAGCAGAAGATCATTTCTCTGAACGGGCGCAGGTACAGAGGAATAATAGAAATATTACCTTCTCAGGACAGAAAAATTACCGCTGTCAATGAACTCGAAATAGAGGACTATCTCTATGGTGTTGTGCCCCTGGAAATGCCTTCAAATTGGCCTCAGGAAGCTTTAAAAGCCCAGGCTGTAGCTTCCAGGACTTATGCCCTATATAATCTTTCAAAATGGGAAAAGCTGGGATTTGATATTTGTGGAAGCACTCAGGACCAGGCCTATGGGGGTTTTGATGCGGAGAATATGGTATCAAACGAGGCAGTAGATGAAACAAAAGGCCAATATATCCTATACAATAACAAGCCTATCATGGCCTTATACCATGCCGACAGCGGAGGTATTACCGAAGACAGTAAGGATGTATTCGGTTTTGATTTACCTTATCTTAAACCGGTAGAAGATTCCTTTGACAGAGACTCACCCCACTCCATATGGAATGCATCTTTTTCACTTAAAGATATCGGTGAAAAGGTTGGGAAAATAGACGCTTCTTTGGGAGAAATTGAAGGTATTTCGGTAATTGAAAAAACATCTTCGGGAAGGATAAAAAAGATTATGATTCAGGGAACCTCAGGAAATAAAATTTTATCCGGTTCGGAGATCAGAAATGTATTACAATTAAAGAGCACCCTTTTTGATATCCGGGGTGGTGGTGCGAACCTTTTTGTAATATCCGGCAGTGATTATGAGAAAAAAATTTCCATTAAAGACAGGGCTATAATCTCCAGAAGGGGTTTATTCAATCTGTCAGGTCAAGATGCTTTTCTGGCAGGCCTTACCGATATTAAAAATGTGTCTTTAGTTGGGGATGGATATGAATTTTCCGGCCGCGGATGGGGGCATGGCATAGGCATGAGCCAGTGGGGAGCCAGAGGTATGGCGGAGCAGGGGTATAATTATAAACAGATTTTGCAACACTATTACAAAAATGTTGAAATAAAGTAGTGGAAAGAAGTGCAGTGTATGGACCTAAAAGAATTTTACTATTATTTGCCCCAGGAGCTTATTGCCCAGGAACCTTTGAAAGACAGAGCCAAATCGAGACTTTTGGTACTGGATAGAGAAACAGGACATATAGAACATAGAATTTTTGAGGATATAGTGGATTACCTGAATCCCGGTGACTGCCTTGTTTTGAATGATACGCGGGTTATTCCGGCAAGATTGATCGGAAGCAGGCAAGATACGGGAGGGAAAATAGAATTCGTTTTATTGAAAAAGACAGGGATAAATATCTGGGAAGTTCTCGTTAAGCCCGGGAAAAGAGCAAAAATAGGCTCTGAATTTGTGTTTGGAGATGGTCGGCTAAAAGCAAAAGTATTGGGCTACACGGATGCGGGAGGCAGGGTTGTAGAATTTTTTTACGAGGGCATTTTTGAACAGGTGCTGGATGAACTGGGCCAGATGCCGGTGCCGCCTTACATAAAAAAGAAATTGAAAGACAGGGAATGCTACCAGACCGTATACGCCCGAGAACCGGGTTCGGCGGCGGCCCCGACGGCAGGGTTACATTTTACAAAGGAATTACTTGAAAAAATAAGGCAAAAACGAGTTCGTATTGTATTTATAACCCTTCATGTGGGGTTGGGAACTTTCAGACCTGTAAAGGTTCAAAAAATCGAAGAACACAGGATGCATGAGGAGTATTACGAGGTAAGTCCTGAAACCGCTGAGATTATCAACAACACCAAAGAAAATGGACACAGGATTATAGCTGTGGGCACGACATCCACCAGAACTCTGGAAACCGTAGGTAGCGGGGATGGAAGGGTAAAACCTCAAAGCGGCTGGTCGGGCATTTTTATTTACCCGGGATATAAATTTAAAGTTATTGATGGACTCATTACCAATTTTCATTTGCCAGAATCTACACTTATCATGTTGGTTAGCGCTTTTGCCGGTAAAGATAAAGTTTTCAAGGCATACGAGGAGGCGATTAAAAAAAGGTACAGGTTTTACAGCTTCGGAGATGCCATGTTTATAAAATAAAGGGGGTGTTTTATATGAGGGGGAATATTTCCGAGAAAATCGTAAAGGGCGTTTTTGTTCTTGAAGCGGCTCTGGCACTGTTTATCATAGCAGGAGTGGTTACTGGTTCTGTAGATCTCTTCAGATACTTTAAAATAATATATAGTACACCACCCTTGCAAACGTTTTATGTTTTACAGACATTTTTAGGCCATACTTTGACCCTGGTTATAGGTCTTGAGCTGGTTATAATGCTAGTCAGGCATACTCCTTCCAGCGTTATCGAGGTTTTACTTTATGCCATTGCCAGAAAGATGATCATCGAAGCCAAAAACATGCTGGATATTTTATTGGGTATTCTGGCCATAGCAGGCCTTTTTGCCATCAATAAAGTATTTACTCCGGGCAAATTTTTTGTTCAGGAGGGCACTGTAGTAAATTCGGCGATGTTGACCAGAGAGGTAAATGAACTGGCCGATGTAAACATTCCTGAAGATTTAGGCAATACCATCGGAGGCGTTATAGCCCGACTATGCATGGAACATGGAGAAAAGCCTGCCATAGGTACAATGTTGCGGGTAGCCGATGCCGATATTTCGATTTTATCGATGGAAGATGAATTAATAAAAAAAGTAAAAATAACTAAAACAAGAAAAAAGGATGATATGCTTTGAGGTTTGAAGTATTAAAAAAGGCAGAGAACAGCAGAGCAAGGCTTGGTTTACTTCAGACCCCCCATGGAACCATTGAAACACCTGTCTTTATGCCGGTTGGCACCCAGGCTACCGTAAAGACCATGACTCCTGAAGAACTGGAGCAAATAGGCGCAAAGATTATCCTCGGCAATACCTATCACCTTTACCTGAGGCCCGGTCATAAAGTAGTGGAAGAGGCCGGCGGTCTCCATAAATTCATGAACTGGAATCGTTCCATCCTGACAGATAGCGGTGGTTACCAGGTATTTAGCCTGGGAGAACTGAGGGAGATCAGGGAAGAAGGCGTAACATTCAGGTCTCATATAGATGGTTCTTTGCATTTTATAGGTCCGGAAACTTCCATAGAGATACAAAATGCACTTGGGGCAGACATTATTATGAGTTTTGACGAGTGTATCCCCTATCCGGCAACTTACGATTATGTAAAAAACTCTGTGCAGAGGACCTCACGATGGGCTGAAAGGTGTAAGAAAGCCCACGTAAACCCCAAACAAACACTCTTTGGGATTGTGCAGGGAGGCCTATATAAAGATTTAAGGGAAGAAAGCGCAAAAGACCTGGTTTCTCTGGATTTCGAGGGATACTCCATAGGAGGTTTGAGCGTGGGGGAACCAAAGGAGAATATGTATGAGGTGCTGGATTATACTGTACCTCTTCTGCCGGAGGAAAAGCCCAGATATTTAATGGGGGTAGGTTCTCCCGATGCAATTTTTGAGGGTGTGCTCAGGGGGATAGACATGTTTGACTGTGTACTGCCCACCAGAATTGCCAGAAACGGCACCGTGTTCACCAGAAAAGGCAAACTTGTTGTTAGAAATGCCGTTTATGCCAGGGATTTTTCGCCCCTGGACCATGACTGTGACTGCTACGTATGCAGAAATTATACAAGGGCATATATACGGCACCTTATCAATGCCAAAGAAGTGCTGGGAATAAGACTTACAACAATCCACAACCTGTATTTTTTATTAAACCTCATGAAGGATATCCGTAGGGCTATTGAGGGAGGCTACCTGTCGGAATTTAAAAACGAGTTTTTTGAAAGCTTCGGATACAAACAAGAATTTTAATGTATAAAAAAGGATTTTTCACTTTTGTATAGAATTAAATATTTATAAATATAAGAGAAAGGGCGGGATCGTAATTTGAATCCGGCTATTTTCCTGCAGCAATTTGGCCCACTAATATTAATATTTGCGATCTTTTATTTTTTGATTATCAGGCCTCAGCAAAAAAGGGAAAAAGATCGTAAAAATATGCTCGCCAGCTTAAAAGAAGGTGATGATATTATCACCATCGGCGGGATTTACGGTAGGATTCTTAACATCAAGGAAGATGTCATAACTTTAGAAGTTGGAGACAAACTAAAGATAAAGGTGACACGCTCGGCTATAGGAAATGTTTTAAAGAAAGCGGAAAAAAGCGAATAATTTTGTCATATTCGACCTCCTTTAGTAAATAAAGTATTAGTAAAAAAAGGAGGTCGATTTATTATGAAGTCTTCCAAGATAAAAAAAGGTCTAAATTACATTAAAATTGCCCGGGGCACTTTAAATGCTTACTTGCTGACACTGGTTTTGTTTCTAATATTCGGTGGAATACTGTATTTCACTAAAATATCCGAAAACATCATACCTCCAGTAGTGATAGTATTGAGTGCGGTGAGTATAATAATAAGCGGTATAAACGCTACCAGGGATATTGAACAACTTGGCTGGCTCCATGGAGGGTTGATTGGATTCTTATACGTAGCTATACTTTTAATACTGGGACTTTTTGTCATGCCTTCGATGTCTTTTGGTTTGGGTACGGTGATAGATTTAGTTTTAGGCTTTGCTGTAGGAGCACTGGCAGGGGTGCTGGGAGTGAATCTGTAGGGAGGCCCCCGCATGAACTGGTCAGACCGGCAAGGGTTATCGGTTAGTTACGGTTTCAAACCTGTTAAATTTATCTTTTCATTAGTACCATTTTATGTTATAATCTTTTAAGAAAAATTAAAAGGAGGAGCTTACATTGCGCCATATTGTAACAATACATAAGGGAAATTTGAATTGCAGTGAAAGTGTTGGAAAAAAAGGCTGTGGAGAATGTCAATCTTCATGCCAATCAGCATGCAAAACTTCCTGTACAGTAGCAAATCAGGTTTGCCAAAAAGATAAATAATTCGGGCCTGAAAGAGGCCCTTTTTATATGTGATTTTAATTTTATAATATCCTAATAACATGGTATTTCGGGGAATGATTGCAACTTTCGAAATTATTGACAAGCCTATAAATCCAGGGATATAATTAAAGCTGCATTAAGCTTAGATTGGGGGAAGTGACTAAATGGATTTAAAAACTAAAAGTATACTCAAAATAGTAGCCGCAGTTATTTTGGCAGCCTTTTTAGCCTATTCGCTTCTTGTTGGTTTTCAGGTGGCCGGCTACAAAGTTGTTCCCATTAAAAAAGCCATTAAACTGGGCCTTGATTTACAGGGCGGCGTTTCGGTACTGCTCGAGGCCAAGCCCAAACCGGGGGAAGCCGTAACAAATGAAAAAATGAACGGAGCAGTGGAAGTCATAAGGGGAAGGGTTGACCAGTTGGGTGTGGCCGAGCCCCTCATCACCAGACAGGGTGATATAAGGATTAGAGTTGAACTGCCCGGTGTCAAGGATTCTCAGAAGGCACTAGACATCATCGGTAAAACAGCTTCCCTGGAATTTGTCGGCCCCGACGGAAAGGTAATTCTGACCGGAGACGATGTGAGAGATGCAAAGGCAGTTTACGGAAATAAAAGTGAACCCATGGTTAGCTTGAAGCTGGACTCAAAAGGCGCAAAAAAATTCGCTGATGCAACCTCTAAATTTTTACATCAGCAAATTGCCATAAAACTTGATAATCAGGTTATTTCGGCTCCCACCGTTCAGGATGTAATCACAGGAGGCGAAGCGGTAATTACCGGGCTACCCAGCATTGATAAAGCCGGAGAACTGGCTACTTTAATCCGGGCCGGTGCTCTTCCTGTGGACCTGGAACAGAGGCAGGTTATGGCTATAGGCCCCACGCTGGGAGCAGACTCGCTGAGCAAGAGCATTAGAGCGGGAGAAATAGGCGTTATTGTGGTATTATTATTCATGTTGTTTTATTACCGTATTCCCGGTCTTGTGGCGGACTTTGCCCTCCTTGTATATGTGATGCTTGTCTTAATAATTTTTACAGCCATCGGAGCCACTTTAACCCTACCGGGTATTGCAGGATTTATTCTTTCTATAGGTATGGCAGTTGATGCTAATGTATTGATTTTTGAAAGATTAAAGGAAGAACTGAGAAATGGAAAGACATTGAGAGCGGCCATCGACGCTGGATTCCACAGAGCCTTGAACACCATAATCGACTCCAATGTAACTACCATTATAGCCGGGGTTGTACTTTTATACTTTGGGTCCGGGCCGATTAAAGGCTTTGCGGTAACACTTATAATCGGTATCCTCACCAGTATGTTTACGGCTATTACTGTTACAAGAGTAATTCTAGTAAATTTGATAAACGCAAAGCTCTTCACCAACAAAAAATTATATGGTGTATAAGAGGTGATAAAAGTGAAAACATATAAAATAATGGAGAAAAAATGGCTCTGGTTTGGAATTTCTTTTACTATAATTGCTATAGGGTTAGTAAATATCTTTTTGTACGGCCTTAACTGGGGCATAGATTTTACCGGGGGTAACATTCTTCAATACAATATCCATGAGTCTTATAACCTGCAGGATGTAAGGGATGTTTTGGCCAGGTTTAACTTGAAGGACTATGATGTCAAAAAAGCCGGTGATACGGGACAGGAATTGATCATCAGAACGGTACTGCTGACGAAAGAACAGCAGGCTGATATAACAGTAGCTTTAAAACAAAAATGGGCCAATCTGGAACTAATAAGGGCTGAAAAAGTAGATGCCGTAATCGGAAAAGAACTTCAAAGACAGGCTATTATTGCTCTGATTATAGCAAACATCGGCATGCTCATTTACATCACCTTCAGGTTTGAATTCAAATCGGCTGTGGCTGCCATACTGGCATTGGTACATGACGTAATGATGGTAATAAGTTTATATGCTATTTTGAGGATTCCTGTAGACAGCACTTTTATTGCGGTAATACTGACAATAGTAGGTTATTCAATAAACGATACTATAGTGGTATTTGACAGGATCAGGGAAAACCTGAGGTTTATGAAGAAAACGCCATTTAATGATGTGGCAAACTTGAGTATTATTCAGACCATTGCAAGGTCTATAAATACTTCATTGACTACCTTAATAACTATTATAGCCCTTTTCCTTTTTGGCGGAGAAACCATCAGGGATTTTACCCTGGCGCTTATCGTGGGTATCGCTAGCGGAACATACTCTTCAATATTTATAGCAAGCCCGCTATGGGCCATGTGGAGGCAAAAACCCAGAGCAGCGAAAGCTTAAAAGAGGTGAAAAATCATGTTTAAAGAACTGTTTTATGCAGGCATAGGTCTTGCCACCCTTACTAAAGAGAAAGCTGAAGAGATTATATCTGAACTGGTAAAAAAAGGTGAACTATCAAAAGAAGACGGAAAAGATGCTTTAAACAACTTATTGAGTAAAATGCAGGAAGAGAGAGAAAAATTAAAGCAGAAAGTCCAGGAACAGGTGGAAAATGTTATCTCATCAATGAAGATAGTAAAAAAATCCGATTTAGAGGAGATTAAACACAGGCTTGAAATTCTAGAAGAAAAAGTCAATAGAATTTTAGGTGAAAAAGAGGCTGAGTAGCCTCTTTTTTTTTTATTAAAAATATCCTTTTAGGAGAAAATATTGTTATGACAGCAGGATTTTTTAGAGAGGGATGTGTATGAAGAATTATTCTCAACTAATACGGCACCCGGGCAACAATTTTTTATTTGATTTGATTGATATTTCTATTCTCGGAACTCTGGCAAATATGCCGGTACATTTTCACGCCGAAGGACTTCGAGGTACGGGTAAAACCACCATTATCAGGGCAGCAAAAGACATATTACCAAAAATTGAAAGGATAAAGGGATGCGTGTATAACTGTGATCCTTTGAATCCGCACTGTCCTGAGCACAGAAATCTTTCAAAAAAGGAAATAGAAAACCTCGATATTGAATTAATCGATATGCCTTTTCTGGAAATTTCCCCATCTGCAAAAAAAGGTACGGTGATTGGAAGCATCGACCTCAAGAAAATAGCTTCAAGAGATAACCCTGAAGCAGCGCTGCTTTTAGGAACCATTCCCCGGGCTCACAGAGGGATAATATTTGTAGATGAGATAAACCGTATTGCAGATACTGCTCCGGAACTTGCGGATATCTTGCTGGATGTCATGGGAACAAAACCCGGTAGGATCCAAATAGAGGAAGTAGGATTACCCACCGTTGTAATACCCGTTCAGGTAAGTATCTGGGCGGCTTCAAATCCCGACGAAGAACCGGGACCTCTTGAAGATATAAGAAGACAGCTTTCTGACCGGTTTGATTTTTCAGTAAATGTAGAAAGACCACTGGATACAGGTGTTTTAAAGATGATATTGGATGGAAATAATGAACACAATTACGACAGTGGAATGATAGAAGCTAAAAAAGAAAAATTCCGGCAAACTCAAACAATAATCAATGATTTTTCCATTTCTGACGAAATAAAGGCCATACTGGCTTCGATGTATGTGGATTTTGGTCTGGAGAGCCTGAGAAGCATTGAAGCAATAATGCTGGGGGCGAGAATAAGGGGAGCACTTCTGGGAAAATCTCCGGATATCGAAGAAATTATATTTTTGTCAAGATTCGCCCTTCGCCACAGGATGGACGCTAAAAATTTAAATGAACTTATGAAGTATCTGGAACAAAAAAGATGTCAGGCTGAAAAAAAATCGGAACCCGTAGTAAAAATCCTGGACCCGGAATCAAAAAAAACTATTTTGCAAAAAACTAACAACGAAAAGACCGGGGCGAATGCCAGGAAATTACAGGATAGATTTTTTAATCCTGTTGAAAAAATGATGTCATATTTAACAAATAAATTTTCGCCTTCTGCAGGCGGAAAAAGCAGCAGACCACTTTCATTTGACCCTAAAAATATAGATATTAAGGCTCCTTCGGGAAAGGCTTTATCCATTAAGCAGCTGGAGTTAAAGGATTATGTAAAAAAAGAGGAGGAACTCCGCAGGTGATACATGTAGAAATACTCCGCTCAGAACTGGAGAAACACAGGGGGGTAAGGATTGGGGAAACCGCGGTAGTCAGCAGAAAAATTCACACCATAGACCCGCATCAACCGGAAGAAGTGCATATAATAATGAACTCCGATGCTGGACGGGTTTTTTACAATCGGTTTAATGAAAATGAAATCATCCATATAGATTTGTTTCACGAAATCGCTGCTATTGATATTAAAAAAGCTGCCGAATACTTAAAAAAAAGCATGGTAGAAAGTGGTTTGAACAATTTTATTGATTATATAGATATTCAGACCGGAAGCGGCGGCGGCAGGCTTTCCGGTAGTTTAAACTATGGTCTGAGTGAAAGCCTTGTAAAAGACCATCTGAACCATGTCCACCTGGCGGGTTTAATTCCCGATGACAGGCTTGATATGGTGTTTTTTCTGGTAGATAAGGTGGAAGAAGTTATACAATTGCAAAATATTGAATTAAGAAAAGTGGAAAAAATCTTCAATGAGATAGGCAGCTACCCCATAGATATGTCACCCTACGCCACAAATTCGGATTCCAACCTCAGACAGAATTGGTCAAACACTTACGATAATAAGATACGCCGGGAAGCCGCCGCTTTAATTGAGCATTTTAACAGTATAAGGGAAATAGAGGATATTTTAGATGCTTTGAGCAGAAGTCAGGTCTCGGGTGATAACCTATACAATTTAAAGAAAAAATACGGTGACATGGATGATATAATTAAACATATGGAACAAAACAATTTTATTGAAAAAGACTCAAATTGCTATTGCCTCACCAGGGATGGAATAAAGCTGAAGGATTATTTTAAAGTAAACCGAAAAGAATTGGAGCTAATGTTAAAGAAATTCATAAAAAATTTACCGAAACTAAAAAATAACAATGGGTTTCACATCGTGTATTCTTCAAATAGGACAGGTCTGGATAATAAGGGCCCGCTTATTTCTGAAACATTTAATCCGGCAAATTGGATTGGGGAACTGGAAATAAATGAAACAGTAAAAAACGCCCTCACAAGATGTTATTGCAAAAAACAAAGATTCAGTATAGATGAGCAGGACCTTGTTTCTTTAAAGCGCAATCCAAAGATGAGCCAGGACATATGTCTTATTATAGACGCCAGTGCCAGTATGGCTGGTTACCGGCTTAGAAATGCCAAATTTCTGGCAAAACATCTGGTGCTCAATTTTCATAGAAGGATTAGTGTGCTGGCTTTTCAGGAAAGGGAAGTCAAGGTGTATGTGCCTTTTACCAGAAACTTCAGCACTCTTGATGCTGGGCTCAATGAAATAATATCCACAGGTCTTACACCCCTGGCCCTTGCTATTGATAAGGGCATTTCATATATGAGTTCCAGACTTGTAAAAAATCCCCTGATAATACTCATAACCGATGGAATCCCCACCGTCTCCCTCTGGACGCAAGACCCCATCAAAGATGCTATAAATGCGGCATCAAAAATAGCCAAGAAAAATATAGATTTTTGCTGTATCGGCCTTCAACCTAATAAAGATTGCCTTATAAATATTACTAAGGCGGCAAAGGGAAAACTTTTTGTGGTGGATGAGCTAAACAGGGATGTACTTATAGATGTCACAAGAGAAAGTGGACAACTTTTATAACGACTGCGGCATTCATCTGCCCGCTTGCGGGCAAGATAATGCCGCACAAAATTTCATCAAATCCACCTCTTAAATAACTTCGAGGCTTGCCTCGAAGAGTTAAGATCGAAGATTTTGATATAGAAAAATGGAGGATTTTGAGAAAAAATATAGAATAAACAATATAAAACCCAAAAAGAATAGGGGGTCTTTTATGCAGTTAGTTCTAGTGTTTGCATTGATATTTGCACTCCTGGTAGCTATTTTTGCCATATCCAATGCCAATGAAGTTGTAATCCGGTTTCCCTGGGGAAATTACCCCATCTCCCAGGCACTGGTCATTCTCGGATCTGCCGCTATCGGCTCGGTAGTAGTATTGATGCTGGGAGTATTTTCACAGGTTAAATCAAAAATAAAAATGTGGGAATATCAGGGGAAAATTAAAAAACTGGAGAAAGAGCTCAAAGAAGTGAAGGAACAGTATGAGACCGTGAAAAAAGCAATGGAAGCTCAAAATGCAGAGGATATGCACGATGAAGGCATACCCCAGGAAACCGATACTTCATCATAATGTAATTAGCCTGATAAAAACACAACCGCAGGCTGCTTCACCGGTTGTGTTTTTTATTGATATAATCAATTGTTTAGTTTATAATTAATATTGTTTAGCAATGAACTTTAAATCAAAATCAGGGGAAGATCGTTTATATGATGAAAAGTGCCGAATGGAAGATAAGTCCCAGGGAAACATTACATGAAGTAATGAACTTTCCGGATTTAAATCCTGTAATATTGCAACTGTTGAGAAAAAGGGGGGTCGAATCCCGGGAACAAATTGAAAGGTTTTTGGACCCAAGGATAGAATGCCTGTACAATCCAATGCTGATGAAGGATATGGAAAAAGCAGTTGATAGGATAAAGAGCGCAGTAAAGAAATCTGAGAAGATAACAGTTTATGGAGATTATGATGTGGATGGTATAACAAGTACCTGCATAATGATGAAAACCTTGAAAAAAATGGGGGGTAATGTTGATTATTATATTCCCTCAAGGCTCGATGAAGGCTATGGTTTGAATAGGGATTCTATTGAAAAAATCCACGGGCGGGGCACGACCCTTATAATAACGGTGGATAACGGCATTAGTAGTTTTGAAGAAGTGGATTATGCAAAAAGTTTAGGTATGGATGTCATCATTACGGACCACCATGAACCTCAAGATCTGATTCCGCAGGCCGTGGCAGTAGTTAATCCAAAGCAAAACAATTGCCATTACCCATTCAAGAATCTGGCAGGTGTGGGAGTCACTTTAAAACTGGCCCATGCCCTGACCAACCTTGATCAGCAAACCCTGGAAGATAATCTGGAGCTGGCAGCCCTGGGCACCATAGCAGATATTGTGCCGCTTCTGGATGAAAACCGTATAATTGCAAAGTATGGGCTCAAACACCTGGAAAAAACCGACAATAAGGGCTTAAAAGCCATGAAATCACTGCTCAATATATCGGATATGCAGTTGGACACTACAAAGGTGAGTTTTTTACTGGCACCAAGGCTGAATGCTGTTGGTAGGATTTCCAGCGCGGAAATAGCCGTGGAACTTCTTCTTACCGGGGACGAAACCAGAGCTTTTGAATTAGCCCAGACCCTTGAAAGCATAAATCAGGAAAGACAGGCCATCGAATCGAAGATCCTGACCCAGGCGCGGGAAATGATCGAGAAGGACCTGGATCTGGATGAAGACAGGGTAATTGTAGCTTCAAGCCAGGAATGGCATCCCGGAGTCATCGGGATAGTGGCATCCAAGCTAGTAGAAATTTATAACCGGCCATGTATATTAATAGCCATGGAAGGTGAAGAGGGTAAGGGATCAGGAAGGAGCATTCCAGGTTTTAATATTTTTGAAGCATTAAGTCAGGTTTCCCATCTACTAACAAGGTACGGCGGCCACGAACAGGCAGCGGGACTTGCCATAAGCGTCAATAATATAGAGATTTTTAGAGAAGAAATCAACAAAATTGCCGGAAATACATTAAATAGAAAGTATACTCCTGAATTAAACATAGACATGGAATTGAAGGAAGAAGACATAACTCTGGACCTCGCTGGTCAACTCGAATTACTGGAACCCTTTGGATATGGCAACCCAAAACCTGTTTTCATGTGTAAAAACTTTTGTGTCAACCATATTCGTACCGTGGGAAACGAAGACAGGCATTTGAAGCTCAGCCTCAAGAAAAAACAAAAACAGATAGCGGCTATAGGTTTTAATTTTGGTTTATATAAAGAAGAATTAAATATGGCCCCGGTACTGGATATTGCTTTTTACCTTGAGGTAAACCGGTGGCAGGGAATTACGGAACCACAATTGAAAATAAAAGATATAAAAATACCCTATCTACAGGATGAACTATTAATTAAAATTGAGGAAGGTTATTATAGAAGATTCTTTTCCAACTTTAAAAATGAAATGGTTCGGCTCGCTTCTTCAGGACCCTTACCGGACACGAGTAGCACTGAGTTCATAAAAAATGAGGATAATTTGGAGAAAAATGAATATGTAAAGAAACTATTTTTGAAAGGCCGGAGGGTCCTGGTTATAATAAATACTCCGTATCAGGCATGGCAGCTTCTGGAATATTTAAAAGACATGGAGGACATAAAAAATGATACAGGAGTGTTTTTCAGCTTAAATCCGGATACCGAGCGGGGAAAAAAGAATATTATATTGATAAATCCTGTAGATATAGGCTGTAAAAAAAACGCCGACGATATAGTTTTTTATGATGCACCATTTAGCGCCCAAATTCTCGGATTGAGGTTAAAAAATATGTCTGCCGGTTCCACAATTCATGCTATTTTTAAAAAGGCGGACTTTCGTTTTAACCATATGGTGTGTCAAAAAATGCTCCCTGAAATAGAAGACATCCGAACCATACACGGCTTGCTCAACCGATTATCATCGGGCAAATTGAGATTTGTAATAAATATCAGTGATTTCAAAGCCCAATTACGCCGGTATACAGATTTTGATTTGCATTACATGGGTTTGATTAATGTTTTAAAAGTTTTTCAGGAAATGGGAGTGATGATGGATTTTAAGATAAAACAGGGTTTTATACAGATTGATAAACAAAGCGGCCAGCCGCAAAAGACCAGTCTTGAAACATCGAATACATACCGTGAATTTGTTTTTATCAAAAAAAAGCTTAAAGAATTTGAACAATTACAGGGGGGAATATGATGCAGATGGACTTAAAGCAAAAAATCAGGGTTATCGAGGATTTTCCAAAAAAGGGTATCAGTTTTTAAGGATATTACCACATTGTTAAAAGATGGTGAGGCCTATAGATATTCTATTAAGTCTCTTGCTGATCTAGTAAGACAGAAAGAATTTGATCTAATTACGGGACCGGAAGCCCGGGGATTCATCATCGGAGCCCCGCTGGCTTATGAACTGGGAGTGGGATTTGTTCCGGCAAGAAAAAGGGGAAAATTGCCGGGAAAAACTGTTAAGGCGGATTACAAGCTGGAATATGGTAGTGATGTTCTAGAAATGCATGTGGATGCCATAAAAAAAGGTCAAAAAGTTATAGTGGCAGATGACCTGCTGGCCACCGGGGGCACCATTTTTTCTACAATAGAACTGGTGGAAAAATTAGGCGGTGTCATTTCAGCAGTGGTTTTTTGATTGAGCTGACCGAGTTGAAAGGCAGGGACAGCCTGTCGGGATATGATGTGATCTCCCTTATTAAATATTAAATGGAGCAGGGGTGGAAGATTTGAGTTTTGCTTTATTAGAAAAAAAGATATTATCTTACAACCCTTCTGCTGATCTTTCACTGATTAGGAGAGCTTATGAATTCGCCAAAAATGCCCACAGTGGTCAGCACAGGGTATCAGGAGAACTTTTTATATTCCACCCCCTGGAAGTAGCCATCATTCTGGCAGATCTGGAGCTTGACATAGCTACCATTGCAGCCGGCCTATTACATGATGTGGTTGAGGACACGCAGTACACCGTAGAAGATATTGAAAAAAATTTTGGTCCGGAAATCGCTCTGCTGGTGGATGGAGTAACAAAACTAGGAAAGCTGGAATACAGGACAAAAGAAGAGCAGCAGGCGGAAAACCTTAGAAAGATGTTCCTGGCCATGGCCAAAGACATCCGAATAATCCTAATCAAGCTGGCTGACCGTCTCCACAATATGAGAACTTTAAAATATCTCCCCAAAGAAAAACAGAAAGAAAAAGCCGTGGAAACCGTGGAAATTTTTGCGCCACTGGCTCACCGCCTTGGTATTTCTAAAATAAAATGGGAATTGGAAGACCTTGCCTTTAGATACCTGGAGCCGGAACATTACTATGAACTGGTGGACAAGGTTGCAAAGAAAAGAAAAGAGCGGGAAGAACACATAAATAAGATGATAGCTATTTTAAGAGAGAAATTGTCAGCCGCTGGAATATCCGCCGAAATTCAAGGCCGCCCAAAGCATTTTTACAGCATTTTTAAAAAAATGAAAGAACAGAATAAGTCTTTTGACCAGATTTATGACCTGACAGCGGTAAGGGTTATAGTTGAAAGCATCAGGGATTGTTATGCTGCGCTGGGGGTAGTCCACACATTGTGGAAACCCATTCCTGGACGGTTCAAGGATTATATTGCCATGCCAAAGCCTAACATGTACCAGTCCCTGCATACAACTGTCATAGATTCTCTGGGAGACCCCCTGGAAATTCAGATAAGAACCTATGAAATGCACAAAACCGCAGAATACGGTATTGCAGCCCACTGGCGATATAAAGAGGGGGATAAGGGAGACAGGGATTTTGACAAAAAATTATCATGGCTCAGAGAAATATTGGACTGGCAGCGGGAACTGAGAGATGCCAGAGAGTTCATGGAGTCTTTAAAAATAGACCTTTTTTCCGATGAGGTTTATGTTTTTACTCCCAAGGGGGATGTAATTGACCTGCCTATGGGTTCTTGTCCCATAGATTTTGCATACAGGATTCACACCGATGTAGGCAACCGCTGCGTCGGAGCAAAAGTTAACGGCAAAATGGTACCCCTTGATTATAAACTGGTCAACGGTGATATTATTGAAATAGTAACATCGGCCCACAGTAATGGTCCCAGCCGGGATTGGTTGAATATTGTCAAATCCACCCAGGCCAAGAATAAGATAAGGCAGTGGTTTAAAAAGGAGCGGCGGGAGGAAAATATAGCCCGGGGCAAGGAAATGCTTGAAAAAGAGGCCAAAAGGCAGGGCTATGATATTTTTCAGCTGCTCAAATATGATTTTATGCCCAACCTTCTTAAGAAAATGAGTCTTTCTAATCTGGACGATTTGTATGCCGCCATAGGCTATGGCGGCATGACCTCCAACCAGGTATTGCAAAAAATACTTGACGAATACAGGAAAAATGTCAAGGCAGAAAAAAACGGAATTAACTGTTGACAAAACCGAAACCAAAGCCAGGGGCAAGAAAAAAGTCGACCAGGGTATAAAGGTAGATGGAATGGACAATCTTCTAATTAAGTTTTCGCGGTGCTGTAACCCCGTGCCCGGGGATAAGATAGTCGGATATATAACCAGGGGACGGGGCGTGTCCATCCACAGAACGGACTGCCCTAATGTGATAAGTAATCTTTATGACAGGGAACGATTGATTGAGGTTAAATGGGAAGGATTTCAGGAGACCTCATATCCTGTGGAAATTGAGGCTTCGGCCTATGACAGGCCGGGAGTGCTTTCGGATATAATAAATATTATAGGAGATATGAAAACCACCATAGATGCAGTAAACGCCAGAGCTTCCAAGAATGGCGTGGCAGTAATCGACCTGGTCCTGGAGATAAACGACAAACAACATCTTGAAACAGTAATGCAAAAATTGCGAAAGGTTCATGGAATCTACGATGTTAGAAGGGTCATGAACCAGTAGTGGGAGGAATTTGAATGCGTGCCGTAGTTCAAAGAGTGAAAAAAGCCTCGGTAACCGCGGGGGAAGAGGTGATAGCCAGTATTGACAAAGGCCTGGTATTACTTCTGGGAGTCGGAACCGAGGATAGCATTGATGATGCCAATTACCTGGCGGAAAAGGTTATTGCGTTGAGGATATTCGAAGACGAAGAGGGAAAAATGAACAAGTCCCTCCAGGATATTGGCGGAGGTTTGCTAATCGTATCACAATTTACCCTTATGGGAGATGCGAGAAAGGGAAGGAGGCCAAGTTTCACTCAGGCAGCCTCACCTGAAGTGGCAGAGAAACTTTACAATGACTTTGTAAATATATGCCGGAGTAAGATATCCAAAGTGACCACAGGCAAATTTCAAGCAGAGATGCTGGTGAAAATATATAATGATGGTCCGGTAACTATTTTACTTGACAGCAAGAAGCTTTTTTAGGAGGTGGACTATGTTTTTGAAATGTTTGCAGGTAGGAGTGCTGGCATCTAACTGCTATATACTGGGGGATGAAAAAAACAAAAAGGCAGTTATAATTGATCCGGGAGGAAATGCTGAAGATATATTAAGCATTGTAAAAAAAGAAGGTTTACTGTAGATTTGATTTTGCTTACCCACGGTCATGCTGACCACATAGCCGGCCTGGAGGAAGTAAGATGCAGCACCGGTGCCAGGGTTGCCATCCATGAAAATGATGCGCCTATGCTTCTTTCGCCCGGGCAAAATCTTTCAGAATATATGGGGACCCGCCCTCAGTCTTTCTCCGGCTGAAATCAAACTGAAAGGTGGCGATGAGAAGTTATCTTTAGGAGATTTAACGTTAGAGGTTATTCATACACCCGGGCATACCCCCGGAAGCATTTCTATAAAAGTGGGAAATATAATATTTACTGGGGACACCCTTTTTGCAGGTTCTATCGGGAGAAGCGATTTTCCGGGGGGTTCCTTTGAACAGCTAATGGAATCCATAAAAAACAAATTACTTATTCAAGATGATGACGTTATAATATGCCCTGGCCATGGAATAAAATCCACCATTAAACAGGAGAAAGACACAAACCCTTTCCTGCGTTAAATATTTTTTTCGCTTTCAGGAGAAACTAATGCCATACAAGGAGCGGGAGGGAAGTTATGGTGAAGAAAAACAGGTTGGTAAAAAATCTTAATCCCGGCATCAGCGACTATCAGGACTTTGTAGATCTTTTGGAAGAGGAAGATGTCATGGATGAGGATATAGCACGGGATATGAATGTTGATATTGAAACTGTAAGAAGCATAAAACAGGAAATGCAAGACGAAGAAACGGCAAATGGCCCATCGGTTTTCTTTAAGACGCCAAGGACCAAAAAAACCCGGCGGAAAACTTGATTCCGCCGGGAAATTTTTATCATTCGGGTTTCTTATCCACTATAACGGATATATAACGGTTTTGACCATTTCTAAAAACCACAAGTACCAGTTTGTCATTGATCTTTGCTTTGCTGACTGTTTCAACTACATCGTTGGAATTTTTGATAACCCGGTCATTTATCTTTAAAATTATGTCGCCCTGTTGGAGGCCGGCTTTTTCTGCGGGGCTGTTCGGGTAAACATATGTTATAATAGCACCGCTCTGATCCTTTAACTTGAAATAATCCACCAGATCTTTTGTCAAATCCTGAAGTCCAACGCCTATATATGGCCTTGTTACTGAACCGTTTTTGATGAGGTCATTCAGAACTTCTTTTGCAGTATTGATAGGAATGGCAAAACCTATTCCCTGAGCCTGGGCGTTTATAGCTGTGTTTATACCTATTACATCACCACCGAGAGAAATCAGCGGTCCGCCGCTGTTACCCGGGTTTATAGCAGCATCGGTCTGTATTAGATTTTTATAGACCCTATCTTTCCCGGAACTTGCATCAGGGATGGTAACAGGCCTGCCTTTGGCACTGATGACACCAACGGTTACGGTGTGGTCCAATCTGTAGGGATTGCCTATGGCAATTACCCATTCGCCAACCCTCATTCTGTCGGAATCGCCGAGATTTAAATAAGGCAGTTTTTGTGAAGAATTGATTTTCAACACCGCCAGATCAAGGTCAAAGTCTTTACCCACTACTGTGGCTTTAAAGGGCTTGTCAAACCCCTTTACTGTTACGCTAACTTCCGTGGCGCCGTCGATAACATGTTCATTTGTCATTATATAACCGTCGGCATTGAAGATGAAACCCGAACCAACTCCTTTACTTACCCTCGGTGTTGGTTGTACTCTAAAATTGTTTCCGAAAAATTGCCTGAAGAATGGGTCGTCAAAAAAGGGATCTGAGGCAGATTTGCTCTCAACGGTAGTTTCGATATACACTACGGCGCTGCTTACCCTGTCTACTATATCCGGTATGTTTGTGGGGAGAACCGTTTCAGGAACGGAGGTGTTTACAGAGGTAGCGCCCTGCATACCCGCCCTGGCAGAATTAGATGGATATATCACATTGTATGCTGATATACCCCCTATCACCAGTGCTGCTCCCAGGGCAAGTCCCAGCAGCACTGCGACTAAGTATTTGTGTTTATTAAAAAGGGTCATTTTAAAACCTCCCAAAAGTATTTATTTATAAGTTCTATTATTATTTTATCCTGTGATTTTATTGAGTTTATGTTAAATTTGTTAGGAATTTGTGAATTATAGTGGATTGTAAAGTTAGAGGCAAAAAAAGCGGTAAAATGTTGACATATGGAGAAATATTTCATATAATTAAAAGCAAATATATGGGAAAAAGCGAGGAAGGGGCAGAAGGTATGAAACTCAACAGGGAGAAAGCGCCGCGATTGAGAGTGCTTTTTGAGCAATTTATACCGAAGAACACCCCGGAGCTGATACCTCGAATTTAAGTAGGGGGTTACGCAAAACGCGTTAGAGTTTTCAAAGTGGGTTTTTACCAAGCAGGGTGGCACCGCGGAAAAGACTTCCGTCCCTGATATAACTATCAGCGGCGGAAGTTTTTATTATGTTTGAAGGAGGAGATGACACATGTTTACACAGGCTCCCAGAGGGACGAGAGATGTTTTACCTGAGGAAGCCGGCAATTGGGTATTTCTTGAGAATAAATTCAGAGAAATATGTCATGAGTTTTCCTATAAAGAAATAAGAACACCGGTTTTCGAACATACCGAACTTTTTCAGAGGGGTGTGGGGGAAACCACTGATATAGTTGAAAAGGAGATGTACACTTTTCAGGATAAATCCGGAAGAAGCATAACATTGAAACCCGAAGGAACCGCACCCACTGTCAGAGCTTATATAGAACATAAATTATACACACAGCCTATGCCGGTGAAACTCTTTTACATCATTCCGGGGTTCAGATATGAAAGGCCCCAGGCCGGAAGACTCCGGGAATTTCACCAGTTCGGCATAGAGGCTTTTGGGTCTGACAGTCCCCACATTGATGTGGAAATAATGGTGCTTGGCATAATGTTTTTAAAGAACCTGGGCCTTGATGATATAAAGCTTCACATAAATTCCATTGGCTGTGAAATTTGCAGGGCAGACTATAAAAAAGCTTTAAAGGATTTTCTTGATGAAAGCAAACAAAACCTCTGTAACACATGTAACTCTAGATTGAATAGAAATCCTCTGAGGATTTTAGACTGTAAAAATCCCGAGTGCCAGAGGGCACTCAAAGAAGCCCCTGTAGTTCTGGATTACCTTTGCGATGAATGTAAGGCCCACTTTGAAGCAATAAAGAATGATCTGTCACTTATAAATATTGATTATACGGTAAACCCCAGGATTGTTAGAGGTCTTGATTATTATACCAGGACGGTTTTTGAAATAATTTCAGAGGACCTGGGAGCCCAGAGCACCGTGTGCGGCGGCGGCAGGTATGACAACCTCATACAAGAATGCGGTGGGCCGCCGACTCCTGCCGCAGGTTTTGGGATGGGGATAGAGCGCTTGATAACCATCCTGGAAAAGAAAAATTTATTGAAAATACCCGAAGAAAAAGTGGATATATATATCGCACCTCTTAAAGAAGAATATGTGGATACGGCGCTTAAACTCCTTTATAGTTTCAGAGAAAGTGGAATTTCGGCGGAAACCGACTACCTCAAAAGAAGCTTAAAGGCACAGATGAAATATGCCAATAAGATTATGGCTCAATTTGCTATTATCATAGGAGAAGAAGAAGTAAACTCTGGTTTTTATACGGTAAAAGATCTTACTGCAGGAGAACAGCAAAAAGTAGCCAGAGACAAAATATTTGAATATATATCAAATTGTATACGGAAAGGTTGTGACAAGTTTGAATGAAAAAATTAAGAGGACTCATTACTGCGGCCAATTAAGGGAAGGCGATGCAGGAAATGAAGTGGGGCTGATGGGCTGGGTTCAGACCCGCAGGGACCTGGGAGGAATAATTTTTGTGGATTTAAGGGACCGAAGCGGTATATGCCAGGTTGTAATCAACCCCGAATATTCCGAGGCCTTTAAAAAAGCTGAAGAAATACGCAGCGAATATGTCATTGCGGTTAAAGGCAAGGTAAACATGAGGCCTGAAGAAAATGTTAATCCCAAAATTCCCACTGGTTTTGTGGAAGTAAAATGTGAGCATCTTGCCATATTGAGCAAATCAAAAACGCCTCCATTCCCCATAGAGGATAACGTAAATGTAGATGAAAGCATAAGACTTAAATACAGGTACCTGGATTTGAGAAGACCCCAGATGCTAAACAATATTCTCTTTCGTAACAGGGTAAATAAGGCTATAAGGGACTTCCTGGATGAAAATGGATTCATAGAAGTTGAAACCCCCATGCTTACCAGAAGCACCCCCGAAGGCGCCAGAGACTATCTGGTACCCAGCAGAGTCAACCCGGGTACCTTTTACGCATTGCCTCAGTCTCCCCAGCTTTTCAAACAAATTTTAATGGTGGCAGGCCTGGAGCGCTATTATCAAATCGCCAGGTGCTTCAGGGATGAAGATTTAAGAGCGGACAGGCAGCCTGAATTCACACAGCTTGACATGGAAATGTCTTTTGTGGAAGTAGATGATGTCATCAATTTAAATGAAAAATTGATAAAATATGTGGTGGAAAAGGCCATCGGCAGAAAAGTTGATATACCTTTCAGGAGATTAACTTATAAGGAAGCCATGGACAGATATGGCTCGGATAAACCCGATTTGAGATTTGGCATGGAGATGGTAGATATATCCGACATAGTCTCTCAAAGCGAGTTTAAGGTATTTACCGATGCTGTGAAGGGCGGAGGTATCGTAAAAGGCATAAATATAGAAAAAGGCGTTGAGATTTTCAGCCGCCGTCAGATAGATGAACTGGTAGAAAAGGCAAAGAATTTGGCGCGAAGGGAATGGCATGGATTAATGTAACGCCCGAAGGTGTCAAATCACCCATAGCAAAATTCTTTACTGAAGATAAAATGAATGAAATATTGGAGAAAATGGGTGCTAAAGCCAATGACCTCCTTATATTTATCGCAGACACCAACAGGGACAGGGTTCTGTCTATAATGGGACAGATGAGGCTTTACCTTGGTAAAACCCTCGGCTTGATGAAAAAAGACGCCATGGAATTTGTATGGGTTACAGAATTTCCACTGCTGGAATACAGCGAAGAGGAAAAGAGATTCGTGGCCATGCATCATCCTTTCACTTCACCCATGGATGAAGATATCCCGCTGCTGGACAAAGATCCATCCAAGGTGAGGGCAAAAGCGTATGATATAGTGTTGAACGGTACGGAACTGGGGGGTGGCAGCATTAGAATCCATAACTCTTATATACAGCAAAAAATGTTTGAAGTTCTGGGATTTACCGAAGAAAGGGCAAAGAGCAATTTCGGATTTTTACTGCAGGCTTTTGAATACGGCACACCTCCCCACGGCGGTATAGCCTACGGCCTTGACCGTATGGTGATGCTCTTGCTGGGCCTTGATAGTATCAGGGATTGTATTGCATTCCCCAAAACTCAGAATGCTATTTGCCTTATGACAGGGGCTCCTGCTGAAGTTGAACCCAGGCAGTTGAGGGAACTTCACATTAAGGTAAATATTTGAACTATCCTCTTAAAACTTGATAAAAAACGAGATTTGTGGTATTATAAATACTAGAAAAAGCAAAAACATCCCTGCTGTGTGCGTGTAAACTGACATAGTAAAGAGCCAACACTATGACATAGGGAGTCCGGTCTCTAAATGCGGCATATAGGCCCTCGTGGAAGGGAAATATAAAGCATTTAGGAGGACACCCACCTGGGTTGAGCGGGGTCTCTATTTACTGTCAGTTAACACGGCATGGTGGGGTATTTTTTTGAGGTGAAAAATTTGCAGCACAGGTTTTCACGGACAGAGCTTCTTATAGGCAATGAAGGTCTTGAAAAATTAAAAAAATCAAAAGTTGCAATTATAGGTATCGGCGGGGTTGGGTCCTTTGCGGCCGAAGCACTGGCCAGGGCGGGAATTGGAGAACTGGTTCTGGTAGACGACGATGTCATATGCCTTACAAACATAAACCGTCAGATTCATGCCTTGCAATCCACAGTGGGACTACCCAAAGTGGAAGCAATGAAAAAAAGGGTTTTTGATATAAATCCCGATGCCCGTGTAACCTGTTTTAAAGATTTTTATTCGGAAGAAACCACCGATAAAATTTTGACAGGTGATATAAATTATGTGGTGGACGCTATAGATACCATCAAATCAAAGATCGACCTTATCATAAGATGTAAAAAATTAAACATTCCCATAATCTCGTCCATGGGTGCCGGAAATAAGTTGGATCCAACCCTGTTCAGGGTAGCTGATATATCTCAAACTTCAGTGTGTCCGATGGCCAGGGTCCTTCGGAGAGAGCTTAAAAAATTGGGCATACAAAAAGGTGTAAAAGTGGTATTTTCCACTGAAAAGCCGGTCAAAACTCTGCAGGAAAATTTATGTAAGACAGGATGTATCTGCCCCAAAGATTCCGTCAAACATTGTGACTTTAAAAGAAGTATTCCGGGGAGCATATCATATGTTCCATCGGTAGCAGGTTTAATCATGGCCGGTGAAGTAATAAGAGATATTTTAAATATTTGACTATTTTACCATAACGTTATATAATGATTATACCCCTAGATGGTATTGGAGGTGGTTGCATGAAATGTGATAGCAACTGTTCATATTTGGAAAGCAAGGAAAATATTTTAAGGCGTTTGAAAAAAATCGAAGGCCAGGTAAAAGGAATACAAAGAATGATAGAAGAAGAAAAATATTGTGTAGATATACTTGTACAAATTGCAGCAGTACGGGCAGCTTTAAACAAGGTAGGTTTGATCGTTTTCGAAGACCATACCAGGGGCTGCGTAGCCCAGGCTATGGATACTGAAAAGCGGGATGAAAAGATATCCGAACTGGTGGATGTCATATTCAAATTTATTAAATAACCAGGGAGAGTGAAAAATCTTGAGAGAGAAAGCTTTGGTAGTGGAAAATAAGGGAAATGACGCCAAAGTGGAAATATTGAGGTCATCAGCGTGCGACCATTGCAGGGCATGTTCGGTAGGTACGGAAAAGAAGCCCCTTTTTGTTTGGGCAAAAAATCCCTTAAAGGCCAGGGTAGGCCAGTTGGTTGAGGTGGAAATGCAAGCATCCACTATGCTTTCAGCTACTTTAATAGTATATGTAATACCTCTTGTTGCTTTTATAGCTGGAATTGGCCTGGGTTACAGTGGAGCAGGTTTCTTTCACATAAAATCCACGGAGTTATTTTCATTGTTGATAGGTTTGATTTTCATGGGGCTGAGTTTTTTGGGAATTCATTTTTACAGCCAAAATGCCGAAAAAACCAAAAAATATTTTTCGAACATAGTAAATATTTTAGAACAATGAGCTGCCTGTATTGACAATGGTGTCATTTTTTTAATATAATTCATTCGAGTGCAAATTTATGGAGGTTTTGTCAAATGATGACAAGCAATGAAATAAGAGAGAAATTCCTAAGTTTTTTTGAAAGCAAAGGCCATACCAGAGTAGCCAGCTCTTCACTGGTACCTCACAATGACCCTACTCTCCTTTTTGCCAATGCCGGAATGAACCAGTTCAAGGAAGTTTTTTTAGGGTTGAAGAAGCTACCCTTTAAAAGAGCCACCACATCCCAAAAATGTGTACGAGCCGGAGGGAAACACAACGACCTGGAAAGTGTCGGAAGGACCGCCAGACACCATACATTTTTTGAAATGCTTGGAAACTTTTCCTTCGGAGACTACTTTAAGCGAGAAGCCATAGCCTATGCATGGGAATTTTTGACGGAGGTTTTAGGACTTCCCAAAGATAAATTATGGGTGAGCATATATGAAGAAGATGACGAAGCCTTTGAATTGTGGCAGAAAGTGGCAAAGATCCCGGCGGAAAGAATAGTGCGCATGGGTGAAAAAGACAACTTCTGGAGCATGGGGGACACGGGTCCCTGCGGACCCTGCAGTGAAATATATATTGACAGGGGAGAGGATCACCGCTGCGATGCCGAAGAATGTAAAATTGGCAAATGCGATTGCGACCGATGGAGGGAATTGTGGAACCTGGTGTTCATGCAGTATAACAGGGATGAAAACGGGACTTTGACACCACTGCCCCGGCCCAGCATAGATACCGGCATGGGCCTTGAAAGAATCGCCACGGTTATGCAAGATGTTTACAGCAATTATGATACCGATTTACTGAGACCCATTATTGCATTTGTGGAAAATATGACCGGCAAAAAATACTACGGGGATGACAGAGGTTTTCCCTTCAGGGTTATAGCAGACCATTCCCGGGCCATAACATTTTTGATCTCCGATGGAGTGGTCCCGGGCAATGAAGGCAGAAGCTATGTCTTGAGGAGAATCCTGAGACGAGCTGCCCGCTATGGCAGGGAGCTGGATTTGAATGAGCCTTTCCTTTACAAAATAATTCCCCAGGTAGTATCTTTGATGGAATGCGCTTATCCAGAATTGAGAAAGAATCTAGATTACGTCCAGAAAGTGGTTAAATTTGAAGAAGAGCGCTTTAACGAGACATTGAGCGATGGCTTAAAAATGCTTTCCGAGGGCATAAGCCGACTTGAACAGGAACATAAAGCTGTTGTTCCTGGAGAGATGGCCTTCATGCTCTACGATACTTATGGGTTCCCGCTGGATTTAACTCGTGATATTGCCCAGGAAAAGGGATTTTCCGTGGATATAAAATCCTTTGAAGAACTCATGGAAAAGCAGAGGGAAAAAGCCAAGGCAGCAAGAAAAGAAAGCTATAAAATAGATGAACTTTTTGAGACTTTGGCTCCTCTGCCGCCAACGGAATTTTTGGGATATGATAGACTGGAATCTGAGGGTCAGGTGCAGCTCATCATATCAAATCAGGAGCCTGTTGAGAGCTTCGATGACAAATCCAGGGAAGTGGTGCTGGTGCTGGATAAGACCCCATTTTACGGTGAGTCCGGCGGCCAGGTGGGGGATACGGGTATCATAGAAAACGATGATTTTAGATTCAGGGTTGTCAATACGCAAAAGACCCCCGATGGGAAGTTTTATCATATAGGAAGGATTGAAAAAGGTGAAGTCAGCATAAAAGACATGGTAATGGCAAGAGTAGATGCTGACAGGAGAAAAGATATTGCCCGCAATCACAGCGCCACTCACCTTTTACACAAGGCGTTAAAACAGGTTCTGGGAGAACATGTAAACCAGGCAGGCTCTCTTGTAAATGACACCAGATTGAGATTCGATTTTTCGCACCACTCAGCTATGACCCAGGAGGAATTAAAGCAAACCGAAGGAAAGGTCAATGAAGCCATACTCAGTAATTTACCCGTAAAGGTGGACATCACAACGGTGCAGGATGCCCAAAAGCACGGAGCCATAGCTTTGTTTGGAGAAAAGTATGGAGAAAAAGTGCGTATGGTGAGTATGGGTGATTACAGCATAGAACTTTGCGGAGGCACCCATGTGAAGTCCACTTCAGAAATAGGCTTGTTCAAGATAGTTTCGGAATCCAGCATCGGTGCGGGCTTAAGGCGCATTGAAGCCGTCACCGGCAAAAACCTGATAAATTACCTGGATGTTACGCTGCAGAATTTAAGCGACGCCGCTGCTTTGCTTAAAACTTCACCTCAAGAACTCAGTCAAAAAATAAATGAATTGATAGAAAGGTTAAAGGACCGGGAAAGAGAAATTGAATCTTTAAGCCAGCAGGCTATAAATGCCCAAATTGAAGATATTTTCTCAAAGAAAGTAGATTTAGACGGGGTTGAGGTTATTTATTCCAGGGTAAAAGCCAGAGAGATGGATGACTTAAGGAAAATAAGTGATGCCTTAAGACAGAAGTTAAAGAGCGGCATCATTGTTCTCGGAAGTGTTTCGGGTGAAAAAGTAAACTTTGTTGCTTCCGTTTCCGAAGACCTTACTAAAAAAGGTTACCATGCGGGCAATATTGTGAAACAGGTAGCTTCCATAGCAGGTGGAGGCGGTGGCGGCAGAAGCGATTTTGCCCAGGCAGGTGGGAAAAATCCGGATAAACTTGATGAAGCTCTAAATTCCGTGCCCCAGATTTTAAGCACTCTATAACATGGCTGGCATTGGGAATAAAAACCTGTTAAGTTGTAATAATATAAAGGAAAAGCGTGGAATTTTTCACGCTTTTTAATTAAAAAGAGGATTTTAAATATGAATATAGAATATATCTTATAGAAAGAGAGGGAGATGCGATGGGGCAAAATTTCCAGGAAACAATGAAATTTAAAGTTGAAAAAGATCAGGCAGTCAATTCCAGGGAAATACTTCAAAAGGTTTATGATGCTCTTAAACAAAAGGGATACAACCCGATAAACCAGATTGTGGGTTATCTTTTGTCCGGGGATCCCGCATATATAACCAGTTTTAACAATGCCAGAAACCTCATTAGAAAGCTGGAGCGGGATGAGCTTTTGGAGGAATTATTAAAAAACTACATTGAAGAATCTTGAGTAAGGGAACTTGCTTTTTTGGGGAAGGTCTTTGTATGGAGTATAGAATCTTAGGTGGAACGGGTATAAGGGTTTCGCGCCTTTGCTTTGGTAGTCTGGGGATAAGCCCCCTTCAGTCACACCTGTCCATAGAGGAGGGAACAGATATAATTCTGGAAGCCATCCGGGCAGGTGTTAATTTTATTGATACAGCAGAGTTTTACAATAATTATCCTTATATCAAAAAGGCTTTAAAGCTTACAAACAGGGATATCGTGGTGGTGTCAAAATCATACGCATATACCTATGAAGACATGCGGTCCAGTGTGGAAAAGGCTAGAAAAGAGCTGGATAGGGATGTGATAGATGTTTTCATGCTTCATGAGCAGGAATCCAGGCTCACATTGAATGGTCACAGAGAAGCCCTGAAATATTTAATTGAGGCTAAGGAAAAAGGTATTATAAAAGCCGTAGGAGTTTCCACCCACACTGTGGAAGTGGTGGAAGCTGCCGCAACCATGAGTGAAATTGATGTAATCCATCCCATAATAAACATAAAGGGTATCGGTATAAAAGACGGTGATATCTGCCAGATGGAAAGGGCCATCGAGAAAGCCTACAAAAATAGCAAGGGAATATATGGCATGAAATGCTTGGGCGGTGGTAACCTTATAGGAATTAAGGAAGAGGCTTTTAAATACATTCTGGATTTTCCATACCTGCATTCAGTGGCCGTAGGCATGAAATCCATAGCCGAAGTCGAGGCCAATTGTTTAATTTTTGAAGGTAGACCCGTAACTGAAGAATTAAAAAACAGACTCGACAGCCAGAAAAGAAAGCTTATAGTTGAAGACTGGTGTGAGGGCTGTGGAAGGTGTGTACAGCACTGCAAGTTCAAAGCTCTTTCCATTGTCCGGGGAAAGTCAAGAGTGGACCCGGACCGCTGCGTATTATGTGGTTACTGTGCCGGTTACTGCCCTGAGTTCTGTATAAAAATTATTTAAAAGGGGTACTATTAAATGCGTGTTTTGGGATTGGACGTGGGAGACAAAAAAATAGGCGTCGCCGTTTCCGATGAGCTTGGTTTGATAGCCCAGGGAATAGGGGTGATAACAAGGCAGGATTTAAAGCAGGATTTAAAAAAAATTGAAGAGTTGATACAGCAATACAAAGTAGGCAAGGTAATACTGGGCCTCCCCAGAAACATGAACGGAACCCTGGGCTCTCAAGGCGAGGCTGTTAAAAAGTTTGGGGAAGCATTAAAACAGAATTCTGGAATTGAGCTGGGGTACTGGGATGAAAGGCTTTCGACGGTAGAAGCGGAACGGTCTTTGATCGATGCAGATATGTCTCGTAGAAAGCGTAAGGGTGTAATTGATAAAGTGGCGGCGGTATTGATTTTACAAGGTTACCTCAATTATCGTTGTCATGTTGACACTGAATAAAAATTACTATACAATATTTTTAATTTCAATGATTGGAGTGAATAAAATGGATGAAAAGGAAACCATAACTCTGTATGACGAAGATGGCCAGGAAACCGAGTTCGAGGTGCTGGGTGTTGTAAATGTAGAAGATAATGATTATGCAATTTTAGTACCTCTGGACGAATCTGAAAGCGAGGATGAAGAGGCATATATCTTCCGCATTGATGCCGACGAGAATGGCGAGGAAGTGTTGACCGAAGTCGAAGACGATGACGAATTTGAAGCGGTACGAGAGGCATGGGAAGCTATTTGCGAAGGAGATTATGACATTGAAGACATTTCCGATGATGATGAAGAAGAAGATATAGAAGAAGATATAGATGATGAAGACGAATAAAAACCTTGACAGACGACAAATTAATATTTATAATATATTCTAATTTAATAAGCTATAGCGATGAAGAGGAAAATTAAAGAATATTCCTTATAAGAGAGCTGGTGGGTGGTGCAAATCAGCAGGGGTTCTTTATTTCCGCCTCGGAGTGGTTGGCGAAGAGTCAAACGGGTAAAGCCGTTATGTCAAACGAGAGCTATTTTGGAAAAATCCAAATAGGGTGGCACCGCGGTAAAATCCGCCCCTTAATGAGGGCGGTTTTTTTATATTCAAAAGGGAGAGTGGAATACATGAAAAAACATCATCTGAGAATCCCCGGTCCCACGGAAGTACCGGACAGTGTCATGAGGGCCATGCAAACACCCATGTTAAACCACCGGGGAGAAGAATTCATTAGCATTTTCAAACAGGTTTCGGAGGAAATTAAAGAGGTTTTTCAAACTCAAAATGATGTGCTCATATTCCCTTCAGCAGGAACTGGAGCCATGGAAGCTGCTATTGTAAACCTGTTTTCCCCGGGAGATCTTATTTTGTCTTTCCCTAACGGAGTGTTCAGCGAAAGGTTTGCTCAAATTGCGGAGTCTTTTGGAGCTAATGTGGAAAGAATTCAAGTGGAATGGGGCAAACCCGTAACACCGGATACTGTCAGGGAGAGGCTTACCAGAGATACAAACCACGAAATAAAAGGAATACTTTTTACCCACAATGAGACTTCCACCGGTGTGTTAAATGATATAAAAGCTCTCAGAGAAGCGGTGGGAAACCATCCTGCCGTCATACTGGTAGATGCCATTAGTTCCCTTGGAGCTGTGGATTTAAAAACTGATGAATGGAATCTGGATGCGGTGGTTACCGGTTCTCAAAAGGCTCTCATGCTCCCACCGGGTCTTGGATTTATATCTCTGAGTGCCAAAGCATGGACCATGGTGGAACAGTCAAGGATGCCAAAATACTACTGGGATTTCAGGGCCGCAAAAAAGAGCCTTGAAAAAGGACAAACCCCTTATACGCCGGCGGTGTCCTTGATTTTTGCACTCAAGGAATCTCTGGAGTTAATGAAAAAAGAGGGTTTGCCTAATATTTTTAAAAGGCATTTAATGATTTCCGGAGCATTGAGGGCAGGTATCAAAGCTATTGGGATGAAACTTTTCGTGGATGACCGGTGGGCTTCCCCGACGGTAACTTCCATCGAAATTTCCGGATGTGAAACACAAAATTTTTCAAAGCTGCTTAAAAACAGATTCAATATTACGGTGGCCGGGGGCCAGGAAAAATTGAAAAACAAAATCATGAGAATAGGGCACCTGGGTTATGTGGACAAAATGGATATAATAAATGTGCTGGCAGGCCTGGAAATGGCGCTGGGGGACAGGAACCTTTACGGAAAAGGTGTTAGAGAGGCGGAATTATTTTTCGAAAAGGGAGAGATGGGGCAGTGAAAATTCTGGTAAGCGATGATATTGCACAGGAAGGCATTGATATTTTAAATCAGGAATACCAGGTGGATGTAAAAACAAAGTTGAGCGAAGACGAACTGGTGGAAATAATTGGTAGTTATGATGCCCTTGTGGTAAGAAGCGCCACAAAGGTAACAGCTAAAATCATGGAAAACAGCAATTTGAAAGTGATAGGGCGGGCCGGGGTAGGAGTGGATAATATAGACCTGGAAGCCGCGACTAAAAAGGGAATTCTGGTGGTTAACGCTCCTGAAGGTAATACCACAGCTGCCAGCGAACATACCATTGCTTTGTTGATGGCCTTGGCCAGGAACATTCCCGAGGCGGTCCGGAGTTTAAAGAATAAAGTATGGGACAGAAAGAGATTTATGGGAATCGAGTTGAATGGAAAAACCCTGGGGGTAGTTGGCCTTGGCAGAATAGGCAGGGAAGTGGCCAAAAAGGCCATCGGCCTTGGCATGAATATACTGGCCTACGACCCGTATATTATCAAGCAGCAGGTAGAGAATATTGATATCAAGGTAGTAGATCTGGATAGCGTATTAAAAGAGGCGGATTTTATAACCTTTCATGTGCCGCTGACTAAGAGCACATACCATATGGTGGGCGAAAAAGAGTTTTCCATGATGAAGGATGGTGTAATGCTCATAAACTGCGCCAGGGGAGGTATTATCGATGAAGAAGCTCTCTATGAAGCATTGAAATCGGGCAAAGTAGCCGGATGCGCCTTAGATGTCTTTGAAAAGGAACCTCCGCTGGAAAGCCCATTGCTGGATTTGCCCAATTTGATAGCCACACCGCATCTGGGCGCTTCCACGCAAGAAGCCCAGGTGAGTGTGGCCGTAGATGTGGCAAAGGATGTAATAAGGGCATTAAAGGGAGAAATGGTCAAAAACCCTGTCAATATGGTGCACATTCGGCCGGAAGAATACAGTGAAATCAGGCCTTTTGTGGATCTCGCCGAAAAAATGGGATCTTTTTATACGCAGCTCAGAAATGGCAGGATCAGCGAAGTGGAAATGATATATACGGGTAAAATTGAGAGAATGGATGTAAAAATGATTACTACAGCCGGCATTAAGGGAATACTGTCAAATATACTGCAGACTCCGGCAAATTTAGTGAATGCTCCATTCCTTGCCCGGGAGCGGGGAATCAAAATAATTGAAAAAAAGATAAACCAGGAACAGGATGCCCCGGGTGTAGTAACTATGAAGGTAACCACAGATAAAGGCGTGGGTTCTGTCACCGGGACGGTTCAGGCTAATGCTGACGAAAGGATTGTTGCCGTGGATGAATATAAAATAGACTTGATTCCCAGGGGAAATATTCTTCTTACATTCCACAGGGACAGACCCGGCATTGTAGGTAAAGTGGGAACACTCCTGGGCAAAAATGATATTAATATTGCATACATGCAGCTTGGTAGAAAGTCATATCGCGGAGAAGCGCTGATGGCTCTAGGAGTAGATGAAAATTTGCCCGATGATATATTGAGTGAAATAAGAAAAATTGATGGTATGGAAAATGCGGTTTTGATAAAATTCTAGATTCTTGACAATGATTTTTATTTGCACTATACTAGTGGTAGGACGAATCAGGGGGGACGAAAGTGGAATTAGCAGAAAAACAAGATGAAAAAAATCGCCGCATAAAACTGATTGAGGAAAAACTAAAGGGAAAAGAATGTAAACTTACTCCTCAGAGAAGAGCTACACTGGATGTACTTTTAGAAAACCAGTCAAAACACCTGAGCACGGAAGAAATTTACGGTCTTGTTAAAGAAAAGTTTCCCGATGTAGGTCTTGCCACCATTTACAGGACTCTTCAGTTATTCGATGACTTCGATATAATAAAGAAACTCAATTTCGGAGATGGGTGTTATAGATACGAGTTAAGCGAGGATCAAAAACACCAGCACCATCACCTTATATGCATTAAATGCGGCAAAGTTTTAGAATTTGATGATGACTTTCTCGACGAACTGGAACAAAAAATTGAAATAGGCAATGACTTTAAAGTAGTAGACCATGTGGTCAAATTCCTTGGATACTGCAAGGAATGTCAGCAAACGTATGATAAATAAAAAGACCTGTCAAGCACGACAGGTCTTTTTATTTTTGAGTTTGACTTTAATTCCTTCTGAGAAAAATCTTGCTCACTTCGGCAGCTACAAAGGGTATTAAACCAAAGGCCACTATTATATCCCAATCGTAGAATGACAGGAATGTGGTATCGAATACTCCTCTTAAATACGGAACGTATAGAACAATCAATAGTAGTAAGAAAGATATGACGGTACCGCCAACCATAAATTTATTTGCAAAAAAGCCTATGCTGAATACCGAGTAGGTTTCGGAGCGGGATGTATATGCCCGCAGGAGTTCACTGAAGATTAGTGTTGCAAAGGCATAGGTGCGTGCGGCTTCGACACCGTTTGTAAATTTTAATGCATATATGAAAACACCAAGGACCGATACGGTCATGAAAGTACTCTGGATAGCTATCTGCCACTTCATGCGGGTATCCATTATTGGTTCATCGGGCTTCCGCGGCGGCCTGTTCATGATATTGGGCTCTTTCTTTTCCATACCCAGCGCCAGGGCCGGGAAGGCGTCTGTCAGCAGGTTCAACCACAAAAGCTGTATGGGTTTTAAAGGCACGGGCAAACCTATAAGCATTGCTACGAATATAATCAATATCTCGGCTATATTGCATGACAGAAGGAAGAATATGAATTTGCGTATATTGGAGTATATGACCCTTCCTTCCTCTACCGCCGCCACAATGCTGGCAAAATTATCATCGGTCAAAATCATGTCGGCAGTTTCTTTGGCCACATCGGTGCCCGTGATACCCATGGCTACACCGATATCCGCTTTCTTTAAAGCCGGCGCATCATTTACTCCGTCACCGGTCATGGCGACAATATGACCGTTTTTCTTTATAGCATCCACGATTTTGAGCTTGTGAACAGGAGAGACCCTGGCATAAACTGAAACATCTTTTGCCGCCGCGGTCAATTCCTCATCGCTCAGCGTATCCAGTTCTGCCCCTGTTAAAACTCTTGACTCGTCTTCGAGCATTCCTAACTCTTTTGCTATGGCAACGGCCGTATCTTTGTAGTCTCCGGTTATCATCACCGGGCGGATGCCGGCGCCTTTACACACCCTTATGGCTTCTCTGGCTTCAGGCCTTGCCGGATCTATCATGCCTATCAGTCCCACAAAGGTCATGTCTTTTTCAATATCCGCGGGGTCCGGTTCCTGAGGGATAGCGTTGACATCCTTATATGCAATGGCCAGAACTCTAAGCGCCTGGGTGGCCATATGGTGGTTTGCCTCTAAAATATTTTTTCTGTCCTCATCGGTGATGGGCACCACCTTGCCCGATTTATAAATCGTTGTGGATAAATTTAGCATTACATCCGGAGCGCCTTTTATATAGGCAACATATCCCTGCCCGGCCGGATGGAAGGTGGTCATACGCTTTCTATCGGAATCAAAGGGTATTTCCTGAAGGCGCGGCATGGTTTTTTCCAGGTCCGATGTGTAAATACCTGCCTTTGCGGCAGCGACCACCAGGGCGCCTTCCGTGGGGTCCCCCAGTATGCGCCAGGATTTCTCGTTATCCTTTTCGGTACCGCTTTCCTCCAGCTTTGCATCATTACAGAGTGTTCCGATGGTAAGCAAAAGCTGAAGATGAGCATCCGCCTTTGGATCTATTTTGGAATTGTCAAAAGTGAATTCACCGTAAGGGCGGTAACCTTCGCCCGATAATGAATACATTTTTCCATCGGTATAAATCCTGGTGGCGGTCATCTCATTTTGAGTAAGTGTTCCGGTCTTATCGGAACATATAACCGTGGTGCTGCCCAGGGTTTCAACGGCATGAAGCTTTTTGATTATGGAATGGCGTTTAACCATGCGCTGCATGCCGAGGGCCAGCACTATGGTCACAATGGCCGGCAGTCCCTCGGGTATGGCAGCCACGGCGAGACTCACTGCAGTCATGAACATTTCCAGTACTGGAACTCCTCTTAAAAGCCCCAGCAGGAACACTACCCCGCAAATGGCGAGGCTGGCAATGCCCAATATTTTACCGAGTTCGGCGAGTTTTTTCTGCAGGGGAGTATCTTCTTCCTGATAGGACTCAAGCATTTCGGCAATCATGCCTATCTCAGTGTTCATACCGGTGGATACTACCACGCCTTTACCCCTGCCGTAGCTAACCACCGTTCCCATAAAAGCAGAATTTGTCCTATCCCCAAGAGGCACCTCTTCCTGAAACACTATATCAGCATTTTTTTCTACGGGAACGGATTCACCGGTAAGGGAAGCCTCATCGATCTTCAAATTCATGCTCTCTACCAGGCGCAAATCCGCCGGCACATAATTTCCTGCCTCTAGAAGGACCAGGTCGCCGGGGACCAGTTCTCGCGCAGGGATTTCTTTAATGTGTCCATCGCGAATTACCTTTGCTTCAGGAGCCGCCATTTTTTTCAATGCCTCGAGAGCTTTACTGGCTCGTGACTCCTGAATTACACCCAGAACGGCATTTAATATAACAATAAGTATGATTACGGCAGAATCAGTCACCTCTCCGATGAGTATGGAAACTAAACTTGCCGCAATCAAAATAAGTACCAGAAAATCCTTGAATTGTTCCAGAAGCATTTCCCATATGGTCTGGCCTCTCTTACCCACAAGTTCATTGTAACCATGGGACTTCAACTTTTCCTGAGCTTGTTCGGAAGAAAGGCCATTTTCCAGGTGGGTTTTTAAAACTTTCGAAACATCTTTTTTCTCCAGTGTATACCACTTTTTGTTTTCCAAAAGTTACCCTCCCTCTCAGTTTATATTAATATTATTTGTAGATAACACGTTTTTAATAATAAAAATAATCACTCCTTTCCTGAAGATTGTTATAGAAAGCAAAAAAGACCTTTACATAACTCTTGCGAATTATGTTAAAGGTCTTGCCCTCCGGTGAATCCAGAGGATAAAGCCAGGTAAAAATACCGTGCTGGTGGCTTTATCAACATGGCTACTCCCCTTTAACGGGAATAGATAAATATTTACCTCATGTTTATAAATTATATAATAAAAAAATTTCGTTGTAAATAAGTATTTTGATCGGATTCAAATTGTTGACTGTATGATGAAGTAAGGATAAACTTAAAGTGGTCATGTAAAGGGGTTATGGAAATAATATTTTTCGTATAAATACAAAAAATATCTGAGAAAGGAGGGTAATTATGAATCAAATACGTTATCTGGCAAGAGCCGCAGCCATAGCATCTATTTACGCTGCCGTCACTTACCTTTTAAAGCCCATCAGTTACGGCCCCATACAGGTAAGGGTATCCGAAGCCCTGACCATTTTACCTATGCTTGAAAGCTCGGCCATTCCGGGGCTTTTTGTGGGATGCCTTCTTGCAAATATTCTGGGGGGCCTGGGCCCCTGGGATATATACGGTGGAAGCCTTATTACCCTAGTTGCGGCATATATGACGGGCAAAATGAAAAATCCGTTGCTGGGCGCTGTACCGCCTGTGGTTTTAAATGCCTTTGGAGTATCATACTATCTGAGTTTCTTGTATGATATGCCCTACTGGATAACCGTGTTATACATCGGTATAGGGGAATTTGTTGCAGTGGCAGGTCTGGGGATTCCGTTATACTATTTTATAAAAAGGACAGGCCTTGCAGGGCTTTTTGAAAAATAAGGCAAAGAAGGTGAGAACTCCGTGAATTATAAAATAATATGGCAGAGATTCATAGAGAGTGCTATATATTTATATATAAAAAGCCACATAAAAATGCTGGTGTCTGTTCTAACCATCCTGGGTATTGTTTTTTTTGCCCTGTCCTGGTTTCATTTAATGTTATATCCAAAAGATAAAGCCAGCGAAGCCTTTGTGGAATTCGACGTGAAAAGCGGTAGCCCGGCAAAAGAGCTTGCTCAAAACATGTACAAAGAAGGTCTCATAAAAAATCCGATGGTTTTTAACCTTTATGCAAAAATAAATGGGTATGATGTAAGGATAAAATCCGGTACATATTTGTTGAGTCCTTCAATGTCCCCCGGTGAAATACTTAAAAAAATGATTTCAGGAGATGTGCTGAGGAAGGAACAAAAAATAACAATTCCGGAGGGCATTACTCTGGAAAAAATGGCCGCAATATTTCAGGAACATAATATTTTATCTAAAGAGGAATTTTTGCAGGCGGCCAAACCTGTATACTTTAAAGATAAATATAAATTTCTTGAGGGTCTTCCTCCGGATGCCACTCTGGAAGGTTTTTTGTTCCCCGATACATATTTTTTGCCCGAGGAAAAACCTGCCCATTATTATATAGATATTTTACTGAAAAGGTTTAACGAGATGTATTTCGGCAGAGGTTATGATTTACAGCAGGAAAAAATCGGTCTTACCATTTACCAGGTTGTAACTCTGGCTTCTATTATCGAGGCAGAGGCCAAACTTGCGGCGGAAAGGCCCGTAATATCCTCGGTTTTCCACAACCGACTGAAAAAAGGCATGGCGCTTCAGTCCTGCGCCACAGTAGAGTATGTTCTAAAAGAACATAAAGAATTCCTGACTTTAAAGGACCTGGAAGTGGATTCACCGTATAATACATATAAACATTCGGGTTTGCCGCCGGGGCCTATCGGTGCTCCAGGAATTTCTTCCATCGAAGCGGCACTGAACCCTGCTGATACCGATTATTTATACTTTGTTTCCAATGGGGACGGCACTCACACTTTTAATAAAACCTATGCCGAACACCTGAGGAATAAAAAACATGCAGAAGGTGACAAATAACAAAGCCGGAATTTCCAGTACCCGCTGGATATCCTGAAAAATTAAATATCAGTAATATACAGAGCGGTTACCGGGGGAATAATATCCAATAAAATGGGAATTATACTCCTGGGTGAACGGGATGCAAAAAGACATGCGGATGTTTTTACTATATACTATCATATTGTTTTTTAGTTCTATGTTAATATTGCGCTTGTTTTATATCCAGGTTTTAAGGGGTTCTTTTTATTTAAAAAAGGCCGAGTCCCAAAGGATTGGCCCTGTTGTGGATAATTTGAAGGGTGAAATATATGACAGAAATGGAGAACCTTTAACAGGTTCATATTATGAAACATATGCCATTATATCACCTCGATGGCTGTCAAACTCTCAAAGAAAATTGCTTATAGAAAAAGGGATATTAAATTCTTCCGGTGCTGAAAAACCTCAAAATATAAAAATTTGCCAGGAAAACTACGATACAATCCGGGACTTAATGGGTAAGACGCCTGGTGTTTTTATATATAAAAAAAAGGTCGCTTATGGGCCTTCGGCACTGGCTACCCATGTAGTGGGGTATAAAAACCAGACCGGAATAGAAAAAAGCTTTGAAAAAATATTAAATAACTTAGGGGTAAAAAACACCATAATCAGCGATGGTTTTGGCCAGCCCATACCCGGTGCGATACAGCAATACAAAGAGGCCACAGGGGGTATAAAACTCACCATAGATAAAAATATTCAGGCCATAGTGGAGCAGGTGATGGATGAAAGGGTGCCCATGGGAGCAGTGGTAATTCTCGATGCAAAAACCGGCGAGGGTCCTTTCCATGGCCAGCCGTCCAAATTATAAACAATACCATATAGAAGAATACCTGAACAGGGAAGATGCGCCTTTGATAAACAGGGCTATAGAGGCTTTTTCCCCGGGTTCCATCTTCAAGATAGTCGTTCTTTCAGCAGCTTTGGAGGAGGGTATAACAGACCTGGATGAAAAATTTTATTGTCCTGGTTTTATTAAAGTGGGCGGCAATATATTCAAATGTGAAAGCTACGACAGGGGTGGTCATGGTGAAATTACGCTGAAGGAAGCAACCGCCAGGTCCTGCAATACGGTTTTTATTCAGTTGGGTTTGAGATTGGGTAAACAAAAAATCCTTGAATATGCAAAAAGATTCGGGCTTGGAGAAAAGACCCTTGGGGATTTGCCCGAAGAAAAACCTGGATTTATACCCACTGCTCAAAATGTGTATTATCAGGATATAGGCAATATCTCCATTGGCCAGGGGCCTATACAGCTTACCCCTCTGCAGGCTGCACAGATGGTTCTAGCTATAGTGAATGATGGTATTTTGATAAAACCTCATTTAACCATGGAGATGGTAGAAGCCGACGGCCGGACCGTACCACTGCCTTCAAGCCAGGAAAAAAAGAGGGTTGTATCGGAAAAAACTGCAAAAATGGTTAAACAGGCGCTGCAAGATGTAACAAGATACGGCACGGGAATCAATGCCATGCCTTCACCCTCTCTTGGAGAAAGTGCCGGAAAAACCGGGACCGCGGAAATTGGAAAAAATAAATACCATGCATGGTTCGTGGGATATTATCCGGTAAAATCACCTCGTTACATCATATCGGTTTTTTTGGAAAAGGGAGGGTCAGGCCCCGTAAAAGCAGCGCCCGTATTCAGGGATATCATAGAAAAATTAAATTTACACAAATAATACTTGCACATTTTAAAACCTAAAGTCATATATTATAGGTACCGCACAGGGAGGTGTAACATAATGGAGAATGCCCTTGCAGTCCTGGTGACTTTGGGTATTTTATTTTTTAAAGAATTTCTGGCATGGCTGGCATTTATAACCAACAGTACTACTTTTCCGCAGCCTCTTTCCCCCGAAGAAGAGGAAAAATACCTGACACTTTACAAGAACGGAAGTGAAGAAGCCAGAAACATCCTTATAGAAAGAAATCTGCGGCTGGTAGCTCATATTGTCAAGAAATTTGCCAGCACCGGAGAAGACATGGATGACCTTATATCCATAGGCACCATAGGCCTTATAAAAGCCATAACCACCTTTAACAACAGAAAAGGCAACCGCCTTGCCACATATGCAGCAAGATGTATAGAAAACGAAATATTAATGAACCTCAGGGCTACAAAAAAGATAAAAACAGAAGTTTATTTACAGGACCCCATAGGTGTCGACAAAGAAGGAAACGAAATATCTTTGATGGATGTTCTAGGAACAGATTCCGACGCCATCACGGACAGGATTGCAGAGAAATTCCAGCAGCAGAAACTGCATGAAAAAATAAAAACCGTATTGAAAGGCCGGGAACAAAAAGTTATTGAGCTCAGATACGGTTTATTAAACGGTGCGAGTAAAACTCAAAGAGAAATAGCCAAGCTCCTGGGCATATCCCGTTCCTATGTGTCACGAATAGAAAAAAGAGCTATAAAAAAACTGTTCAGTGAATTAAACACAGATAGTTGCAAATAATGTTTTTTTAATATAACATATATAAAAAGAAAAACATATGTGATGGGGTAAAATATGCTGAAAATGTTTTGTCCGGACCTGTATTTAGATAACATATATAGTCTCGATATTGAATATATAAAGAAAAAGAACATAAAGGGGCTTTTAATAGACCTGGATAATACTTTGCTGCCGTGGAATTGTTCTAATATCGACCGGGATTTGCGGGATTGGGTTAAAAAATGTAAGGACCAGGGTTTATCCCTGTGTATTGTATCAAACAACAGAGCCCGCCGTATCAATGAATGTGCCCGACAGTTGCAGATACCGGCAGTGACCAGGGCTATCAAACCTCGTAAAAAAGCATTTTTGAAGGGTTTAAATATTCTCGGTATAAAAATAAACCAGGCGGCGGTAGTAGGTGACCAGATATTTACCGACATATTTGGAGCAAAAAGAATGGGTATGTTCGCCATACTGGTAAAACCGGTAAGTGATAGGGAATTCATATGGACCAGGTTGATGCGCAGGTTTGAAGGTATGATATTGAAGCTGATGTTAAAAAAAGGATTAATATCCAGGGTTTTGTAAATATAATGATGGGGGGATATAATGTGGAATTATTAACAATAAATAAAACAGTGCCCCGCCATCTGCAGCTAAACCTTCAGGAACCAATAGTCCTCGTGTATGAAGTAAAAAAAATTGTCAGGGAATTGAAGGAAAAGAACCCCATTCTCCGTAATTACAGATTGATGGATGTGGGCTTACCGGGTAAAAATCAAAAGACTCCTCGCATGAGTTTATATTTTATAAAAAGCCGTTAGGCTATTTTTTTATGTTTTAGGTCTAACGTAGCAGGATTTTTTAAATTTCTGTTGAATTATAATAAAAAATAATGCAGGATCTGGTCGAATTTCCTCAAAAGTTATTTAAAAAATAAGCATATTTATTATAGATCCAGATGAATTCCGGTTAAATCTGGGCACTTATACCGGACGGATGGAGTAGTGCAACCGGCTATAAGATTTAGTCGGATTTTTGTTTTAAGGAGAAGGTTGGTTTATGCTTCTAAGAAACAGAAAAAAGCTGGGAGATATTTTGGTTGAATCGGGAAAGATAACAAAAGACCAACTGGAATATGCAGTGGAATTGCAGAAAAAAAGGGGAGACAAGCTGGGTAAGATTCTGGTGGATGAAGGAATGGTATCGGAGGATGATGTGATGGAAATACTTGAATACCAGCTTGGGATTCCCCATGTAAAGCTGGACAAGTATTTTATTGATCCGGAAGTAGCCAGGATAGTGCCTGAGACCATTGCCAGGAAGTATAACATTATTCCAATAAAAAAATCTAACAAACTACTTACCGTTGCCATGAGCGATCCCATGAATATATTTGCCATTGATGAAATAAAACTCGCATCGGGATTGGAAGTCCAGCCGGCCATAGCATCCGAAGACGACATAAAAGCAGCCATAGAATTCTATTATGGAAAGCAAACCGTAGAAAAAGCCATTGAAGATTTCAAAAAAGAATATAAAGTTGATAATAATATAACTCTGGAAAAAGATTTGATGGAGCAAATAAATAATGCGCCGGTGGTACGGCTTGTAAATTCCATTATCGAGCAGGCCGTAGTCAGCAGGGCCAGCGATATACATATAGAACCCGGTGAAAGAAGGCTCCGGATAAGATTTCGGATAGATGGAGAGCTTCATGAAATAATGAGCACCTCCATGCAGACCCATGGAGCGGTAGTGGCGAGGATCAAGATTATGAGCAACCTCAATATAGCGGAAAGAAGGCTTCCCCAGGATGGAAGGGTCGAAATTGAGGTGGCGGGAAAAAATCTAGATCTCAGGATTTCCGTTTTGCCCACCGTTTATGGGGAAAAGGTGGTCATCAGGCTTTTGGACAGGAGCAGTTTCCTGATGTCCAAAAAACAATTGGGTTTTACCGAGGATAATATTCAAAAATATGAACAGCTTTTACGCATGCCCTATGGGATCATCCTGGTTACGGGTCCTACGGGGAGCGGAAAGACCACCACCCTTTATACTGCCTTGAGAGAACTAAATAGCCCCTCGGTAAATATCATCACCCTTGAGGACCCCGTGGAGTACAGGCTGGAAGGGATAAATCAAATACAGATAAACCCCAAAATAGGGCTTACTTTCGCCAACGGCCTCAGGGCTATTCTGAGACAGGACCCAAACATCATCATGGTTGGGGAAATAAGAGACGAAGAGACCGCAAACCTTGCGGTAAGGGCAGCGATAACTGGTCATCTTGTTTTAAGCACCCTTCATACCAATGACGCTGCAAGCTCAGTAGTGAGGCTTCTGGATATGGGTGTCGAGCCTTATCTTGCCGCTGCCGCCATGGTGGGTGTTATAGCCCAGCGATTAGTCAGGAAGATATGTCCGGAATGTAAAACAAAATACCCGGCCTCCGAACAGGAACTTAAAATTCTCGGCTTTGAACCGGGAAGTGAATTGGAACTATATAAAGGCAAAGGCTGCAGCAGTTGCAATGGAACCGGATACCGGGGCAGGACTGCGGTGAATGAAATAATGGTAGTAACTAGAAAACATCGTGAACTAATAACCCAGAGAGCTTCAACGGATAGACTGACAGAGATTTCTAGGGAACATGGGATGCAAACTCTCAAGGAAAACTGCATCGAACAGGTAATCGCTGGAATTACCACCCTGGCAGAAATGGTGAAAGTGGTTTACACCCAGGATTAAGGAGAGAGCAGCTTGAATTTTAGAGAGATTCTGGAATACGCAACTAAAAATTCCGCTTCCGACATACACATTACCGTAGGTGTTCCTCCAACCCTCAGGATAAACGGCAGTTTGATTGCTATAAACCAGGAAAAGTTAACTCCTGAAGATACGGCAAAAATGGTGGAAGAAATTCTGGAGGAAGAACAGCTGGAAAGGCTTAAAAAACGGGGTGAAGTTGACCTTTCTTATTCTATTAAAGGTCTAGGAAGATTCCGGGTCAATGTATACCGCCAGAGGGGAAGTTACAGTCTTGCTATGAGGTTGGTAGCCCTCAACATACCCACCCTCGAACAGCTTGGGTTGCCTCCGGTAATAAAAGAACTGGCAAGAAAAAGCAGGGGACTGGTGCTGGTCACGGGTCCCACCGGCAGCGGCAAGTCTACCACTCTGGCGGCTATGATAGACTTGATAAATAGTGAAAGGAACTGCCACATCATTACGCTGGAGGACCCCATAGAGTACCTCCACAAACATAAAAAAAGCATAATCAACCAGCGAGAAATAGGCTATGACTCCGAGAGCTTTGCTTCAGCCTTGAGGGCAGCCCTCCGCCAGGACCCCGATGTGATCCTGGTGGGAGAGATGAGGGACCTGGAGACCATATCCATCGCCATAACTGCTGCGGAAACGGGGCACCTGGTGCTTTCGACCCTTCATACCATCGGGGCGGACAAGACCATCGACAGAATCATAGATGTATTTCCGCCTTACCAGCAGCAGCAAATAAAGGTGCAGCTTTCTACGGTGCTTCAGGGCGTGATTTCCCAGAACCTAATAGCCCGAAAGGACGGCAGAGGTAGAGTAGCCGCAGTGGAAGTCATGATTGCCACACCGGCCATAAGAAATCTTATCAGGGAAGGCAAATCCCATCAAATAATAACTTCCATGCAGACCGGCGGAAAATACGGCATGCAGACCATGGATTTTGCCCTGGCACAGCTTTACAGGCAGGGAGTTATATCCTATGAAAGCGCCCTTTTATACTGCAGCAGCGAAGAAGCATTGCTGCGGTTCATGGGCAATTGATAGCCCTGGGTTAAGAGGTGAGGACATGCCCATATACCGGTACACGGCCATAAATCTTTCCGGGCAGGAAATAAAAGGCGTATATGATGCGGCGGACAGAACTGCCGTTGTGCATATGCTCAGAGAAAAAAACTATTTTCCCGTTGACATAAAGGAAAATAAAAAAATATCCGATACCGTTTCTTTAAAAAGATTGTTCAGCCGAGTCACTACCAAAGACCTGTCGGTGTTTTGCCGCCAGTTTTCAACGGTGGTAAACGCGGGAGTTCCCATCCTTGCAAGTCTTGACATCCTCAGAAAGCAGACCGAGAATACCAGACTGAGAGAAACTTTAGATATCCTTTTTGAAGAAGTTCAGAAAGGCAAGAACCTCTCCCAGGTCATGGGGTTATATAAAGGCATATTTCCCGAGCTCCTGGTCAACATGGTGGAAACCGGCGAAATAAGCGGCACCCTTGACAAAGTCATGGAAAGAATGGCTATACATTATGAAAAGGAATATAAACTGAGCCAGAAAGTAAAAAATGCCCTGGTATATCCCTCCATTGTAGCTATAGTGGCAACAGCAGTGGTAACATTTCTTGTAACGGTGGTTTTACCCACCTTCGCCTCTATGTTTCAGCAGGTAGGAGCCATACTGCCTCCCTCCACCCGGATTCTAATGTCCATCAGCGATTTAATAAGGAAATACTGGCTGCTGCTGTTAGTTTTATTAACCGGTTCTGCCCTAGGGGTGAGAATATATGCGTCCACCGAGGGTGGAAAGGAGTTTTTTGATGAGATAAAATTGAAATTACCCGTTATAGGAATAGTCAACAAAAAGGTCATCACCGCCCGATTTGCCCGGACCTTGGGCGCACTGCTGGCCAGCGGTATTTCGGTGCTTCAGGGCATAGAGATTACCAAAAAAGTTGTGGGAAATATTGTCATACAAAAAAGTCTTTCAGGGGTGGAGGAGGGCATCAAAAAAGGCAAGGGGCTTTCAGAACCCTTGAAAAGCATCGAAATTTTTCCGCCAATGTTAATACATATGGCAAAGATTGGCGAGGATACCGGAACCCTCGATTATATGCTGACAAAGACCGCAGATTTTTATGATGACGAGGTGGAAAGTGCCGTTACCAGAATGACCACCCTTCTGGAACCCGCCATAATTATTGGTATGGCGGTGGTGGTGGGCTTTATAGTGATATCCATAGTACTGCCCATGTTTGATTTAATGACAAATGTCAGCTTCTAAAGGAAACGCAGGCTCGAAGGGTTCTCCTTCTGCCAATAAAAAATTATAGGGGAAAAGGGGGTGAATCAGAACGATGATAAAAATTGCCACGGCTTTTAAGAAGATTGGAAAGGACAAGAGAGGTTTTACACTGGTGGAACTGATGGCGGTACTTGCAGTGCTGGCCATCATAGCGGCCATTGCCGTGCCAAGGTTTACAGGGACTATAAATACAGCAAAGAAGAATGCTGATAAAGCGACAGCAACTATTGTTGCCAGAGCAGCGGAACAGAAATGGCTGGATGATCAGGAAAGCAGTGAAAAGACTTATACAGGAAACAGCCTAGCCAATGCTGGATATTTAAAAGAAAAACCTGAGGTGCAAGCAGATTCTTCATATGATGATTATAAAGCAACAGTTGATTCGAAAGGAAACTGCACGAAAGTTGTTTATACCGATGGTACAAATGATGCTACAGATAATTTACTGGATTAAAATAAATCTCGTTTATCAATGGTTTATATTTCACAGGGCAAAATATACATTTTGTCCTGTGAACCCATTCTTTTATTCAAGAAAGTGACTGATACATTATATGTTTTATTTATTTGTATTTATCCTTGGACTCATGATTGGCAGTTTCTTAAATGTATGCATATACAGGATACCCAGGGGGCAGTCAATAATTTTTCCGCCCTCCGCCTGTCCGACCTGCGGAAAGAGGTTAAAACCGTGTCATATGGTGCCTGTTTTGAGCTTCCTTTTACTGGGAGGCAAATGTGCGTATTGCAAAGAGAAGATTTCTGCGGTGTTTCCCATAGTTGAACTGGGAACGGCCGCATTATATACATTTTTGCTATACAGGTTTAGCATAGGAATGCTATTTTTTAAATACAGTTTGCTTTTTTCAATTTTAATTGTTGTATGTTTTATTGATATGGAAAACCAGATTATTCCGGATGAAATGATTATAGCGGGTTTATTGGCAGGGATAATCTTTTCAAGCGTAGATATACAAAATCTTTTGAGAGATTATATCCCCGGAGCTTTAATCGGGAGCGGTATTTTATTGTTAATCGTCATTCTTTCAAAGGGGGGCATGGGAGGAGGAGACGTAAAGCTCATGGCGGTAATTGGCATTTTTCTGGGATGGCGGAAAGCGCTGCTCGCACTGTTTATTTCCTTTATATTGGGGGGCATATTCGCGTTTGTCTTACTGATCACCCGTAAAAAAGGCATGAAGGATGCGGTGCCCTTCGGGCCTTTCCTGGGGGCGGCTGCCATGGTGACGGTCTTTTACGGTCAATATATTGTTCCATATTATTTTAAATAGGAGAATTGTTCTTGTATAAACATAGCAAAGGTTTTTCTACTGTAGAATTGCTGGCTGTTCTCGTGATTATCTCCATTATAGCTGCCATTGCCACCCAGAATTTTGGTTTTATCCTGTCAAACGCCCGGATGAACACGACCATTATGGAGCTTGTCACCGATATAAGGCATGCTCAACAGGTAGCTGTGGGAGAAAGAATAAACTGTTATATTATATTTGACAACAGCAATAAGTTCTATAGCATACGGGTCGATGCCAATCCGCTTCCCAAAACAATAAAGTGGGTCAATTTTGACAGGAGAATCGATATCAGTACCAATTTTCCGGAAAACCGATTTCACTTTACCTCTCTGGGAGCGCCATCTACCGGTGGGACAATTTACATCAAGAACAGCAAAGACAGTGGCGGCAGGACATACAGGATAACCATATTACCGGCCACCGGAAGGATAAGAGTATATTATTAAGGTGGGGTTATTGTGGAAAGGGTTAAAAAGTACAGTGGAGGTTTTACTCTCATAGAAATCCTGGTGGCTGTTGCCATACTGGGAATCGTAATAGTACCTGTTATAGGGCTGTTTTCATCTTCTGTAGAGAACAATTATAAGACCAACCGGGATATTATCGCTCTAACGGTGGCAAGAGACATAATGGATAGGATCAAAGCCGGTGATATAAACCGGTCAAACCTTGAACAGGAAATCAATGATTATAAGGACAGGTACGGTGTAGAGATAAAGGTGGAAGTCCCGGAAAGCACCAAAAACAATAACCTGAGTAAGGTAAAGGTGTATGTGACTCCCCGGAAGGGGATGGATGCTCAAACCCAGGGCTTGATGCTGGCTTCCTACTCCACCAATGTATTTATTGAATCGATAGATACGTCACCGCCTGGGAATGGCGGCGAAGATGATGGGGGTAATGACAATGGTGGTGGAGGTGGAAACGGAGGTGGACATGGTGGAGGGAACATTGAGGAGCCGCCGCCACCGGCGGGAGATGAAGATGATTACTGGAACTGGTTTCACAGATTGCTGAGCTTTTTACGTGCCGTAGGAGTAATAATTTTAGCCCTTACCATAATTCCGCTAATATTGTGGTTAAAGGTTCCGGAGCTTCATAACCGCCCTTTTATTGATGCAATCAAAGCTTCTTACGACATACTTGTTTATATTCACAACACTTATGGACTGATTAACTGGGGACATTTTAAAAACGAAGTTAGAAACCGATACGGTATTAGCCTGACAATACGGGATCTATTTGGATTTTAACAGGCGGTGGCTTAAATGCTTCTCTTAAAAAATACTAAAGGTTTTTCCCTTGTGGAGTTACTGGTTACTATCGGTCTGGTAAGCCTGGTTATTACCGCTGCAAGCCTGGCGTATTTTTCGGGTGTCAAGGCCTGGGTACGCAGCGGAAACCAGGTAGAAGTCCAGCAGAACCTCCGGATAGCCATGAACACTTTGAGTGACGAGATTCAAATGGCTGATACAATAAATATAAACACCGCTGAAAAAAGGATATCACTATTATTCGATGACGGCAGCACAAGGTCATATTATTATGACTCTGCATCAAAGGAAATTAGGCTTGCAGAAAGTGGCAGCACTGTAGCCATGTATATTATCGGCTGCGACTTTGAATACTCCAATAATCTCATTTCAATTTCCCTGACCACAGAGGCCAGACAAGGTGTAAAGAGCGGGACCTATGTGTTCCGAATAAATGCCAGGGGGAAGGAAGTTAATGTTCAATAACAATAAAGGGTCGGCCCTAGTTATGGTAATGATGTACGCCCTTATACTTACTATTTTAGGCACTTCCGTACTGGCGATAACCATGAATGAATACCGTATGGAAAAGGCATATAGGGACAGCGTTGCGGCTTATTATCTGGCGGAAGCCGGGCTGGAAAAGGCTATTTATAACATAGCTGAAATGGAAAATATTAGCACCGATCTTAGTTTCCAAACATGGGAGATGGATGCTGGCGACCAGGACCTTTTAAAACCCGAATCTCATGGTAATTATACGGTTTCGGTAGAAAATGTGCAGCTTGATGATATCATATATGTAGATGAGCAGCAAACGGTGGTATACAAAAGAATTTACAAAATAAGTTTAAAATCCCAGGCATCGATGGAGGGAATGACAAGAGAGATAGAAGCCGGGATCAGAGTGGAAGACTATGAAGCCGGCGGCATAGAAAATAAAGTTGAAATCTTATACTGGCGTCAAATAAGATAACGGGGAGGAAAAATTTATGAAATTAAAAAACTATATGGAGGATGTTGTATTTTACTTTTTGCCGACTGTTTTAAAGGATATAGATGGTATATGTAAATGTGAAGATTGTGTAAATGATATAGCAGCATTAACTCTCAATAAATTAAAACCCCACTATGTGAGTTCGGAAAAAGGCGAGATTTATACTAGGCTGGAAGAAATGTATACCCAGTTCAGGGTGGATGTTATTGCCGCAATCATGGAATCCATTCAGCAAGTGTCTAAAAATCCAAGGCATAAAAGTGTTTAGGTGGGTGGAGAAATGTTTGGAGCAGGGAATAAAATCCTGGGTTTAGACATAGGCAGCAGCAATATAAAATGGACCGTGTACAGTGAAGCTAAAAATATGCCCACCATATATAATTGGGGCCTTGAAGAAACACCGCTGGGAGCTGTCAGGAACGGCAGAATCCTTGAAAAGCAAAGCCTTTTGGATAAACTCAGGGAAGTTATTGTAAATAATAGGATAAAAGTGGCCAAAGCATCGATAACCCTGGCATGTCCCGAAATGGTCATCAGAACCGTGGATGTCCCAAAACTTAAACAGAAGGAAATTCAAAACGTGGTAAAATATGAAGCTGAACAGTTCATTCCCGGCAATAGCGATGAGTATATTGTTGATTATAAAATACTCGGAGAAATAAAAGAAAATCAAAATGATTTATTTAAGGTCCTTGTAGCCGCAGTGCCTTCGGGCATTATACAAAATTACATAGAACTTTTGGAAAATCTTAGTATTAATCCCCGGGCGATAGATTTTTTCAGCAACAGCACTTGCCGGTTTTTAAACAATTTTTTAAGAGATGTTAAGGATAAGAATTATGTTTTGATAGATGTGGGGGCTTCCAATACTATTATTACCATAGCAGAACAGGGGGTGCCGGTTCTAACCCGATTGGTACAAATCGGAAGTGAAGAAATTGCCCGGACCATTGCAAATTCCTTTAACCTGACGCTGGAGGATGGAGAAAAATATATGAAAACCCACGGTAGGGTTTTTTTTGATAATGAGCAGCCAGAAGATAAATTTTTGTGGGAAATGATGACAAGTATTATGCCCACTGTGGAACTGCTTTTAAAAAATATATTTCAGTCCGTGGAGTTTTATAAATCTAAGACTCAAAAATCTATTGAAACAGTTTTAATGACAGGAGGAGGCAGTTATCTAAAACATATCGATAAGTACTTTGCCCAGCAGTTAAGCATGAACATTTTACCCCTGAAAGGAATTTTTCCTGTGAAAATAAAAAACAACATACCGGAAGACATTATTAATTTATTTTGCAATGTTTTAGGCCTGGCTTTTCGGGAGGAGGAATAAATTGAAAAGAGAAATAAATCTTCTACCCGAAAGGTATAGAAACATAAGACAAAGAAACAGACTAAAAAGACTAAAAACAGCAGGTATGATAATGATGGTAATTTCGATTATCGCTTCAGTATATATACCGCTTTTCATAATAAATAAACTGTCAGATGAGAGTTTAACGGTGAAAAAGCAAGTGACAAGCATGAAAGATATATCGGAATACAGGATAATGAGGCAGGAACTGGAAAAAGATGTGATCAGGCGGCAAAAGATTATACATTTTTTACAATCAAAAGGTAATGAGTGGTCGAAAATTATATCTGAAATAGGCCAAAAAGTGCCCGAAGGAATGGAGCTGATTTCAATCAACTTTACAAATGACGGCGGCTTGAAGATATCCGGCCAGGCTCAAAATTATAATCTTGTAGCCCAATTCCTGGTTAATTTGCAGAACATAGATATAATATCTGAAGTTGAACCGGCCAGTATAAACCAGCAGGAAAATGGTTTATATGGTTTTGAAATCAAATGCAATATGGTAAATGGAAGTGATAAGAATGAAGCTAAGTAAAAGAGAGAGTAACCTTTTAGTGATTGTCCTGGTCGGGTTAGCTGTTTATACTTATTATAATTTTTTTCTTTCAAACATCATTGATAGATATCTTTCCCTTAAAAAAGATATGAAAATAAATCAACAGCAACTTTTAAGCTTACAAAAAGATAAAAACGACATTGATTTTTTAATTAAAGAAATTGAAAAAAGCAAAAAACAAATCGCTGAAATGGAAATGCTTATACCATCCAGCAAAAAAGTACCGGAGATTATTACACAGCTTGAAAGCCTTTCAAAGGGTGCGGGAGTAAAATTGACGGGGATAGTTTTTGAAAGTGCCCCGAAGGAAAAAAAAGAAGAAAAACAACCAACGGATAAAGGCCAATTAAAACCGCAAAATAATATCAATAATGTGAATGACAATGATTATGTTGAAATACCCATACAATTGAATCTGGAGGGCTCCTATAATAATATCATATCCTTTCTGGCCACTATGGAAAATTTTAAAAGGTTATACAATGTAAGAAATATTACCTTAAACAAGAAACAAGGGGATACAGGCGAAAATCTTGAAATGCAGCTCGGGATTAGCACATTTGCCATAAAATATAATCAAAAGCTTATGGAAGAGCCTACTACCTATGATTTTATGAATAAGAATTACGGCAGGCAAAACCCGTTTAAATCGCTGGAAACTGGGAATAATGCATCTACTTCTACAAATGCCTCCACATCTCCGACGCCCTCAAAAACCTCATCAAAATCCGGCGCAAATATTCTAAACCAAAGCAATATGCCCACAAGTCCGCAAAACAATCAGCAGGACAAGATGATTACAGATTTTATGGAAAGGTTTCTTAAATTAATTCTGGAAGATGCGGAAAAGAGTAAATAGTGCTACATTTTTTCAGGAGGATCGGAAGTGAAAAAAACAAACATAATACTGATAGGTTTCATGGCCACCGGCAAGACATCAGTGGGTAAAAAAACCGCCGGTATATTAAATATGGACTTTGTGGATACCGATTTACTCATAGAGGAATCTCTAGGCTTGACTGTACCGGAGATTTTTGCAAAGTTTGGAGAAAATTATTTCAGGGAAAAGGAAAGCCAGATCGTGCAAGAAGTAGCAAACAAAAATAACACGGTGGTAGCCACCGGCGGGGGAATTGTTCTCAATCCCGGGAACATGAAAGCCCTTGGCAGCACCGGGATAATATTTTGGCTTAAGGCACCTGTGGAGTTAATTTATGAAAGGGTTAAAAACGATGGTTACAGACCTCTGGCTTATAACAAAAGCATCAAAGATATAGAGGACATGTATAAAAAAAGATATAATCTATATGAGAAGTATAACGACTTCAGCATAGATGTTTCAGGAAAATCTGTGGAGAATATAGCAGGAGAGATAGTGGCCTATTATAAAAATATCTCATTTTGACCTGTTCAAAAGTGGAAAATATGGTAATATAATTTGGGAGTTTTTTTGCGGAGGTCTGATATGAAGATAAAAATAATAAACGGGCCCAATTTAAACCTCCTGGGTATAAGGGATAAAAGGTTTTACGGCGAAACATCCCTTGACGAAATTAATGAAAACATCAGTAAAAAGGCTCTTGAAATGGGGGCCACGGTGGATTTTTTCCAGTCAAACAGTGAAGGCGCTATTATAGATGAAATTCAAAAATGCCTGGGCAACTACGACGGAATAATAATAAATCCCGGAGGATATACTCACTATAGTGTAGCCATAAGGGATGCGTTGGAAGCCGTAAGGATACCGGCTGTAGAAGTCCATCTGAGCAATATATTCAGCAGGGAAGATTTCAGGAGAAAAACTTTGACCGGCCAGAGCGCCATAGGTATAATAGCGGGTTTGGGAGCGGAGGGTTATATCCTTGCACTTATGGGATTGAAGAATATCCTTCATAAAAGGGAGGGAATTTAAATTTACACTAAAAGGCTGGACGTTTTGAGAAATAAGCTTACCGAAAAAAAACTGGACTGTATTTTGATAAACAAGCCCGAGAACCAATTTTATGTCAGTGGCTTTACCGGCGGCGAAGGTGTGGTTTTCGTTACTAATCGAGACGCCGCTATCATTACAGATTCCAGATATACCGAACAGGCAAAAAACGAAGCGCCGAATTTTGAAATTATAGAGCTAAAAACGGGTGTTTCGCCTATTGAAGTTTGTGCAAATAATTTCAAATCAAAAATTGAAAATGTGGGATTTGAAAGCCACTATCTTACATATAACCAGTTTGAGGAACTAAAAAAACACTTTGAAGGCGTTGAAATTAAACCTGCAGCCAATCTCGTGGAAGAGCTCAGGATAGTCAAAGAACCGCATGAAATTGACCTCATAAAAAAAGCTCAGGAAATTACCGATAAAACTTTCACGCATATTCTTGAATATATAAAACCCGGGGTTACCGAAAGGGACCTGGCCTGTGAGATGGAATACTTTATGAAGAAAAACGGCGCCGATGGTAGTGCTTTTGATACCATAGTAGCATCGGGCTCAAGGAGTTCCCTGCCCCACGGAAGGGCTTCCGAGCGCAATCTTCAACCCGGAGACTTTATTACCATGGATTTTGGCGCCCGTTACTCCTGGTACTGTTCGGATATGACCAGAACCGTTTTTTTGGGCAGACCCGATGACACACAGGTTAAAATATATAATATAGTGCTCGAAGCTCAGCAAAGAGCACTGGAATATATAAAATCGGGGCTTTTGGGGAAAGATGTAGATAGAGTAGCCAGGGAAACAATAGATAAAAATGGTTATGGAAACAACTTTGGCCACGGCTTAGGTCACGGTGTGGGAATTGAGATACATGAATCTCCGAGGCTGTCGCCAAAGGGTGATATGGAACTTTTGCCGGGTATGGTAGTGACGGTGGAACCGGGCATATACATAGAAAATTATGGTGGTGTGAGGATAGAGGACCTGGTGGTTGTTACCCGGAATGGATGCGATAATTTAACTAAATCCGATAAGCATTTAATTATTATAAATTAGTATATATTTTTTGGGAGGTATTTTTGCATGATATCTACAAACGATTTAAGAACAGGTGTGACCGTTGAAATTGATGGAGATGTATTCATGATAGTGGATTTTCAGCATGTTAAACCCGGTAAAGGAGCCGCTTTTGTAAGGACCAAGATAAAAAATGTTAAAACCGGGCAAGTTTTTGAAAGGACCTTTAGAGCGGGTGAAAAACTCAACCGTGCGGTCATAGAGAGGAAAACCATGCAGTATCTGTATCAAAGCGGAGATACCTACTATTTTATGGATACGCAAACCTTTGAGCAGATCCCTTTGAACAAAGACCAGTTGGGAGATTCCATCAAATATTTAAAAGAAAATATGGAAGTTATGGTCATGTTCTATGAAGGTGTTTCCATCGGAATTGAGCTCCCCACCTTTGTGGAACTTCAGATAGTTGAAACAGAACCCGGTTTTAAGGGCGACACTGCCACCGGAGGTTCAAAACCCGCGACCCTGGAGACGGGGGCGGTGGTGCAGGTTCCCCTTTTTATAAATAAAGGCGATGTCATAAGAGTGGATACCAGAACAGGCGAATATCTAAGCAGGGTTTAATTTGAAAGGAGGCAGTCAAATGAGTGATTTTAAGTCAAAAGTATCCTATGTAAAAGGTCTTGCTGATGGCCTGGAACTGCAAGATTCTAAAGAAAAGAAGCTGATGATGGAAATAATAAATGTGCTGACGGAGATGGGAGAAGCTCTGGATGAACTGGAAAACGCGGTGGAAGAAAATCAGGAATACCTTGAAAGTATCGATGAGGATTTAGGAGAATTAGAAGAGGATTATTACGGCGCTGATGATGACGAAGATGAAGATGATGATTATGATGAAGACGAAGAAGATTACGACGGGGATGACTTTGATTTCGACGATGAAGATTTCATCGAGGTAGAGTGCCCCAAATGCCATGAAACAGTTTATATCGATGAAGACCTTATAGATGAAGACGGAAAAGCCGAGTGCCCAAACTGTAAAGTCATCATAGATGTGGATCACGCAAAGGACACGGAGTAACCGGGAGCGCAAGAGGGTTTTTTAAAACCCTCCAGACTGTCGACAAAGTAGCTGTCGACAGTCTTTTTTGTAAAAAGGGTATAAAAATGATCATTTTTATAGTAAAATTAAAGAAATAAAAACATACGGTGGGGCGATGAAATGTTAACGAAGAAAAGACGAGAAATAATAGAGCAGATAGAATTAGTAAGCATTGATAGCTTAGTACCTAAAGACCATCTCCTCAGGACAATAGAAGAAAGCATCAACTTTAACTTCATATATAACGAAGTAAAAGACCTATACAGCGAAAATACAGGCAGACCCAGCATTGATCCAGTGGTATTAATAAAACTGCTCATGCTCCAAGCACTGTATGGAATCCGCTCTATGCGCCAAACCATCAAAGAAGCAGAAGTCAATATGGCTTACCGCTGGTTTCTAGGATATGGGCTCCAAGAAAAAATACCTCACTTCTCGACTTTTGGAAAAAACTATGAACGGCGGTTTAAAGAAAGCGATCTATTTGAAAAGATATTCGAACGAATATTAAAAGAAGCCATAGAGTGCGGGTTTATCAAAGAAGACGCGGTATTTATCGATGCCACCCACATAAAAGCCAGTGCCAATAAGAATAAATACATAGAGAAAGTTGCAAAAAAGCAGGTACAAAAATACAAGAAAGAACTTTTAAAAGAAATCAACGCCGAAAGAGAAGCCAACGGCAAAGAACCGTTTGAAGAAGATGACGATGAAGCTAGCGGCGATGCCGAAGGAGGAAACAGCTCCACCAACGGAAAACGAGTAAAGATAAGCACCACCGATCCTGAAAGCGGCATATTCCAAAAAGGAGAAAAAGAGCGCTGCTTTGCCTACACGGCTTCTGTAGCCTGCGACCGCAACAACTTCATCCTTGGCTTCAAAATAGCACCTGGAAATGTACACGACAGCCAGGTATTCTCCGATCTTTTTCAAGAAGTAAACGATAAATTTCCCGAAATAAAAGCAGTAGTGGTTGATGCAGGCTACAAGACCCCCGGCATATGCAGAGAAATCATTGAAGCGGAAATACTTCCTGTCATGCCATATAAAAGGCCAATGACCAAAGATGGCTACTTTAAAAAGAGAGAATACGTATATGACGAATATTATGACTGCTACATATGCCCTAACAACCAAGTATTAAAATACAGCACCACCAACCGGTCAGGATACCGGGAATACAAGAGCGATCCACAAATATGCCGGGAATGCCCCATGCGTTTGAGATGCACACAGAGCAAAAACTACACGAAAGTGGTAACCCGGCACATATGGGAGCACTATGTGGAAATAGCAGAAGATATAAGGCACACCGAATTAGGCAAAGAATTATACAAGATGCGCTGCCAGACCATCGAGCGGGTATTTGCCGATGCCAAAGAAAAGCATGGTATGCGTTATACGAATCTAAGAGGCTTGAGCAAAGTAGGACATTATCTCACGCTTCTTTTCGCATGCATGAATTTAAAAAAGCTGGCCATGTGGAAGAGAAAACGTGGGATGTTTCCACCGGCAGCCCCTGCTTTGCATTCATTTTTCTTTATGATTTTAAAATTTTTTGCTTCAAATAAAAAACCGCTTTTAGGTTGTGCGTTCTAAAAGCGGTTTTTGTCTACAAGCTGGAGGGTTTTTTAAAACCCTCTTTTTTTTTGTACCAAGTCATAATGGAGATAAAAGTTAAATATAAATTTATAAAAAGGGAGGACAAGAAAATGGATAAAGTAGAAAACCGCAAAAAGATTGATAAACTTCTGGAACTAGAGATATTTCCGTTTCTGTATTTTCCTTTAAGACAGGTACTGCAAAAAGTTCCAATTGGTTCCCTGGATTTTCTGGAAGAGATAAGGTTGAGGCAGCTAAAACCCCTCATGCTAGTCATAGGCAGCCAGGATTTTATGGTGACTCATGGCGGAAGATTAACAAGTAAATATGATGATGTTTATATTGTATCAAAAGAAGATATGGACAAAACCTTTCAACTGATATGTCAGGGGTCTGTCTATGCGGTGGAGGATGAATTGAAAAATGGATTTATAACCCTTCCCGGTGGTCACAGGGTTGGCATAACAGGAAAGGTCATTCTGGAGGGCAGCACTGTCAAAACCATAAAATCCGTCTCGGCATTTAATATCAGGATAGCCAGGGAAGTTATGGGAGCCGCAGATAAAGTGCTTCCATACATTATAGATAAAAGGTTTGGAATATACAATACACTTATTCTATCGCCACCTAAAGCCGGCAAAACCACTTTGTTGCGAGATTTAATCAGGCAATTGAGTTCGGGTGTCGAAAGATTACATGTAAGGGGTTTTAAAGTAGGCCTTGTGGATGAGCGATCCGAAATAGCGTGCTGCCACAACGGAGTGCCGCAAAATAATGTGGGGCTGAGGACGGATGTTTTGGACGCATGTCCCAAGGCTCAGGGCATAATGATGCTATTAAGGTCTATGTCTCCCGATATTATAGCTACCGACGAAATCGGCAGGATAGAAGATGTGAAAGCCATCGAAGAAGCGGTCAACGCCGGAGTTACCATCATAACAACGGTCCATGGAACTAATCTGGAGGAAATCAAAAAAAGGCCCACTATACACAAATTGATAAACAGCGGTTTTTTTAAACGGTATATCATATTGGGTTTCAGTTCAGGGGTAGGAAGCCTGGAAATGGTAATTGATGGTGAAAGCTTTAAAACCATCTATGAAAATAAGAAAGGAAAGGTGGTTTCAAATGCTGTTTAAATTGGTGGGTGGCACTATGGTCATAATTTCCTGCAGCATGATAGGCTTTCTTATGGCCGGATACTACCAGATAAGGCCAAAAATTTTAAGAAATTTGCAGACAGCCATTTCCATGCTTGAAACAGAGATTAATTACGGTCGTTCACCGCTGCCGGAAGCTCTGAAAAACATTGCAGAAAAGTGCGATAAAGAGGTCTCGGAGCTTTTTATGAATACCATGAAGTATCTTTCCGAAAGGTCAGGCCTTACAGCAGGTGAAGCATGGGAAAAGGCACTGGAGGCTTTTGCTCCAAATTCAAATTTAAACCGAGGGGATTTTGAAATTCTGTCAGCCTTTGGAAAGTATCTTGGGGCTACGGATATACAAGACCAGATTAAAAATATAAAATTAACCCTCACCCATTTGAGGCAGCAGGAAGTTGCCGCTCTGGAGGAAAGGCAAAAAAATGAAAAGTTATGGAGATACCTGGGGGTTTTATCAGGAATAATGATATTTCTATTATTATACTAGATTATACTAGCTAAAGGAGTGTTGAAATTGGATGTCGATATACTGTTCAAAATTGCGGGTATAGGGATAGTGATCTCCATATTAAGTAAAGTGCTTGATGAAGCTGGAAGAAAAGAACAGGCACAAATGACCACACTGGTGGGAGTTGTGATTGTGCTTATGATGGTCATTCAACTTATAAGCCAGTTGTTCTCCAATGTAAAGACCATGTTTCAGTTGTATTAGGGGGATTTTTACATGGAAATCGTTCAGATAGTGGGTATGGGCCTTGTGGCTACCATCCTTGTAGTCCTGCTCAAAGAAGACAAGCCGGAAATTGCTCTTCAAATCAGTATAGTAATAGGCGCCATTATTTTTTTGCTCATGATCGGAAAGATTATATCGGTGGTGGATGTGTTAAAAAGCCTGTCCCAGAAGGCGAGTATAGACATGATATATATGTCAGCCGTATTAAAAATCATAGGTATCGCTTATATAGCGGAGTTTGGAGCACAGATATGCAGGGATGCGGGGTCCTCTTCTACAGCCTCCAAAATTGAGTTTGCGGCAAAGATAATGATATTGGTATTATCCATTCCCATTTTGATGGCAGTTTTGGACCTGCTAATTAAAATCCTTCCCTGAAAGGGGATAGTCTCTTGAAAAAAGCTATGGTTTTAATTTTTATATGCATATTTGCTGTGTTTTTCTTCACAAAACAGGTTTTAGCCCTGGATATTGTGGATGAACAACTGCAAAATATGGATTTAAATGATATTAATTCTTTTTTAAAGCAGATCAATGAAAAATATGGTGATTATATTCCGCAGTATGATCTGAAAGACCTCATAAAATCCATGAGGGGGGAGCGGGGTTACGATTTTTGGGGAGCGGTTAAAGGCATTATAAAATATATTTTTAGAGAGATTTCCGCAAATTTTATGCTGCTTGGACAGTTAATAGCCCTTTCGGTGATCTGTGCTGTTTTAAGAAATATAAACAGCGCTTTTGAAAGTGACAATGTGGGAAAAGTTGCGTACAGTGTGATATATCTCATACTGATAGTTATAGCAATTCAAAGCTTTTCAGTGGCTATGAGGGTGGGGAAGGATGCCATAGAACAAATGGTGAGCTTTATACAGGCTTTGATGCCTACCATATTTGCACTGCTTGCATCCATAGGAGGCATTACTTCGGTGGCGGTATTCAACCCTCTTATTTTTATAGGAGTTTCGGCGGCAAGTACCTGGATCAAGGATATCATCTTACCAATAATTTTTTTTACAGCGGTTTTGGGATTGATCAACAATATTTCCGACAGATTTCATGTCTCTATGCTGGCTTCATTTTTGAAACAGATCTGTGTTTTTTTGCTCGGGCTTTTTCTAAGCGTTTTTCTTGGAATTCTGGTGGTAAAGGGAGCAGCATCGGCCACCATTGATGGCATCACCATAAGGACGGCAAAATTTGCCTCTAAGAATTTTATTCCCATAGTTGGGGGCATCTTTTCCGATACGGTGGATACCATAGTTGGCTGTTCCCTTATCCTAAAAAATGCCATAGGCTTTGTTGGTCTGCTGATTGTATTGATGATCGCCATTTTTCCGGTCTTGAAAATACTATCTATTGTTTTATATATAAACTGGCGGGTGCCGTCATACAACCCATCGGAGAGGAATCCATGGTTAAATGCTTGAATGATATGGCCAATTCGTTGATGATGATTTTCATATCGGTGGCTTCCGTGGCGATGATGTTTTTTGTAGCCATAACGGTAATACTGGCTGTGGGAAATGCCACTGTTATGATGAGGTGATGACATATGCTGGACAGCCTTAGCTCCTGGATTAAGCAAATAATTCTGGTGGTTATGTTCACTACATTTGTGGATTTTTTGATACCCAACAATAAGTTTTTACGGTATGCCAAAGTTTTACTGGGACTAGTGGTAATTATAACGATTATAAATCCTCTATTGACTTTCCTCAACAAAGAAAATTACTTTAGCGAATTTCAGTGGCAATACAATAAACAACTGGTTGATCAGGAAGATATGTTAAAACGTGTCGAAGCCCTTAATGAAAAAAACAATGAATTGATTATAAAACAATATAAAAGTAACCTTATATCTTTAATAACCAATCACATAGATGAAACAAGCATCTTTGAAGTCAAAGACATCGATTTAAAAATAACTGAACAAAAGGAAAGAAGCGATTTCGGAAGGGTAGATGAGGTATATATACTGCTCAGACCCACATCAGCTCCGGTAAAAGATAAAAAAGACATTCAAAAGGTTTCTGTGAAAATCGAGGAGTTCGACGGAAATAAAAATGAAGGCAAAGTAGATTTAATAAATTACAAACAGAGCTTATCAGAATTAAAAGAATATCTACAAAAACAATTTAATATTCCTGAGAAAAATATTAAATTACAATTGGAGGGAAATTAATGGAAGAAAAGCAAAATATCAAAGTCATCCTCAACTGGCTGAAGAATCCTAAAAATAAAGCGATTTCCCATCTGATAGTAATATTTGCCATAGGATTTTTGTTTCTTTCTCTAGCAAAAACCATTGCTCCTCCAATGCGTCCTCAAGATATCACGGGTACGGACAGTATAAGTATCGCGCAGACCCCAGCTGCCGTGGAACAATCCTATGAAGAAAGGCTTGAAAAACAACTGGCGGAGGTTTTAAAAAAGGTCCATGGTGTCGGTGATGTAAGCATAATGATTACTCTGGAAAATGATATGATGGTGGAACCGGCTTTTAATACCATCAACAGCCAAAAGACCTCAGAAGAAAAAGATAGTGAAGGAGGGGTTAGAACAGTAACTGAAACACAATCAAACAGGCAGGTGGTTGTGCTTCGAAAGGGAGGGGAAGATGAACCGCTGGTGGTTAAAAAATCTACACCGATGATAAAGGGCGTGCTTATTGTGGCTGACGGTGCTTCTTCTTCCAGGATAATTGAACAGATTACCAGGGCTGCAGCCACGGTGCTGGATATTCCGGTTTACAAAATCAAAGTGCTGGCAAAATAAATTTTTTGGAGGGAAAACAAATGGCATTTTTATTAAGGAAGAGGACGCTTTTAATAATACTTTTTGCTTCCATTTTTATAATATCGGTTTATATGATGTTTTTGGGCAATTTCCCCAGGGTAGTTTATGAAAAAAATCCCACCGCGCCTGATACCCAGAAAGTATTGTCGCAACAACAATCATCACAAGAAACCGCCCCGGGGACGGCGCTCGATAAAAAAGAAAATAATAGCGATTTCTTTATAGATTACAAGCTTGAGAGGGATCGGCTCAGAAGTCAGGAAGCGGATTATTTAAGGGAGCTTATCAATAATCCAAATGCCACTAGAGAATCCAGGGACCAGGCCCAGAAAGATCTCATTGCCCTATCACAAAGAGTGGAGAAGGAAATGATAGTGGAAAACCTCATAAAGGCTAAAGGTTTTGAAGATGCGGTGATATTTATTTCCAACGATTTTGCAAATGTGGTGATCAAAGGGGCAAGCCTTCAGTCAAAGCAGGTTGCTCAAATTACAGATATAGTTACAAAGACAACCGGTATCCCCATCGAGAAAATTACTATCATAGAGAGAAAATAAAAAAGTTTTCATTTCAAAAGCATATAAATAAGCGGTAACTTTTTTGAAATGCATAACGGAAAGCCGTAAATTTAAGGAAAATATTGCTTTCCTATGCATTTTAAAAAAGTTTTCATTTCAAAGCATTTAAATAGCAGTAACTTTTTTGAAATGCATAACGGAAAGCCATAAATTAAGGAAAATACTTGCTTTCCTATGCATTTTATTAGAGGAATTAATTGTAATGTGTGACTTTTTTTGTTATAATAGTTACTGGGTGTATTTTGTTTGGAGGGATAGATATTATGGGAAACGAAAAAATAGAAAATACCAATGACAAAGGTTCAATAAAGATAGCCGATGAAGTGGTGGGTATTATAGCAGGACTTGCTGCCACGGAAGTGGAAGGAGTGGCGGGCATGAGCGGCGGTATTGTAGGCGGCATTGCGGAGATTCTGGGCCGGAAAAATCTTTCAAAAGGAGTAAAAGTTGAGGTTGGAGAAAAAGAAGCTGCCGTAGACCTGTATATAATAGTCAATTACGGTGCCCGCATACCTGAGGTTGCATGGAATGTTCAGGAAAATGTCAAAAAAGCCATAGAAAACATGACAGGACTTTCCGTAATAGAAGTAAATATTCATGTGCAGGGAGTGAACTTTGGTCAGCCGGTAAAAGAGGAAGAGAGCAGGGTGAAATGATAATGCCCCCTGATATATCAGGGGGTTAATTTCCTTTGAAAGGGGTTTGAGAATGAACATATTTGACAGAATTATTTTAACCGTATACACCATGTTTCTGGCAGTAGTTTCCGTAATAGTCATTCTTTTTTCTGTACGGTTAATTTCATTAGAAGATTTTGGGACAAGGCTTGCTATGCTTTATGGTCGGTGGGAAGTTGGAGTAGTGGGTTTCATCTTCTTACTCACAAGCGTAAGGTTTCTTCTATCCGGTTTGAAAGCCCAGCGTTATTCCGAAACGGTTATTAAAAATGGGGAACTTGGCAATATCAGCATTTCCCTGAATGCCATTGAAAACCTTATTTTAAAAATAACCCGGGATATAGAAAATGTAAAGGATGTAAAGGTACACATCAAAAAGAGGGAGGATGGAATTTCAATTTTACTGAAACTTGTGGTCAATTATGACGTGGCCATTCCTGAAATGACATCCGCACTTCAAAAGTCAATAAAAAATTATATTGAGACCACTGCGGGAATTACGGTAAAAGATGTGAATATAAGTGTAGATAATATTTTTAACCCCTATAAACAGAGAACCGTAAGATAAGAGGTGAAAAAAGTGGATTTTTTTCCTGATAATTTTCAAGAGCATAAAGGGAAGATTCTGGGAGCTATACTGGGCCTTATAATCGGAATAATAATATTAGTCTTCGGTTTCTTTAAAACTTTATTTGTGGTTTTTACCGCTATCATCGGGTATATTATAGGAAAATTCTTTGATAATAAAATGAGTTTGAGAGATTACCTGGATAAAATTTTACCTCCGGGAGTCAGGTAAGGGAGTGCTTTTTTTGAGTAGAAGAATAGCAAGAGAACTGGCATTTAAAATCCTATATGCCATTCATGAAGGAAAAAACACCATAGAAGAAGCGGCAGAAATTGTATTATCAAAATCTATCGATGAACAACACAAACATTTTATTTTCAAAGAGGTCCGGGGAACACTTGATCATCTCGAAGTTATAGATAAAACCATTCAAAAATATTCATCTGCATGGGACCTGGAAAGGCTTGCCAGCACTGACAGGAATATTCTCAGGTTGGCGATTTATGAGATGCTTTTTTGCGAGGATATCCCCGTCAGCGTATCTATAAATGAAGCGGTCGACATGGCCAAAAAGTACTGTGATGAACAATCATATAAATATATCAATGGCATACTGGGCACTGTGGCAAAAGAAGAAATAAACAGGTAGTCTTTCGGGGGGTTATTTTTATTGAAACCGGTTTTTAGCGTCAGTGAAGTGACTCAGATAATCAAAAACCTGCTGGAAGGAAGTGACTTGCTTCAGCAGGTATATATAAAAGGAGAAATCTCTAATTTTAAACATCACATATCCGGACACATGTATTTTACTCTAAAAGATGAAAAGTCCCAGATTCGGTGCATAATGTTTCGAAGCAGCAATATTTTACTCCATTTTAACCCCGAAAACGGCATGAAAGTCACTGCTTTCGGCCGCATAAGCGTTTTTGATAAAACCGGCGAATACCAGCTATATGTTGAAGATATGGAACCTGACGGTATAGGAGCTTTACATATTGCCTTTGAAAAGTTAAAGGCAAAGCTTGAAAAAGAGGGCTTATTTGACACGGCGAGAAAAAGGCAAATACCTTTTCTTCCCCGCAAAATCGGCCTGGTCACTTCACTTACCGGAGCGGCTGTCAGGGATTTGCTCACCGTCATAAAGAGAAGGTACCCAAATGTGAATATAGTTATCGCCCCCGTTTTGGTTCAGGGCAAGGAGGCCGCCGGTCAAATATGTTCGGCCCTATACGACCTCAATAACCTGGGCGGGATTGAAGTGATAATAGTGGGACGGGGCGGAGGCTCCATAGAAGAACTGTGGGCATTTAATGAAGAAATAGTGGCAAGAGCTATATATAGTTCAAAAATCCCAGTTATATCCGCCGTAGGTCATGAAACGGATGTTACCATGGCAGATCTTGTAGCGGATAGAAGGGCGCCTACACCTTCAGCGGCAGGAGAAATGGTGGTGCCTGAAAAGACCATACTAAAAAATGAAATCAGGCAGTTAAAAAATCGTTTAATAAATGCTTCGGTGGGCAATATCAATCTCAAGCGGCAGAGGCTGGAATATATCCGAAGGTCCGCAACTTTCACCAAAGCCAGGAACATGGTTTCATTTTACAGACTTGAGCTGGACCAACAACTGCGGAGCCTTTTTAAAAATATAAACATCCAATTAGACGGTAAAAAACTGATTTTTAAAAGCCAGATAAGCAAGCTTCAGGCATTGAGTCCCCTGTCGGTGCTGCAACGGGGTTATAGTATTTGCCAGAGCAGCAAAGACCAAAAAATTATAAGAAAAGTAGAGGATGTTAGTATTGGGGATATGGTTTTCGTGGTACTTTCGGATGGCAAACTGCTATGCAGGGTTAAAGACGCGAGGAAAAAGGTGATGGAAAATGACGGGTTATAAATATGAAGAGGCAATAAACAAACTGGAGGAAATTACCCGGCGGCTTGAAAAGGGAGACCTAACGCTGGAAGAAGCTCTTACACTCTTTGAAGAAGGCATAAACTTGACAAAAATTTGTTCTAAGATACTTGATGAAGCCGAGGGGAAAATAGAAATATTGGTAAAAGACCTGAATGGCAATATATCTTTAAAAGAATTTAATGGAGGTTCTGAAGAGATTGGATGAATTTGAAAAATTTCTCAACCAAAGAGCAAAAATGGTAGATGCCGCTCTGGACTTTTATTTGCCCCGAGAAAATGATTATCCGGGAAAGATACATCAGGCGATGCGCTACAGCACTCTTGCCGGAGGAAAAAGGCTGAGGCCCGTAATGGTTATGGAAAGCGCAAAACTCTTCGGATTGCCTTTTGAAAAAGTCCTTCCTACCGCATGCGGTATAGAAATGATACATACCTATTCACTTATACATGATGATTTACCCGTGATGGATAATGATGATTTTAGGCGAGGAAAGCCTACCTGTCACAGGGTCTTTGGAGATGCGGTAGCGCTGCTGGCCGGAGATGCTCTTTTGACACATGCGTTTTCCGTTATTGCAAGAAACTCCGACATTGATGGTATTTCTCCTTTAGCGGTTATAGACGTTATAAAAAGGGTGTCAAAGGATGCAGGCAGCAATGGAATGGTCGGAGGTCAAACTGTAGATATAGAATCTACAGGTGTGAGCATAGATAAAGAAACCCTGTTGTATATTGACAGGCATAAAACCGGGTGTATGATTTGCGCCTCTCTATGGTCCGGCGCCAGGCTTGCCGAAGCTCCAGCACAGGATTTAAAAGTAATGGATGACTATGGTGAAAAAATCGGTTTAATATTCCAGATAGTTGATGATATACTTGACATCAATGGTGATGAAAAATTACTGGGCAAACCCACAGGTAGTGATGTAAAAAATCACAAAAACACCTTCCCTTCCGTGTTAGGCTTTCAAGAATCTCTTGAAATGGTGGAAAAGCTTAGCCAGGAGGCCAAAGACCTGGTATCCAGGTTTGATAACAATGAGTTTTTTATTCAACTGGTGGATTTTTTACAGTCAAGAAGTTATTAAATCTAGCAGATTTAAGTTGTATGAATCATTGGCTAGCATTGATGCACTATATTTTTGTAAGCGGGTTTAGCTTGCTTTTTTGGTTAATGACCGCTTATTATCAGTTTGAAGGCATATATCTTTTGTGATATAATAATTCTTGAATCGAAAAACAGGTGGTACAGTATTCTAGTCAAAATCGCTTCTCTGAAGGCGGGGCTAAAAATCCGTCAAGGGCACATCGATGAAGTTCCTGGTGCTGGCTGCCGACGCCCAGTCGGGGGTTGGTGCTGGGAGTAAGGGAGCTGGGGCGATCTACAATGGCATGTAGGCGTTGACCCTACTCCCGTGGAGACCCAAGTTCGTGACAGAAGGAATTTCCTTGAAGTTATGGCTTGGGGTGTGAACCTGCATTCGATTACATGTTGGGTGCAGTGTAGCCTGCCTTGAGTGAAAAGGGTGGAAAAAGGCATTTTGGTCTAAAATTTGAATTGGCCAATTCAAATTTTAGGGAATACCCTTTGAAACCTTTTTTGCAAAAGGGGCTAGGAGAAGATGGATTTTGGTGGGGAAAACCCCTAGACTGTTCCATATGGAAGTGGATTGAGGATTACAGTGTGGACTAAGTGGTAATCTAGCATTGCCTATGGTGACATGGCAAAGGCGGGCTTAAAGGGGAACCGTCTTATCGGCGACGATAGGATGCCTTCCTGGGAAATCCAGCTGGACCTAAGCCACAAAATTTACTCAATTCACTGCCACCTGTTTCGGCCAACGTACTTGGAGGTTAAAAGTTGAGTTCTGACTCAAAAAAGCATCTTTCCGGGAAAACAGCAAAAAAGATTAGAAATAATGAAAACAACGGAAGCACAAAAGCTAAATGGGTATACTGGGTTTTCATTTTAGCTTTTGGACTATCCGTTTTTTTTAGTTTTATTTCAGAAACAGTTATGGATAGGGTAAACATCGTTGTATCTATTTTTTTATTGCTAATAATAATAGCTATAGGCATCCTATTTGATATTATAGGTATTGCTGTAACTTCCGCCAGTGAAACCCCTTTTCACGCCATGGCAGCGGATAAGGTGCCCGGTGGGAGGGAAGCAGTAAAGCTAATACGTAATGCCGATATAGTGTCGAATTTTTGTAATGATGTGGTTGGAGATATTTGCGGGATAGTCAGCGGTGCAGCTGGTGCCGCCATTGTGATAAAAGCCATTATTCTTGCAAAGAGTATAAACGAGACAATTTTAAGCATATTGATGGCAGGAATCATTTCGACTTTAACTATAGGCGGTAAAGCCATAGGCAAGGGTATAGCCATAAAAAATTCGAAAAAGGTAGTTCATGGAGTGGCTTTATTCCTGAATCTTTTGAAAAAGCGTCTGGGAATTGATTTTTTTTCCGAGTGGCAATGGTAAAAAGTAATTAATTTCGGGGATGGTTTAAGATGAGCAACACAAAGGAAAGGTTGGATGTCCTGCTTGTGCAGAAGGGCTTTTTCCCCAGCAGAGAAAGGGCTAAAGCCGAGATAATGGCCGGCAATATTTATGTGGATGACAGGATGCTGGATAAGCCCGGAACTTCGGTGAGCATAGACAGTAAGATAGAGATAAAAGGAAAAATCCTTCCCTATGTCAGCCGGGGAGGATTGAAACTGGAAAAAGCCTTATCGGTTTTTAATATAGTACCCGAAGGCAAAGTTGCCATCGATGCGGGTGCATCTACCGGCGGTTTTACCGATTGTCTTCTAAAAAAAGGTGCCATAAAAGTTTTTGCAGTGGATGTGGGTTATGGTCAGCTGGATTACAGTTTAAGAAACGATCCGAGAGTAGTTGTGCTGGAAAGGACTAATGCGCGGTATTTAAACTTTGAAGATATTGGTGAAGAGGTAGACATAATAACGGCTGACCTTTCCTTTATATCACTTTCCCTGGTTTTTGAACCTTTTAATAAATTGTTGAAAAGTGATGGGAATCTGGTGGTTTTAATAAAACCTCAATTCGAAGTAGAAAAACAAGAGGTCGGCAAAAATGGTGTAGTGAGAAGCCGAGAATTGCATGTAAAAGCTATAATAAAAGTTTTCGGAAGTGCCAATCAAAATAACTTTTTTGAATGGGGTCTTGATTTTTCTCCGATTACCGGACCTAAAGGAAATATTGAATTTCTCGGATGGTTTAAAAAATATCCGAAACAGGATGGTATAATAAATATAGAAAAAGTTGTTGAAAATGCTCATTTACAATTACTCTGAAAGGAAAATTGAATTTTTTGTAGAATTAATTGCTAAGGAAGGTAAAACAATGAATGATTTCTATTATATATTTCTCTGGGTAGTTATCGGGGCTACGACAGCCGCTACATTTTTAAGATACCTTAAACGGTGGAAAATTAAAAAAAGGATTTTCAAGGCAAAAAAAAGCGAGCTCAAAGCAGTGGAATTATTGAAAAAAAATGGTTTTGAAATAATAGACCTTCAAAAAGAAAGCTATTATATTCTTTCCATTGATGATAAACCCTATAAGGCTGCTGTTAAAGCCGATATGATCGTAAAAAAAGGCAATAAAACCTACGTGGCGGAAGTAAAATCCGGCGAAAGTTCTCCTTCTCCAAGATTTATAGCCACACGGCGGCAGCTTCTGGAATACTATCTTGTATATAGACCCAGTGGTTTACTTCTGGTGGATATGGAGAGGGAAAAGATACGAAAGGTAGAATATTCAATTTTAAATTCCAGATATCGTTCTTTGGTAGATTATCTGGGATGGCCTGCAGTAATTTTCTTTGCCGGGTTTATCATAGGTTTTTTAACCAGAGGTGATTGAATTGAAGACGGTTGGTTTATTCCCGAATTTGTTAAAAAAAAATTCCGCCAGGGTAGCCAATGTTATAATCAACTGGTTTCAGGAAAAAAATTACAGGGTTTTACTCCCCGATAATGCAATAAAAGCTCTGGATAATACCTCATCCCGTCTCGAAAACGGTGAAATTTTTGACAAAATAGATATTGCCGTGACCCTCGGGGGAGATGGTACTCTGCTGAACCTTGCAAGGCAACTGGCTCCTTATGAAGTTCCCATACTGGGGATTAATATGGGTCATATGGGTTTTCTGACGGAGATAGAACTCCCCGATTTATATAGAGACCTGGAACTATTTGTTGAAAATAAGTATTTTATTGATACGCGCATGATGCTGGAAGCGCAGGTTGTCCGGGAAAAACATATTCTTGAAAAATTTATAACTTTAAATGATGCGGTGGTGACCAAGGGGCCCTTTGCCAGATTGATAAGGTTAAAGGTTTTTTCCAATGGAGCATATATTGATACATATCCTTCGGATGGTTTAATTATATCCACTCCTACCGGTTCAACGGCTTACTCTTTATCCGCCGGTGGGCCCATAATTAATCCCGATATGGAACTCCTATTACTTACACCCATATGTCCCCATACTCTTCGTAGCAGGTCAATAGTACTTTCAAAGGATGATATTATAAAAATACAGGTAATCGCAGAACATCCCGATACAATGCTGACGGTGGATGGGCAACAGGGTTACAGGCTTTTGCCCGGGGATGAGGTGATTGTAAAAAAATCCGATTACCGTACCAGGCTTATAAGAATTAAAAAAAGAAGTTTCTATGATGTCTTAAGAAAAAAGTTGACCGAGGTCAATTTTAAAGAATAGGAGGTGCTCTCTTGAAAGCCAAAAGACACATGAAAATCAGGGAAATAATCAAGGAAAAACCCATAGAAACTCAGGAGGAACTGGCAGAAGAGCTGAGAAAACAGGGTTTCAATGTTACTCAGGCCACCGTATCCCGGGATATCAAGGAATTAAGGCTTATAAAGGTTTTGCGGGACAATGAACACTACTGTTATGCCGAGCCCGACAGGAGTGCTTTTATTTCAGACAAGCTGCTCAGAATGTTGAGGGAATCCATTATCAGCATCGCATCTTCGGAAAATCTAATTGTAATTAAAACCCTTTCCGGTACCGCTTCAGCCGCTGCCGAGGCCATCGACGGCCTAAACTGGGATGAAATCATAGGAACTATCGCGGGAGACAACACTATACTGGTCGTAGCCAGTGCAAAATCGGCGGTAAAAGATATAGTAGAAAAATTTGAAAACATTATAAAATAAGGAGGCAGCTTGATGCTCCTTAAACTCCATATAAAGATTTTGCTCTAATAGATGATTTAGAAATAACTTTTAAGGATGGTTTGAATATCCTTACAGGAGAAACCGGAGCCGGAAAATCCATCATTATCGACGCCATAGGTGTAATCATCGGAGAAAGGGCTTCCAGCGAATACATCAGGACAGGCAAGCAGAGTTCAACAGTAGAAGCTGTTTTTGATTGTAAAAACAATGATGTGGCAAAATTACTTGAAGAATACGGGATAGAAAATGAAGACAATCTGCTTTTTATCGACAGGGAAATAACCGTTCAGGGGAGAAGCTTTTGCCACATAAACGGCAAAATTGTACCGGCTTCTGTATTAAAAAGACTTGGCAAACATTTGATAGACATTCACGGTCAGCATCAACATCAATCCTTGCTTGACAGCCAGAACCACTTACTATTGCTGGATTTGCTGGGTTCAGAAGATGTTGTGGAAGCCAAAAAGAAAGTTCAAGATTATTACAGACAGTACCGGCACCTGACCAAAAAAATTCAGGACCTTGAAAAAAACCGAACGGAATTTAACAGGCAGAAAGACAGGCTGAAATATGAGGTCGATGAGATAGAAAAAGCAGTATTAAAGCTTGATGAAGATGTATTGCTGGAAGAAGAAAAACAGGTTCTGCAAAATGCAGAAAAAATATATCAGGTTCTGGAATCAAGTTATAATATTATATATCGGGGCGAAGATACCCCATCCATAATAGATAATATCAATAAAATAATCAGCGGTTTCGAGGAAATACAAAATTTTTATAGACCTATCTGTTCTCATCTCGATTTTTTAAAAAATGTACTTTATGAATTTGAAGACCTCACTTCGAGTATAAGGGTGTTAAGGGATTCCATTGAATTTGACCCCCAGAGGCTGGATGAAATCCAGTCCAGACTTGAACTTATAGATAGGCTCAAATCCAAATACAACATGAGCATAGCCGAGCTCATGGAATACAAACAGCAGGCTGCGACCAGACTGGATGAAGTCTACAATATTGATGAAGAAATTGATAATTTAAAAATAAAACTGAAAGATGTAATGTCAAAACTTGCGGAGAAAGCCACTGAACTTCATTCCTTGAGGGTAAAAATTGCAGCGAAGCTTGAAAGAGACATTTCTAGGGAACTCAAAGATCTAGGAATGAAAAACATCAAATTTTCGGTTAATTTTACGCAACAGTATGATGAACATGGCATAGATATAGATAACGCCAAAGTAAGAATCTCAGAAGAAGGTTTCGACCAGGTGGAATTTTTGATTTCCACCAATCCTGGGGAACCGTTAAAACCACTGGCTAAAATCATTTCCGGCGGAGAAACATCACGCATCATGCTGGCATTAAAAAACATAATGGCAAAGGTGGACAATGTACCATGCCTTATTTTTGATGAAATCGATACAGGCATTGGAGGAAGGACAGCTCAAATAGTGGGAGAAAAGCTGTCAATGGTAGCCAGGAGCCACCAGGTTCTGTGTGTGACTCATTCGCCGCAAATAGCAAGTCTTGGCGACATTCATTTTTTAATAAAAAAGCAAACTATAGATGGAACAACCTTTACACAGGTTTCAGAATTAACTGGTTCCGAAAGAGTCAACGAATTGGCAAGGATGCTTGGAGGTGCGAAAATAACAGATAATACTCTTGCACATGCCAGAGAAATGTTAGAACTGGCCAAAAAAATAAAAAACCTTAAAAAAGCCTGAGTAAGGGCTTTTTTTTTTTGCAAAAAATTTACTTTTTTCATTACGGTATAAAAAGATTTTTTAAGGGTTATCTTATTTTTCAGACCCCATTTTTTATCCCGCGATGAGGAGTGAATATTTTGCAAAACAAAGCAAAAAAAATTATTGGTATTTTTCTAGCATTTTCCATAGTTATAACCGCAGTTGTTCTGGATTATTATAGTTTTTACGATTTTCCGGATGAAATCAGAATAATTGAAGGCAAACAGCAAGAGATAAAACTCAAAGTTCCACTGACCTTTCAATTATTTTGTGATGAAAGCGATTTTTTAACCATTAACGGAAACCGCTTAAAAGATAAATTGAGTTTAAACTTGAAAGACCCGGTTATTATCCAGTCGTCAAAACTCGGAACATACAACATTGAATTCAGGTTACTGGGAGTCATTCCCGTCAAAAAAATGAGAGTTCAGGTTTTGCCCGAAACCAGGGTTATCCCGGGGGGCCATTCCGTAGGGGTAAAGTTAAGGCCAAATGGGGTTATAGTGGTGGGTTTTGCTTCGGTAATAGATGAAAATGGCCAGAGACATTATCCTGCTCAGGAGGCAGGCATAGAAATTGGAGATACCATTTACATGGTAAACCACCAGAAAATATACCAGGCTGATGAGTTATCAAGAATAGTAAATAACGACGAAGATAAAACTGTGGTGCTTTCCATAAAGAGAAACGATAGAACACTCGAAACTAATTTAAATGCCATAAGAAATGCTTCAGGCATGTATCAAATTGGATTATGGGTCAGGGATATAGCGGCCGGTGTTGGGACATTGACATTTTACGATCCTAAAACAGGATTCTATGGTGCCCTTGGGCATATCATATCGGATGCAGACACCGGTAAAATTATTGAAATAGGTGAAGGTGAAATAATAAGAGCAAAAGTTACATCCATTGCGCCGGGGCGAAAAAGCCAGCCAGGTGAAAAAAAAGGAATGTTTGTCCATGAAGATAGAATAATGGGAAATATTCTGGCCAATACTCCATTTGGTATTTTTGGAAAGGCATACTATCCTTTTCAAAATCCCTACTACGCCTCTTTGCCAATAGCTCCCATAACTCAGGTCCATGAAGGTAAAGCCAGTATTTTAACCGTAATCAATGGAGAAAAAATAGAAAAATATGATATAGAGATCCAGAAAATCATCAGGCAAGCTTACCCCAATGGAAAGGGCATGATTATTAAAATAACCGACCCAAAATTAATAGAGAAAACAGGCGGGATTATTCAGGGTATGAGCGGAAGTCCAATTATCCAGGATGGATATCTAGTAGGGGCTGTAAACCCATGTTTTTGTAAATGATCCTACAAAAGGATATGGGGTTTTTGCAGAGTGGATGATGGAGGAGATATCAAGACTACAATCCGAAGCTCAGGTCATAAAAAATTTTTAAAACATTTTCTGGAATTATAGGAGGAATATTCCATAGTTTGTCGAATATAAAAAATATAATTTTATTACAAATAAGGGGGGTTTTTTTTTTGAAAGATACAAAAAAGATAGGGTTGTTAATTGCTGATGATAACAAGGAATTCTGTAACATGCTTCAGGAATTTTTCCAGGGTGAAAGCGACATGGAAGTGCTGGGCATTGCCCATGATGGTCTGGAGGCCCTGGAAAAAGTTGAAGAACTGTCTCCCGATGTCTTAATCCTGGATCTTATCATGCCAAATCTTGACGGTTTAGGAGTAATAGAAAACTGGCAGATAACCCTAAAAAGCCTAAAATAATAGTACTTTCCGCAGTGGGGCAGGACAAAATTACCCAAAAAGCCATAAATCTCGGAGCCGCTTATTATATTGTAAAACCGTTTGACCTGAATATACTCATTGAGCGTGTCCGGGAAATGACGGAAAGCAGCAATTTTACCGTAAAAAGGCAAAGAAGTATGGCTGCTTCGGCTGAACGAAAAGATAATCTCGAGGTGGAAATTACCAATATTATTCATGAAATTGGTGTTCCCGCCCATATAAAGGGTTATTTTTACCTCAGGGAAGCCATATATATGGTCATTAATAATGTCGAGCTTCTATCTGCAGTAACCAAGGTTCTTTATCCCACCATCGCTAATAAATTCAACACCACCCCCCAGCAGAGTTGAAAGGGCCATAAGGCATGCAATAGAAGTGGCATGGAACAGGGGCTGTATTGAAACCATTAACAACCTGTTCGGTTATACGATCCCGAGGGACAAAGGTAAACCAACGAATTCCGAATTCATTGCCATGATTTCCGATAAATTGAGGATGGAAAGAAAGGCCGGTTAAAATAAAAAAGCGCGTAATAACGCGCTTTTTGAATTTTTAAGGGGGATATTGGAATAATAAATTTAGAAATAGCATGAGGTGTCTTTATGATATACTCCGGAAGAGCAGTGGTAGATAAAAGAACTAAAAATTTGCTCAGAAGGATAAAACCCGGTCAGATAGCGGTTATCCTCCATAAAGACCTGGATGAACTAGCAGCCCAGGAAATGGTGAGACTTAGAGTAAAAGCCGTTATTAATTTTGATACATCCTTAAGCGGGACCTTTTATACCGGTGGGCCTGCGATATTGATAAAAGCGGGCATTCCACTGATGGATGCAAAAGCAGACTTCAATGGTATCAAGGAAGGTGACTTTATTGAAATAAAAAATGATGGCTGCATCTATGTAAACAATATTTTTTTTTGCAAAGCATTTCCGGTGGATGAACAGTTAATCAAGTTGAAAGAAAATGAATCAAAGCAAAATTACTTGCAGGGAATTGGAGAAATTTGCTATAAATACACTGGACTTTATCCACCGGGAAAAATATATCCTGTCGGAAAACTTCTGCTTTCCCGAACTTGATGTAAAACTCGAAGGAAAGCATGTGCTGGTAGTGATAAGAGGAAAAGATTATAAAGAAGATCTTTATACTCTTTCGTCTTATATTGACGAAATGAAACCGGTTTTGATTGGTGTTGACGGTGGAGCCGATGTGCTTCTAGATTTTGGCTTGAGGCCGGATATAATAATCGGCGATATGGACAGCATAAGTGACCGTGGCCTATTATGCGGCGCAGAAATAATTGTCCATGCATATACCGATGGAAGGGCTCCGGGGCTTGAAAGAATTAAGAAAAAAGGATTAAAATACCATATTCTGGCTATCCCGGGCACCAGCGAGGATGCCGCTCTTTTACTGGCCTATGAGAAAAAAGCAAATCTTATCGTTGCTGTGGGAACACATACCAATCTTATCGACTTTCTGGAAAAAGGCCGACATGGGATGGCATCAACATTTCTTGTGAGATTGAAGGTGGGACATATACTCATCGATGCAAAAGGGGTAAACAAACTTTACAGGAGTAATATAAAAATGAAATATGTAGCAGCCGTTCTTTTTGCAGCTTTTTTCCCTTTGATGGTAATAGGCACTACATCTCCGGCTTTCCAGCATTTAATTAGATTGATGGTTTTGCAGGTAAAACTTATGTTTGGATTGTTGTGACGAGGTGATTTTGATTGTACAGCTTGAAACATTTTGCCATTTTACTAATCGCAGTTTTCCTGGCCCTGGGTATAGGTATAGCTATAGGATTACCGCAAACAGTGACGAGGTTCTGGTGGAACAGCAGAAAAAGACTATAGACAGTCTGGAAAAGGATTTCAACCGTATAAAAGAAGAAAAAAGGTTAAAAGAGCAGCAGCTTCAAGAAACAAAGTCCAGGAAAATAGACGAACAAAAATTTCTTGAACAAATATATGGCCAATTGTTTAAAGACAGATTGAAGGGGAAAAAGTTAGCGATTATCGAAACCTCAGAACCAAAAGTAACGGAAAACATTACACACTATCTGGAAATGGCGGGTGCAGAAATTGTTTATACCATGTCTCTAAAGCAAAATGTCTTAAGCGATGGACTTGACAATATTGTTCAGGTCCTGGCAGAAGAGGACCAGGAAGGCTTTAATGCCATAAAAGACACGGGTATATTGGAATTCTGCGGTATATATGAAGTTCCCGTAGACCTTTTTATTGTTATAAGGAATGATGAAAATTCAAATACCCTTACCATGGCGAGCAAATTTGCCGAATTCAAAAAAGCTGTAGCGCTGGTTCAGAGTTCGGAAGTAAAACGTCTTGATCCCAAACAAATCAAAAATTTAGTTTACATTGAAGATATTGACAGTATTATAGGGATATACCGCCTGGCGTCTTTTATAATGAACCAAAACGGATTTTCCCAATGAAATGGTGAATATAATATGAAAATATTATTTTACTTTTTTTTACCTGCTTTTTTCAGCTATATTTTGATTAATAATTTTTTACGGTGGGACAATGTAAAAGAGAAATTAAACTATAAAAACCGAAGGGTAAAGACAGCCGGTGGAATAGTAATGGTATTAACAACTTTGTTGATGTCTTTAATAAGCCTCCTCTGGAATTACCAGGAAGACACTGTATTCATCATCATATCCGTAGCGTGTATGGGGTTTATAGGGTTTTTGGATGATATGTTCGGAAACAGCAGGGCAAAGGGTTTCAGGGGGCATTTCAATCTGTTGTTAAAAGGGGAGATTTCTACCGGGGCTTTAAAAGCCTTTACCGGGCTTGTTACATCTGCTGCCGTAGTATTTATGAGGGGATACGCAAGCTTTCTTCAATTAGCAACAGACACGCTTATGATAACCTTTGCTATAAATTCGTTAAACATTCTCGATTTAAGGCCCGGTAGGGTCTGCAAATTTTTTTTGTTATTCATGACAATCCTGGCGGTATATGATATTTATATGGGACCGGTAAAAAGTTTTTACCATTTTTTACCTATTTTTGTATCAACCGCGGTTTTCTTTTATTATGACCTGAGGGAATATGTGATGATGGGAGATACGGGATCCAATGTTCTGGGAATATGCTTTGGCTTAAGTATGGCATGGATACTGCCCCTGGAATATAAAATAATTATGGCTGTTTTTCTTTTCGGCTTAAATGTGGCAGCAGAAAAGTTGTCTCTGTCCGTAATCATACAAAAAGTCAGGTTGTTGAGATTAATAGATGATATGGGAAGACGGCCCTGAATTTGAGAGAGGGAGATAAATGATTCGGCTGAGAGTGGGAAATGTTAAGGAAATATTGAATAAAAGCGATGATATGGAAGAACTGATAGTGGAAGTTGATGGCATAACACAAAAAGCTATAAATTATCCGGCCATGACAGGCCCGGCGAAAAAAGACGACAGGGTGGCTTTAAATACAACTGCCGTTTTTTTAAATTTGGGAACCGGCGGATATCATTTTGTGATGTTTAATTATTCCAATACTTTTCTGGATGAATCTTCACCGGGCCACATAATGAAATTGAGATATACGCCCTTTCAAATAAAATGCTTGAGCTCGGAGGAACCAGAAAGTTACCTTAGAGAAAAGATCGAGCAACTGGATTCACTGGATAATATGCCTGTAGTGGTAGCTTCCTTGCATAGCATGGTTCCGGCGGTTTGTGCGGCCATAAAACTCAATAAACCGGAAAGTAAAGTGGCTTATGTAATGACCGACAGTGGGGCACTTCCCATATACTTCAGCAGGCTTGTACATATTCTCAAACAAAAAAACTAATAGATATTACCATTACCGAAGGTCATGCCTTTGGAGGGGATCTGGAGGCCGTGAATATTTACTCGGCTTTACTGGCCGCTAAAGCCTGGGGTGCCAGCATAGGGGTGGTGGCCATGGGGCCAGGGATAACCGGAAACGAGTACAAAGTTTGGCCATACCGGTCTCGAGCAGGGTGAAATAATAATGCAGTAAATATCCTCAAGGGATTTGCCATAAGCGGTTGCCACGTATTAGTTTCGCAGAACAAAGATAGCCGCCACTTTGGCATAAGCCACCATACCCTGACAGCCCTTTCTCTTATTGCCATAACTCCGGCTACCAAGTGCTTCCCGAAGAACTTGACCGGAAAAATCAAGTTTTATCCATCAAAACAAAACTTCAGCAATACAAAATAACTGAAAAACATACCGTAGAAGTGCGAAAAGGCTTTCCGGCATAATGCACCTGAAAGGCTGGATATTCATGTGACTACCATGGGTAGAAGTTATGAAAAAGACCCTGAGTTTTTCCTGACGGCCGGTTGCCGCGGACTTTGTTTCTGTTGAAAAACTAATTTTAGTTCCATGGTCAGCATTTCGGATATCGTCTTATACAATCTTGCTTTTTGTTTTAAAAATTGCAGTATATCCCTGGACTTGCCTACAAGATAAAAACCGTTTTTAAAAATCATGTATTCCATCTTTACCACTCCCTTAACTTGTCTTAAAATATTATATGTGTAACAAAAAAAATTATGATTTATCGGGAGATGGTAAGGTGGAATTTTATGAATCTACTATAAGTTCAAGAGTGATTTATTCGGGTAAAATTTTGAACCTTCGCCTGGATGAGGTAAAGCTTCCCAACGGCAAAACTTCCACCAGGGAAATAGTCGACCATCCTGGAGCTGTGGCCATAGTGGCATTAAATGAAAAAAATGAGGTTTTAATGGTAAGACAGTATAGAAAGCCGGTGGAAGAAGCACTTCTGGAAATTCCCGCAGGAAAAATTGAAAAGGAGGAACAGTCCGATGTATGTGCCCAGAGGGAACTCATGGAGGAAACGGGCTTTTTTGCCCGTAATTTGCGGCACATAACGGATTTTTATACATCTCCGGGTTTTTCCAGTGAAAGGATGCACTTATATCTGGCCAGGGATCTTGAGAAGAAAGCAAGACAAGCCGATGATGACGAGTATATTCAATTGGAAGCAGTTCCCCTGGAAGAAGCCATAAGAAAGATATATGACGGTGAAATAAAGGATGCTAAAACCATCTCCGGTTTGCTGCTGGCCTACAATATATTAAAAGGAGCCGTATGATGGAATATTTTACAGACCTGCATGTCCACATAGGAACTGCAAAAAATAAAGCCGTCAAAATTACAGCTTCCCGGCAACTAACAATTAAAAATATATTTAATGCCTGTCTCACAATTGGATATAATTAGCGGCCTGGGTGGTAAGCTCATGCCAGCCCATGTATTCACACCTTTTAAAAGTTTTTATGGCAATTGTTACGATAGATTGTATTATGCTTTTAAAGATAAATTTGACCGGATACCGGCGGTGGAGCTGGGATTGAGTTCGGATACCAACTTTGCCGATACCATTGGGGAGTTATCAGGTAAAACTTTCCTGAGCAATTCCGATGCACATTCTATCGAAAAGATAGCAAGGGAATATAACAGGATAAGCCTCAATGCTCCCGACTTTGAAAACCTGTTCGATGCTGTAAATGGCGGCAGTGAAATGAATGTGCTACACCATGCAAAAAAACAAGAACTGGCTGATGTAGTCGGTGAAGCTATAGCCAGCAATATCATCTTAAGCCGGCAGGGATTGCTACAGCTTCAGGCAGGGGGCGGCGGGCATTATGGCAAAATAATTATATAATCAAAATCATATTCTCCTTCCGTCCGGCATAATATTTTTATGAAATGGACGTGGGGAGGGATATCTTTGAATTATTTCCCCAGGGTGATATTCGATTATTTTAAGAAAAATATGGGGCTTTATATTTTTGTTTTTCTGATTTTTGTTGGAGGAACCATTTTGGGAAGTATTGCCGTCAATATGATGTCCGATAACCAGATGAAAGCTACACTGGATTTTATAAACAGTTTTTTTGTCAATGTTAAAAACATAGAAGTGAATTTCTCAACCATTTTTTATGTATCCATTTCAAATAATTTAAAAACCGCCCTTACTCTATGCATCCTGGGCTTAACAATTGTTGGCCTGCCACTTATTCCTGCGGTGATTTTTTTCCGGGGATTTGTTCTGGGGTTTACGGTGGGGTTTTTTATCGGTAGCCTGGGGGTAAAAGGTATCCTGTTTTCGATCCTCTCCATTCTACCGCAAAATATTATTATAATACCATCGATTATATCTATTGGCGTGGCCGGGATGACCCTTTCTTTAACAGTTTTGAAAAACCGATTCAAACATTATACAGAAGATTACCCGCGGCTTTTGATGGGATATTTTTTATTTAACTTTACTTTTTGTGTAATGCTCATACTGGCAGGCTTGATAGAAGGTTATATTTCACCCGTTTTTATAAGATTGCTGACGAATTATATTTGATTATTTTAATCTCCAAATAGATTTTGGAGTTTTTTTTATTTAAGAAGGAATTGGGTAGTTTTTATGGAATATTTAATAAAGATTATTAAGGAGGAATCGTATGGATGAGCTTTTAAATCATTATTTAGAGTTTTTAACAGTAGAAAGAGGGTTATCAAAAACACCATAAATTCATATAAAAGGGATTTAAAAAGCTACATAGGTTTTTTAAAAATACAAAAAATAAATGACATAAATTATACCACAAGGACCGTTATTGTGTCATACCTTCTATTGATGCACAAAAAAGGAAAAGCCAGCAGCAGCATATCCAGAGCTTGCGCAGCCATAAAGTCTTTCTACCACTTTTTGGTAATGGAGCGCCTTATTGAAAAAGATCCCACCCTCAATCTCGATACACCCAAACTGGAACACCGGCTTCCGAGGGTTTTGACATTAAATGAAGTGGAACAATTATTAAATCAACCCGATACGTCAGTGATATGGGGATTCAGGGATAAAACCATGCTGGAGCTTCTTTATGCAACCGGTATAAGAGTGTCAGAATTGATTTTGATAAAAGTTGAGGATCTTAATGTTGAAATGGGCTTTTTACGCTGTTTCGGAAAGGGTTCTAAAGAAAGAATTGTGCCCGTAGGGTCAGTGGCTTTAAAATATCTCGACAAATATATAAATGAAGTCAGGCCGAAGTTCTTAAAAGAGCAGGATAACGGCATATTGTTCCTGAACCACCTGGGGAAAGGACTGACCAGGCAGGGATTCTGGAAAATAATCAGAAAATACGCCCAAAAAGCCGGCATTGAAAAGCATATAACGCCCCACACCCTGCGTCATTCCTTTGCCACACATCTTCTGGAAAATGGTGCCGATTTGAGGTCAGTCCAGGAAATGCTGGGACATGCCGATATATCCACCACCCAGATTTATACTCACATCACAAGGAGCAAGATAAAGGAAGTATATGATAGAACCCACCCCAGAGCTTGAAGGAGGTTGAAAAGTTGATTGAAAGGATTGTACTAATAGTCCTAGACAGTGTAGGTATTGGGGAATTGCCTGATGCCCGTGATTTTGGAGATGAGGGAAGCAATACTCTGGCAAATACCGCAAAAGCCGTCGGCGGCCTTAAGCTGCCAAATCTTAAGAAATTGGGGCTGGGAAATATTTTCCCCATTGTGGGGGTTGCGCCGGAAAAAGAGCCGATGGGTTGTTACGGAAAATCCGCAGAGGTTTCCAGAGGCAAGGATACTACCACAGGCCACTGGGAAATGATGGGTATCATCTCAAAAGATCCATTTCCCACATATCCCCATGGTTTCCCGGCACAAGTGATAGACGCCTTTGAAAAGGCCATAGGCAAAAAAGTGCTCGGGAATGTGGTGGCATCCGGAACCGAAATAATAAAAAAACTTGGCATGGAACATATGAAGACGGGAATGCCTATTGTATATACATCTGCTGACAGTGTGTTTCAGATTGCTGCCCATGAAGATGTCATTCCTGTAGAAGAATTGTACCGCATTTGCCGGATAGCCCGAACCCTCCTAACAGGCAAACATGCGGTGGGAAGGGTTATTGCCAGGCCTTTTATAGGAACATCTCCGGATAACTTTAAAAGGACTGATAGGAGAAAGGATTTTTCCCTTTCGCCTCCACATAAAACGGTGCTGGACCTGGCCAGCGAAAAGGGATTTGAAGTATTCGGCATCGGAAAGATTAAAGATATTTTTAATGGGCAGGGTATCACCGCTTCCATTCATACAGCCAATAACGAGGAAGGTATCATTGAAATAGTCAACCATGCCAAAAGGAGTTTTAAAGGTATCTTGTTTGCCAATCTGGGGGATTTTGATACTCTTTACGGCCACCGCAACAATGCCTTAGGGTATAAAAATGCACTGGAAGCTTTTGATAGAAGTGTTCCCAAAATAATTGAAAGCATAAATCCCCGGGATTTATTGATTATCACAGCAGATCACGGCTGTGACCCTACCACGGAGAGCACGGACCACTCAAGGGAATACACGCCCCTTCTGGCATACAGTAAATGCGATAATTTTACCGGAGGGAAAAACCTTGGCATAAGGAAAACCTTTGCAGATATCGGCGCCACCATATCGGAACTGCTTCAACTCGGCAGGTTGCCCATTGGTGAAAGTTTTGCGGGAGAAATAATTGTGCAATAAGGAGGGCAATGTAAATGAGAAATAAAGTTGAAGAAGCCGTAAAAGCCATTGAGAACCAATTAAAGCTACGACCTACGGTAGGTTTAATCCTGGGTTCCGGCCTTGGAGGCATTGTGGATTTAATAAAAAATCCCATCGAGATAGGTTTTGACAGCATACCCCATTTCCCTGTATCCACCGTAAAAGGCCATGCGGGAAAACTGGTCTTCGGGGAACTGGAAGGGGTACCCGCTGCAGTGATGCAGGGGCGAATACATTATTATGAAGGGTATGATTTAAAGCAGGTAGTATTTCCGGTATATGTTTTAAAACAACTGGGCATAAAAAATCTGATAGTTACCAATGCCGCCGGAGGCATAAACAATGAATTTGAGTCCGGAGACCTCATGTTAATAAATGACCACATAAATCTTCTGGGCGACAATCCTTTAATCGGCCCTGAAGAAATGGGTCCAAGATTTATTGATATGAGCCGGGCATACAGTCCTGAGTTGATTGAAATTGCAAAAAGAGCAGGTAAAGCCCTGGGCATAACCTTTCGTGAAGGGGTATATGCATGTATGACTGGTCCCAGTTATGAGACCCCCGCAGAAATAAGGATGCTTAAGATAATTGGAGCTGATGCGGTGGGCATGTCCACCGTGCCGGAAGTTATAGCTGCAAGGCAGTGTGAGATGAAAGTGCTGGCCATCTCATGTATTACAAATATGGCGGCGGGCATAAGTCATCATGTGTTAAGTCATGAAGAGGTGATGGAAGGAGCCAAAAAGTCCGAAAAAATGCTGGAAAAACTTTTAAGGGTAATTGTAAAGGGGATGAAATAGTGAGGGCATATGATATTATACTAAAAAAGAGGGACGGAAAGGAACTTGACACTGAAGAGATAAATTTTATGATTTCGGGTTTTGTCAGGGGAAATATACCCGATTATCAAATATCAGCATTTCTGATGGCTGTTTTTTTTAAAGGCATGACTCCAGAGGAAATGGCAGACCTGACCATGGCAATGGTACATTCGGGAGAAACGGTGGATCTTTCGGAAATTCCCGGAATAAAGGTAGATAAGCACAGCAGCGGTGGGGTTGGGGATAAAACTTCACTGGTGCTGGGGCCCCTGGTGGCGGCAGCCGGGGTGACCGTGGCCAAGATGTCCGGCAGGGGTTTGGGCCATACCGGCGGGACTCTGGATAAACTGGAATCAATCCCGGGATTTAAAATAAGTTTAACCCGACGGGAATTTATCGATCAAGTAAAGAATATTCAAATAGCCATAGTTGGTCAGACGGGGAATCTGGTGCCTGCCGACAAGAAACTTTATGCTTTAAGAGATGTGACAGCCACCGTAGACAGCATTCCCCTTATTGCCAGCAGCATTATGAGCAAGAAGATTGCCGGGGGAGCGGATGCCATCGTCCTTGATGTAAAGACCGGCAGCGGAGCATTCATGAAAAATCTTGAAAGTTCCGTTGAACTCGCACAGGTGATGGTGGAGATAGGGAATATAGTGGGGAAAAAAACAGTGGCTCTTATATCCAACATGGACCAACCACTGGGGTACTGTGTGGGAAATGCCCTGGAGATAAAGGAAGTTATAGAAGCTTTGAAGGGTAAGGGCCCGGATGACCTCATGGAGCTATGCTAACACTGGGTTCATATATGCTGCTTCTGGCGGATAAAGCAAAAACCTTATATGAAGCCAGGCGGAAACTTGCGCAAGTATTAAAAACCGGAGAAGCTCTAAACAAATTCAAACAAATGATCAAGTTCCAGGGTGGGAATCCCGAAGTTGTGTCAAATCCGGAACTTATGCCTGAGGCACCATTTATAGGCGGGTTTAATTCTTATAAAAAAGGATACATACATTTTATAGATGCTCAAAAAATAGGTATTTGTGCCATGAAACTCGGAGCCGGCAGATTAAAAGCAGAAGATAAAATAGACTATTCCGTGGGCTTTGAATTGTTAAAGAAAGTCGGAGATGCTGTCGACATAAACGAGCCCTTAATTAAAATTCATGCAAGATCTTCGGAAGATGCAAAACAAGCGGAAAGAGACCTGGCAGAGGCAATTGTCATAAAAGAGGAGCCTGTTGATAACCTATTTTATTGTATGGCACTGTAACTGAAGAAGGCTACGAAGCCTTCTAACAGGCTGTATAACATTCCTCCCGGTTGGAAAATCTATATATGAAGGGAGGAATGTTTCAAATGGTTTTTAAAGGACAAAAAAAATTATATTATATGTTTTTTAATCATTAATCTACTTATTTTGAGCGTAAATTGTGCAGCCATTGCTCAAACACAGCCTGATATAAAATCACCTTCAGCTATCCTTATAGATGCTGGTACAGGAACCATACTCTTTGAAAAGGATTCCCACCAGAGGCTGGAACCTGCCAGCATCACAAAGATAATGACATTACTACTGGCATTTGAAGCTCTTGACGCTGGAAAGGTCAAGCTGACAGACAAAATAAAAATCAGTGAAAGAGCATGGAAAACCGGCGGAAGTCAGGTCTTTCTGGGCCCGGGCGAAGAACAAACCCTGGAAACATTATTAAAATGCATTACCGTGGCTTCTGCCAATGATGCTTCGGTGGCAGTTGCCGAATATATTGGAGGAAGTGTGGATGGCTTTGTAAAAATGATGAACGACAAAGCTAAGGCTCTTGGCCTTCAGGATACCAATTTCATGAATCCCCACGGCCTGTCCGAACCGAATCATTTTACCAGCGCCTATGATATAGCCATAATGTCCAGGGAATTAGTAAAGCATCCAAAATTTTTCACATGGTCCACGGTCTGGATGGATTATCTGGAACATACGGATAAAAAGCGCGATGCCACAATGCTGGCCAATACCAATAAATTACTGGGCAAATACGAAGGCCTCGACGGGATTAAAACCGGTTTTCACCAGAAGGCCGGCTACTGTTTCGCAAGCACTGCCCGAAGAGGGGATTTCAGGCTTATATCGGTGGTGCTGAATGCGGAAAACTCAAATCAGCGCTTCGAAGAAACAGTTAAATTATTAGATTACGGTTTTGGGCATTTCAATTCCGTTATGATAGTAAAAAAGGGCTCGGCTCAAAAAAACATACCTGTGGAAAAGGGTATGGTCAAAGAGGTAAATATAATTGCAGATTGTGATTTGAGTATTCTAACTGAAAAAGGTAAGGAAAGCGGGATAAATACAAAGATTGAGGTACCCGATAAGTTGTTCGCTCCTCTCAGGAAGGGGCAAGTGGTTGGAAAATTAATAGCCGAGCAGGACGGTAAAAAAATAGGCGAGGTAAATCTCGTGGTTTCCGAAGATGTCAAAAAGGCCAGTATGCTGGATATGATCAAAAGGGTTCTCGAAAGATGGTTTAGTTTTTAATTATTAAAAAGTGACTATTATTTGAAGGCACAGCGTCGTCCCTGGGGATAACGCTGTGCTGATTTTTTGCTTTTAGCAGGATTTTCCTTTAAACTGTAGAATATTATTAGGTATAATGGGGGGTGAGACATAGGTGAACTCGACAATCAAAATCATAGAGGACATGATGATAGTAAATTTGAAAGGAGAGCTTGATCATCACACATCCCATATGATAAAAATCCAGATAGAAAACATTATCCAAAAGACCTCAATTAAAAAGATATTGTTTAATTTTAAAAATGTTACTTTTATGGATAGTTCCGGAGTTGGTATGATAATAGGGCGTTACAAGGCACTGCAAAAGATCGGTGGCATGGTAGGAGTCTCTAACTTGAATAGTCAGATAAGAAGAATATTTGAAATGTCCGGTCTTTTTAGTATAATACCGTGTTACAATGATGAGAAAGAAGCCATGGAAAAATTGTAGGGAGTGATTTTATGGAATTATTAAATGAAATGCAGCTTGATTTTTTAAGTAAATCTGAAAATGAAGCATTTTCAAGGATAGTTATTGCGGCCTTTGCATCTCAGTTAGACCCCACTCTGGATGAACTGGCTGATATAAAAACTGCCGTATCGGAGGCTGTAACAAATTCTATAATCCACGGTTATGAGGACAAGCCCGGTATAATCAGGATTCAGGCAAAGCTTTATGATGGCAGGATTGAAATTGTGGTACAGGACTGGGGAAAGGGAATAGAAGACATAGAAAAGGCAAGGCAGCCCCTGTGGACCTCAAAACCGGAACAAGACAGATCGGGAATGGGTTTTACCATTATGGAGAACTTTATGGATGAACTGGAAGTAGAATCCTCACCCGGTTCGGGAACATTGGTAAGGATGACTAAAAATATTAAAGATAGCAAGTATTCGAGGTAATGCCTATGAACCCGAATGATTCTATGGAGCTGTTAAAAAAAGCCAAGCAGGGGGACAACAAAGCCAAGGATGAGTTGGTTTCACTCAACCTGGGTCTTGTATGGAGTATCGTAAAAGGTTTAATAACAGGGGTTATGAACCGGAAGATTTGTTTCAAATTGGTAGTATAGGCCTTTTGAAAGCAATAGATAAGTTTGATTTTTCTTATAATGTAAAGTTTTCTACATATGCCGTTCCCATGATTATGGGGGAAATTCGTAGATTTTTAAGAGATGATAGGCCTGTCAAGGTTGCCAGGTCTCTGAAGGAACTGTCGGTCAAGGCTCAGAAAGCCAAAGAAGCCCTGACTAAAGCTCTTGACAGGGAGCCTACCATCAATGAACTGGCGGAAGAAATTAATATTTCGCCTGAGGAACTGGTAATGGCCATGGAATCTTCCCAGGCACCCGTTTCATTAAATGATGTAGCTTTTCAGGACGATGGTTCTCCAATATACTATATTGACCAGATTGATGTCGATGAAATCCATCAAAGCCAGTGGCTGGACAGGATCGCATTAAAAGAGGCTTTATCCAAATTAAGCAAAGAAGAAAGACAGATTATTATTTTAAGGTATTTCAAAGACAAAACTCAGATGGAAGTTGCCAAATTATTGAAAATAACCCAGGTCCAGGTATCAAGAATGGAAAAAAAAGATTCTAAATAAAATAAGAGAGTTAATTTCTTAAAAAAGTAAAAGCCGTAATAAAGGCTTTTTTTTGTATAAAAATTTCCGTGTCACACAATAATAAACAAGAGGTGAATCATGAAATGAGTTAATCCGAAAAAGAATAACCATAATAATATTGATTGCGATGTTATTCGCTGTTTCCAGCTTTTTAATAGTAAAAAGTATTTATTATAATAAAGTGCCAAAAAGCGCCAAACTTGTATTGCATTTAGAGAATAACGATTATATAACGGGAAAAAATAAAATTGTAACTTCAGATGAAGGAGGTTATATTTTATGACTGTAAAAGTTGTGGAAGTGGTAGGCGAATCAAAAATAGCTGGCAGGAAGCCGTAGAAAATGCAGTTAAGGATGCCAGCAAGACCATTAGAAATATTTCGGGAGTGGAAGTTTTAAATAACACTGCCAACGTCCAGAATGGGAAAATTGTAGAGTATAAAGCCGATGTAGCAATTGCCTTTAAGGTAGATGGTTCAACTGAAGCTTAGAAAACGGGCACGTAAGTGCTCGTTTTTAAACCAAAAAATAAAGGAAGGTATAAATGAAAAAACTTACCAGGGAGCAACAGGATTATCAAAATTTTGTTAAACAAAAAAGGCCAAAGCCGCCCTATTTAAAAAATATCATGATGGCTTTTGTGGTGGGTGGGTTGATTTGTGTTATAGGCCAGGGAATAATGAATTTTTTTATTTCCAGGGGATTGAGTCCAAAAGAAGCCGGAGCCCCCACGTCTGCCATCATGGTATTTTTAGGAGCTTTTCTTACCGGCCTTGGAGTTTACGATAAAATAGGCAAGAGGGCTGGAGCGGGTTCTATCGTGCCAATTACGGGTTTTGCCAATTCTATTGTATCACCCGCCATGGAATTTAAGAGAGAAGGCTATGTGTTTGGAGTAGCGGCTAAAATGTTTGTGGTAGCAGGGCCTGTACTTGTATATGGTATGTGTTCGGCGGTAATTGTAGGTTTGATTTATTATATATTAAAGCTCTAGGAGGAACTATCTTGGCAGGTAAAAAAATGGGTTTTCAGACAATCAAATTTCAAAATCCCCCTTCAATCATTGCCGCCTCTTCCATCGTAGGACCTAAGGAGGCCAGGGCCCATTAAAAGATTATTTTGACCTTATTTAAATGATAATATATACAAAGAAAAAAGCTGGGAAAAGGCCGAAAGGAAAATGTTAAAAGAAGTAGTAGAAATGGCCATTAAAAACAGCAATGTCCCCTATTCAAGCATAGAGTATTTTATTGCGGGAGACCTCCTGAACCAGATCATATCAGCGGGCTTTGCCGCCAGAGAACTCGGTTTACCATTTTTCGGCATATACGGTGCTTGCTCCACCATGGCTGAAGGGCTGGGCCTTGGGTCCATAATTGTAGATGGAGGATTCGCAGACAACCTGGTGGTGGCATCTTCAAGCCATTACTGCACATCCGAAAGGCAGTACAGATTTCCTCTAGAACTCGGGAATCAAAGGCCACCTACAGCCCAATGGACCGTCACCGGGGCCGGAGCTGCCGTGATATCATCCAGACCACAAAACCCTAGAATAACATATGTCACTACCGGTAAAGTCATAGATATGGGCGAAGCAAACCCAAATGATATGGGTACTGCTATGGCACCGGCCGCTGTGGATACCATAGTGCGCCATTTCAATGATACAAATAGGACCCCCGATGACTATGACCTGATTATTACCGGAGACCTGGCCAGCGTTGGAAAGGATATTGCGGAAGAACTTATAAAACAAAAAGGTTTTGATGTGTCAAATAAATTTTCCGATTGCGGGCTGATGATTTTCAGACCTGAACAGGATGTCCATGCCGGCGGCAGTGGATGTGCTTGTGCAGCGGTAGTGACATGCGGGTACCTTTATAAAGAGATGATAAAAGGTAAATACAACAGAATTTTACTGGTGGCGACAGGTGCACTTTTAAGCACCACCAGCACACAGCAGGGTGAAACCATCCCCTGTATTGCCCATGCAGTAGCTATTGAAAACCTTTAGTTTAGAGGAGATTTAAAAATGGATTATGTTATGGCATTTTTAATAGGCGGATTAATTTGTGCTGTAGGCCAGATTCTTATGGATGCAACCAAATTAACTCCTGCCCATATTCTGGTTTTATTTGTGACTCTAGGGGCTGTTCTAAGCGGTTTGGGACTTTATCAACCTCTTGTAGAAATAGGGAAGGCAGGGGCCACTATACCGCTTACCGGTTTTGGCCATACTCTGGTGACCGGTGTAATTGAAGATGTAAATAAGCGGGGCTTCTTAGGAATATTTACAGGAGGCCTTACATCTGCTGCTGCCGGAATAACAGCTGCGGTGGTATTTGGATATTTAATGGCAGTTCTTTTTAATCCCAAATCCAAGTAAAAAAGCTTTCATTTAAAGCAATTAAACAGTAGTAGCTTTTTTGAAATGCATTACGGAAAGCCATTTATTAAGGAACATTTTTACTTTCCTATCCATTATAAAGGAGAAAAAAATGTTTTTAGACATAACAGGCATACTTCTTACAATTTTAATCGTAAGCCCCCGGTACTGGTTTATAGTTCTTGTCATTTCCGTGATGGAGCTAGTTTTTTCTATATGTATTACTACTGCCTTTCACTATGGAGTTACCGAGGTCATTGCAGGGGGTATTTTTTCGTCTATCGTTTGGTCCCCTGGAGATAAAGAGTTTTTACAACTGCTCGGACCAACTTTTTTATTGATTACCGGTGCGGGATTATTAAAACATAGCAACATATTCTGGATCGATTTAATTAACCCCATGGCCGCTTACAAAAGACCATGGCCTGTCATGATGATAAAAACGGCTATTTTCAGGTTGATTATTTTCTTATTTTTCTTTGCAGGGAAGTGACATGGTGGATATATCAAAAAATTTAAAAGAAAATCTTAATTTTCTTTCGGAAAAATTGGGAGTAGGAGAGAGTTTTGATGTTATTTCAAGGCCCTTAAAGGTTGCAGAAAAAAATGCCTTTCTGCTTTTTATAGATGGATTAGTAAAGGACCAGGTAATGCTCAGGATACTGGACTCGCTTATGAAATTAAAGCGTAAAGATTTAAAAATCGACGATATAGAAAGTTTAATCAAGACCAGTATAGGTTATATTGAAGTGGAATCCGTATCTACACTTGAAGAGGTAGTTGACAATGTTCTGGCGGGCCCCCTGGCTTTACTGATTGATGGAGAAAACGAGGCAATTATAATTGACGCCCGAGAATACCCTGTGAGAAATCCTGAAGAACCCGACCTTGAAAGGGTAACCAGAGGACCAAGGGATGGCCTGGTGGAGACAGTAGTTTTTAATACGGCTCTGGTAAGGCGGCGTTTGAGAGACCCTTCGCTGCGCAATGAAATCCTCAAAGTCGGTCTTAGAACCAAGACAGACATAGTGGTGTCATATATAAAGGATAAATGCGACCCTTCCCTGGTAGAAAATATCAAAACAAAAATAAAATCCATTAAGACCGATGACCTGGTAATGGCTGAAAAAAGCCTGGAGGAATTCATACTGGGGGAAAAATTGGAACCCGCTTCCACGGGCACGTTTTACCGAAAGGCCCGATGTGGTGGCTGCACACTTGCTGGAGGGATATGTGGCGGTCATGGTAGATACTTCACCGAGCGTTATGATATTGCCTGCTAATTTATTCAATTTTATCCAACATGCCGAAGATTACTATCAAAACCCGCTGGTGGGGACATATCTCCGATGGGTCAGGACACTGGGGATATTATTGTCATTGATACTGCCTCCCCTCTGGCTGGTCCTGGTTTTAAACAAGACAATGCTGCCATCATGGCTGGAATTTATAGGACCTAAAAAGGCAGCTGCCATTCCCTTTATTTATACAGTTTTTGCTCCTTGAAATTGGCCTGGACTTAATCAGGATAGCGCTGATCCATACACCAAATGCTCTTGCCACTTCTCTTGGATTGCTGGGTGCTATAATGCTTGGCCAGTTTGCTGTTGAAATCGGCCTTTTTTCCCCGGAAACTATTTTGTACGTAGCAATAACTGCTATTGGCACTTTTGCAACGCCAAGTATCGAGTTTTCCCTGGCTGTGAGATTATTCAGGCTAATGATATTGATACTTACAGGCCTTTTTTCCCTGCCCGGTTTTTTAGTCGGTATAATCATAACATTATCGATTTTTATTTCAACAAAATCAATTAACAATGATTCCTATTTGTGGCCGTTATTTCCGCTGGATTTTAAAGCGTTATCTACGGTAATTCTCAGAAAGCCGATTCCTGAAGTAAGAAGCAAGGAAAGGGGAAATAAAAATAAAAAAATGGAAACAATAGGTAACGAAAAATATTATGAGGTGTATTTACTATCATGAAAATTGGAATTCCCAGAGCATTATTTTTTTATCATTATTATCCACTATGGGAGAGTTTTTTTAAAGCGTTAGGACAGGAGGTTGTTTTATCAAATCCGACAAACAAACAAATATTAAAAAAGGGCGTTGAAGTTACTGTGGATGATGCATGCCTTCCGGTGAAGCTATTTCATGGCCATGTGATGGACCTTGCCCATAAGGCCGATACCATATTCATTCCCAGAATAATAAGTATTGAACCGGGAGAATATATTTGCCCCAAATTTCTTGGCTTACCTGATATGATAAAATATAACCTGCCTGATTTACCGCCTGTAATAGACATAAAACTTGATCTTTATAACAAAAAGTCCCGTATATTAGAACATTTTTTTGAAATAGGAAAGAATCTGAATAAAACGCGGTGGGAAGTTTGAAGGCCTATATTGTGGCATGTAAAAGTTTTTCATCATATAAAAATTACATCAGGAAACACAGGATTACTCCCTATGAGATTTTAACTCAGAAAAATTTCAAGTGTATAAAAAACAAACCGAACCCGGTTTTACGGTTTATTATTAGGGCATCCATACAATCTTTATGATAACTTTATAAGTATGGATTTGATAACAAAATTGCGGAAAATAAATGCAAAGATAATAACATATGAAATGATAAATGAAAAAAATATTGTCCAGGGAACAAAAAAACTTACCAAAGGACATGTTCTGGACACTGGGTAAAAATATTCTTGGATGCGCCTATTATTTTTTGGAAAATAAAAAAATCGATGGTATCATACATGTGGCATCTTTTGGATGCGGTCCCGACTCTCTAATCGGAGAACTCCTGGAGCACAGGGTTATGAGGGAGTATAAAGTGCCTTTTTTATACCTAACTCTGGATGAACACTCCGGAGAAGCTGGGTTTGATACCAGATTGGAAGCATTTTTAGATATTCTTGAAGGGAGGAAAGTCAGTGAAAGTAACATTTCCGCACATGGGTAATATCTATATTCCTCTAAAAAGTTTTTTTGAAAGCCTGGGGGTAGAAGTGGTGGTTCCGCCGCCATGCAGTAAAAAAACCCTGGAACTTGGTGTAAAATACTCACCTGAATTTGCATGTCTCCCATTGAAAATAAATTTAGGTAACTTTATCGAAGCCCTGGAAGATGGTGCGGATACCATAGTAATGGCAGGTGGAATCGGACCATGCAGGTTTGGGTATTATGCAGAGGTTCAAAGAGAAATATTAAAAGACCTGGGTTTTGAATTTAATATGGTGGTGCTGGAGCCCCCCAAGGGGCATCTTTTGGAGTTGATTCACAAACTTATAATGGTAACAAACAAAAAAAAAACATACTTACAGGGATATATTAGAAGCAGGGAAACTTGCCTGGGAAAAGGCACTGCTGCTGGATGAACTTGATGTCTTGGCCTGCAAAGCGAGACCCCGAGAGGCATCAACAGGGGCAACAGATAAATGTTATAAGATAGCAATCGAAATGATTGAAAGGACAAAAGAAACCGGCAAAATAAAACAAGTGCAAAAAGAAATAAAGATGATGTTCCATGATATAAAAACGACAGTTAATTTGCCGAGAATCGGTATAATAGGTGAAATTTACACTGTTCTTGAGCCCTTTGTAAACCTTAATATAGAAAAACAACTGGGAGAAATAGGGGTGGAGGTTTATAGAAGTATATATATTACGGATTGGATCCGCCATAACCTGCTGCCATCTTTCATAAAGCCCAGAGAGCACAAAATGCTTCTTGAAATGTCAAAGCCATATATTAATTGTTTTATCGGAGGACATGGCCAGGAAACGGTGGCCCAGGTAGCCAGATTTGCCGGAGAGGGTTTTAACGGGGTTATTCAACTTCTACCATTTACAGGTATGCCTGAAATAGTGGCTAAGAGTGTGCTGTCCAGCGTAAGTAAACACTATTCCATTCCTGTAATGACCCTGGTGCTGGATGAACATGCGGCGGAAGCGGGTTTCAGGACCCGCCTGGAAGCCTTTGTAGATATGATTAATCATAAATCGGAGGTAGAAAGTTTAGATGAGGTGTTCACTTGGAATTGATGTGGGTTCAGTAAGCACAAACCTTGTTTTATTGGATGAAAATAATGAGGTTGTTAGAAAGTTGTATTTAAACACTGCCGGAAAACCCATAGAAGTGCTTGTAGAAGGACTTAAAATGTTGCAGGATGAATTTAATGATTCTCTTGAAATTTTTGCAGTGGGGACCACCGGAAGCGGAAGGCAATTGGCGTCGGTACTGGTGGGTGCGGATATAGTGAAAAACGAAATTACAACCCATGCGGTAGCTGCACTGGAGGAATATCCGGATACCCAAACCATACTTGAAATAGGAGGCCAGGATTCAAAGATTATCATTTTAAGAAATAAAATAGTGGTGGATTTTGCCATGAATACTGTCTGTGCTGCTGGGACGGGATCGTTTCTGGATAGGCAGGCCCAGAGGCTGAGTATACCTATCGAGGAATTCGGCAAAATGGCGCTAAAATCCACCATACCTACAAGAATTGCAGGCCGGTGCGCAGTGTTTGCAGAATCAGACATGATACACAAACAGCAGATGGGACACAGAATTGAAGATATAATCTGGGGACTTTGCCAGGCACTGGTGAGAAATTATCTGGCTAATGTAGCTAAAGGGAAGGAAATAAGGCCGTTGGTGCTTTTTCAAGGAGGCGTTGCCGCTAATGTGGGTATAAAGAAGGCGTTTGAGGAGGAACTGGGCCTTAATATTACAGTACCGAAACATTATAATGTAATGGGAGCTATTGGGGCGGCAATACTGGCTAGAAAATATGTAATGCAATCAAGAAACAAAAGGACAAATTTCCTTGGATTTAATGCCACCATAAAAAATTATGAAGTGAAGAGTTTTGAGTGCAAGGGTTGTCCCAATTCATGCGAGATAATTCAAATTTACGGTGATGACAGACTAATGGCCCGCTGGGGAGATAAATGCGGCAAATGGTCCTCTTCGCTGGCAGTTTAAGTTAACAAAAATTTAACTTGACAACCCGGGCCATGGCATGTTATATTTTAAAAAATTAAATAAGGAACCTCATCTCGGCAAGAGTTGAGGTAGAGGCGCGGTGAATCAAGAGTATCCTTGCGGAGGCTGGAAGCCAATAATGTGAGGAGAAAGGGGTCACCGCCGAAGTGCGGTTTTTATCCGGAAAACCGTGCTGGGACCATATCGAACAGGTATGGGACTGTCACCAAAAAAATCCCAATTTTTTGGTGGAGCGCTACTTCAGTTTAGGGAAAGAGAGGAGGTATTTGCCTTTAGACCATTAGACAACCGGCAAATATCTTGGTTGTCTTTTTTTTTTTACAACCGGCAAATATCTACGGTTGTTTTTTTATTTTAAAATGTTAAGGAAAGCAAAGATATTCCTTAATATAGGGCTTTCCGTAGCACATTTCAAAAAAGCTACCTCTGTTTAATTAAATTAATGAAAGCTTTTTTATTTGAAAGGAGAATATTTAATGCTTTTTGGCACTGCTAGAATCAATGAATTGAATCATTTAGAGATTGGCGGCTGTGACACAGTAGACCTGGCAAGAGAATTCGGCACCCCACTTTATTTGATGGATGAGGAATATATCAGGAAAAACTGCCGTTTATATAAACACACATTGTCGAAACTTCATGAAAACAGCGAAGTTATATATGCCGGAAAGGCCTTTTTAACCATGGGTATGTGTAAAATCATTGAAGAAGAAGATTTAAGCCTGGACGTAGTATCCGGTGGAGAACTGTATACAGCCATAAGTGCGGAGTTTCCGGCCAAAAGAATTTATTTTCACGGAAACAACAAATCCTATGAAGAACTCAGGATGGCCGTGAAATACGGTGTGGGCAGAATTATCGTAGATAACTTTTACGAACTGGAAATGCTAAAAGACCTTGCTAAAAAGCAGCGTAGCAAAATTAAAATTTTGCTAAGGATTACACCGGGCATAGAGGCTCATACACACGACTACATTAAAACTGGCCAGCTTGATTCAAAGTTCGGATTCGGTCTTGAGAACGGCCATGCCGTGATGGCAGTGGAACATGCGCTTAGCTCAAAGGGTATAAAACTTATGGGGTTTCACTGTCATATAGGGTCTCAAATATTTGAAAGAGAGCCATTTAACATGGCGGCGGAGGTCATGCTCAAATTCGCCAGGGATATCCATGAAAGTTTCGGTATTGAGACCAGCGAAATAGACTTTGGGGGTGGGTTTGGCATAAAATATACGGATGATGACAGACCCCTTTCTGTGGAAAATTATCTAGAGACACTGGTGGATTCAGTAAAATTGTGGTCTGAAAAACTCAATATACGGGTTCCTAAAATCCTAATAGAGCCCGGAAGGGCTATAGTAGGTGCCGCCGGAACCACTCTTTATACCGTAGGCTCAATTAAAAATATCCCGGGCGTCCGAAAATATATCAGCGTAGACGGAGGTATGAGTGATAACATCAGGCCGGCGCTGTACGGGGCCAAATATAGTGCCATGATTGCAAACAAGGCGGGAAATCCGCCTGAAGAGAAGGTTTCCGTGGCAGGAAAATGCTGCGAGTCCGGTGATATGCTTATATGGGATATAGAACTTCCCAGGGTTGTTCCCGGAGATATTCTGGCCATTTTTTGCACCGGAGCATACCACTATACAATGTCCAGCAACTATAATATGCTTCCGAGGCCTGCGGTGGTATTTGTAAAAGACGGAAGCGCCCAGTTAATGGTTCAGAGAGAAACTTATGAAGATCTGCTGAGAAATGAAGTATTTAAAAACCAATAAAAAATCTGTTTCCTTTGCTTAGGATTTTTAAAGTGCGCAAAAAGCGCACTTTTTTCATTTCAATATAAATGATATAATGCTATAAGGAGATATATTAAAAGGCAAAGAAAGGAAGTAGTTTCATGGCAAATTTTTTCGGACCCGAGATGCTATTGAGAATACCTGCGTTGTTAATAGCCATTACTTTTCATGAATATGCCCATGCCAAAGTTTCGGACGCCATGGGGGACCCGACGCCGCGGTGGACTGGCAGACTGTCATTAAATCCCATGGCCCATCTTGATCCGGTGGGTTTGCTGATGCTATGGATTTTCCGGTTCGGGTGGGCGAAACCTGTCCAGATAAATCCCTCATATTACAGAGACCCTAAAAAAGGCATATTGCTGGTATCACTGGCTGGTCCCCTTTCTAACTTATTTCTGGCTTTTATCACGATGGTTTTAATAAAGCTGAATTTGTTTTTCAGCGGGATTCTGTCAACATTTATTCATATACTTTTTGTTTATAATCTTGTGCTGGCAGTTTTTAATCTTATACCCATTCCACCCCTTGACGGCTCCAAAATTTTGATGAGTCTGCTGCCGGGAAGGCAGGGCTATGTCTTTTCTCAAATGGAGGCATATGGCCCGCTTATCCTTATTTTGCTGGTTTACTTTGGACTTTTAAATATTATTCTGGATCCTCTCATTACTTTTGTCCACATAGGGTTGGATACATTGTCTAATCTAATTTTATTTAGATTTTAAGTTCAGTTACAGGTGAATATTATGGCACTTAATGTAAAACTGGAAGCTTTTGAGGGGCCCTTTGACCTTCTTTTTCACCTCATAGAAAAAAATCAGATTGATATTTACGATATACCTATTGCCCAACTGACGGACCAGTATTTAGAATACCTGAAAGATATTGAAGAAAACAAAATAGACCTTGCCAGCGAATTTTTAGTAATGGCCGCCACCCTCTTGAGTATTAAATCCAGAATGCTGCTACCCGTCCCAAAAGATGATCAGGTTCAACTGGAACTGGCGGTAGGGGATGATGAACTGGACCCGAGAACGGAACTGGTAAACATGCTGGTGGAGTATAAAAAGTATAAAGATATTGCGGAAGTTTTAAAAAATCGCGAAGAAGAACAGCGGAAATTATTTAAGCGAGTCCCGGAAGACCTGTCATATCTATGGAATGGGGAATTTAACATATCCAATGTTAATCTGGAAAATATGAAGTTTATTTTTTCAAATTTGATTATGAAGAAAAACCAGGAAGGAAAATTGCACACGGTGTCAAAGGACCCATATCCCTTGGCCAAAAAGGTAAAAGAGATATATAAAATCATTGCCAGCAAATCCAGCGTGCTTTTCAGCAAGTTATTCAATAAAAAGTGTTCTAAACTGGAACTGATTGTTACATTCCTTGCCATTCTAGAATTGATTAAAATGAATAAAATAATTGCTGCCCAAGAACGCCTTTTTGATGAGATTGTGGTGACGAGCAGGGAGGTTCGGCAATGGAAATAGATAAATTAATGTCAATTGTTGAAGGTCTTTTATTTGTATCGGGCGACCCTGTCAATATCGGCGATTTATCCCGGACTTTAGAGATATCGGAGGACGAACTCTTGTATTGTGTTCGAAAGCTTCAGGAAGATTACTCTTCTCCTGCAAGAGGTATTATGGTTTCGCAGGTGGGAAAATGTGTAAGACTTACGACAAAACCGGATATTTTTCCCTATGTAGAGAAAATGTTCAAACCTAAAGTAAATTCACAACTTTCAAGGGCTGCCCTGGAAACCCTGGCCATAATCCTGTTCAAACAACCCGTAACAAAACCGAAATAGAAGCTATCAGGGGAGTAAATGTGGAAAAGGCCCTCAGCAGCCTTCAAGAAAAAAATCTGGTCCATGAAATTGGCCGTCTGGACGCGCCGGGACGACCTATCCTCTACGGAGCTACCGATTACTGTATGGAATACTTTGGAATATCAACATTGGAAGATATTCAAAAATAATATAACATGTATTTTTTAGCATCATTTTCCATAAACTAAGAGAAAAAGTTAAACGGTGATTTTGTTGATTTACATAATATTAGCCTTAACTTTTTCTCTTTTTGTTTTATCTCCGGTAAAATTTAATTTATATTTTTATAAAAAGGGTTCTGACGAACACATGGAAATATCTGTTGTTTATTTGAGAGTAATTAAGGTAGATGTCAAAGTCCCCGAAATGAGCTTTGATATTAAAAATATGATTCCATTTATGACCTTTAAGGTAAATTTATCAAACCGTAGAATAAAAAAAGTAAAGAAAACCGAAAAGGTTGTATTTTCTCCCCTGAGATTCAGGATAGGTATGGCATTAAACTTTATAAAAAGATTGTCTGCGCAGATTAAAAGATTTAAACCGGTAATCAGGGTGTTTTTAAAAACCATAAAAATCAACAAGTTCGATATTGGTATCAAATTTGGGGTGAAGGACCCTGCCATCGCCGGGATTATAGCAGGTGGAATATGGAGTTTTATATATTTTATTTTAAGTGTTATGTCATATTATTTCGATTTCGAAAGAGTATCCAGTGATATAACAGTATTCCCATTATTATTAAAAACTGAACCCGCACAAATAGTCTTTAAAGGTATAATTCAAGTCAGGGTTGGTCATATTATTATTACAGGTTTATTTATTCCGGTAATGTGGCTTATTTCACGAAGAAGTTATTTTAATGCAAGGAGAGCGAAAGAATATGGATGGACATCCAATTGAAAGTTTAATAAAAACTTCCATGGAAAGTATTAAAGAAATGGTGGATGTAAATACAATAGTAGGAGATGCAGTGGAAACACCGGATGGTAGTGTTATAATACCCGTATCAAGAGTAACCTTTGGCTTTGCTGCCGGCGGCGGGGAATTTGATTCGAAAAGCTCCCAGAACGCCGATAAAGGTGGGCAGCAAAAACTTCCCTTCGGAGGGGGGTAGCGGCGCCGGCGTATCGGTTCAACCTGTGGCTTTTATGGTTGTAGGTCAGGGTCAAATAAGGCTTTTGCCGGTGACACAAAGCGCCATGATTGAAAGAATTATAGATGTGGCTCCCCAAATTCTGGACCAGTTAAAGAGTATTTTGAAGAAAAACAACGAGTCATTTACGGTTCAGGCGAGATAGCCTGGCTTTTTTATATTGAAAAAAGTTTTTTTTTAAGTTTAAGATATAAATTATCAGAAATAAATCGGGAGAGGTGAAATAAATGGAACTAGAAAAAGCTGTGGAATTAATATGGGAAAATCGTAAATATACAACGACCGATCCCAAAGAAGCCATAAGCCATTTAAATGAAGAAGTTGCGGAATCTCTAAAAGCTCTTTTACGTAATGAACAGGATAAGGCAAAAAGGGAATTGGAAGATGCTTTATCATGCCTTTTTATTGCCCTGAAGGTACTTGATATCAACCCCGAGGAAGCTGTAATGCGCCAGGTAACTCAGATGAAACAAAGACATGAGAAGATGATGATTTTTAAAAAAGATAAGGTAGAAATATATGTAAATGGGGTGTTAAAGGGAGGCTGGTCTATTTGGAGCGATGAGGATGTAAAAGAAGCGGAAAAAATAGCCAAAGAATTCGGCTGCAATATTTGTTATGAATAAATGAAACTGGTAATCCCTCCAGTTATTATTCGAATGAATTTGTATCATTAACCAAAAAATAACCTTAGCTGGAGGGATTAAATATATGCTGAAAAAAACTTTAATACTATTATTTATTTTTGTTACAGTATGTTCGGGTTTTGCAAGGGCGGAAAATATTTCTCTTAATGTTGACGCCCGGGCATATGTCTTAATGGAACCAGTTACCGGACGGATTTTGATAGAGAAAAATTCTGAAGAAAAAAGGGCTATGGCGAGCACCACGAAAATAATGACGGCGATAATTGCCCTGGAAAGGGGGAATCTGGAGTCAAAGGTTAGAGTTAGTACAAAAGCTGCCGCTATAGGAGGTTCATCCTTTTACCTCCGAGCAGGAGAAACCATGTCTCTAGAAAACCTACTTTACGGACTTCTTCTGCCATCAGGGAATGATGCCGCCGTAGCAATTGCAGAACATATTGGGGGCAATGAAAAAAACTTTGTAGATTTAATGAATTTAAAAGCATTGGAAATTGGGGCATTAAATACTCATTTCATGAATCCTCACGGCCTTGACGAGCCCGGACATTATACTACAGCCCGGGATCTGGCAATGATTGCGCGGTATGCATGGGGTATCCCAAAATTCAGAGAAATAGTTCAAACCAGAGAAAAGATCATAAATGAAGGCAGCCATTCAAGGCACATTTATAATACCAACAGGCTTTTGTGGAGTAAAATCGGAGTTAATGGTATAAAAACTGGTTATACAGGCGCAGCCGGAAGATGCCTTGTGGCCTCGGCGGCAAGAAACGGTTTTCAATTGATTGCTGTGGTCCTGGGAACAGGGGATCATTTCGGCAACTCTTATAAGCTGTTGAACTACGGGTTTTCCCATTACAAATACGAGCATGTGGTGGTAAAAGACAGATTATATACTACGGCCCGGGTGGAAAATGGAATACTTGACATAGCACTGCTGGTGGCAGGTGAAGATATTTTTCTTCCGGTTGGCGAAAATGAAACAGTTGATTTGAAGATGGTGGTCCCCGACAGTATAAAGGCACCGGTAATTAAAAACCAGCCCATAGGTGAAATTCAAGTTTTTATTAAGGGAAAACAGGTTTGCAAAACTGTATTGAAGTCCGCTCAAGATATACGTGAAAAAACATTCTTTGACATGTTTTATAGAATTATAAGAGAATGGTTGAGTTTTAGCGAAGCACCTTTTGGTGCTTTTTTACTATATAAATATTACTATGTAAATATTACTATTATTAAAGGCTGGATATTTAGAAAAAATAAGATTAATATAGAATCCACGTAAAAAGCGGAATAAATATCAATCATAAAAAATAAATACCATTTAATGAAAAAAACTAAAAAAATTTTTTGTATGTAAGAAGGATTTTCAATAAAAATGTAGAATACTTATAATGCAAAATAGCTCATCATTGATGAGGAGGTATAAGATGGCAGATCCATATAAAACAGGAATGTTTAAAATGAATCCATATGCCAAGAAAAAACCTTTAAAAGGGAACCTCGTGGTTGTCCTTGATGGGAAATATGAGGAACGTGGGTTAAAACTCATTGCTCAACCATCCCGCTGCCTTTTGCAAAATGAAGTTCATGAAATGATACTAACGGACGAAACAAAGGGACCTGGAGATACAGTAAACAGAATTGCCTATCTTGGGTTTTTTACTGTCAAGGAAAGCACCGTCATTGTTGTAGGTGATGAGGTAAAAGTGGCGGGAAATGTCGTTGGAAAGATAGCAGGTTTTGACGAAACTCACATGCCAAACCATTATAATATTGTAATCTATAGTGATGAGCGCATATCAGGAAATGAAAGAAATCTAAAGCTGGATGATGAGGTAGAAATCGGATAAAAAGAATAAAAAAGTTTTTTATGAAAAAAATAAATTTGGAATACGCTTTGAAGGGAGGTGTATTTTATGTCATTCGAAAAAAGCTTCAGGAGTTGGGCATCACATTGCCTGAACCGCCAAAACCGGTTGCAGCTTATGTTCCAGGGGTAAAAGTAGATAAGTATATCTATACTGCAGGTCAGATTCCCTTCGTAAATGGGGAGTTGAAGTATAAGGGGAAAGCCGGAAAAGAAGTTACGGTGGAAGATGCTTATGAAGCGGCCAAAATTTGTGCATTAAACTGTCTGAGCATTATAAAATCCTTGGCGGGAAGTCTTGACAACGTTGAAAAAATAGTTAAAGTTGTCGGATTCGTAAATAGTGCCGATGGTTTCAACCAGCAGCCAAAAGTCATAAATGGTGCTTCAGAATTGCTGGGCCAGATTTTTGGCGATGCAGGGGCCCATGCGCGCTCCGCGGTAGGTGTGAGCGAGCTACCCATGGATGCCACATGTGAAGTTGAACTTATTGTAAAAATAAAATAATCAGGAGGAGTTTTAAAATGGCCAAGTTCACAAAGAAATTTGAAATGTATAGGTTCCTACAGGCCAACATACCCAATATCTACGCCGAAGCCCGGAAAGCCGCCGATGAGATAGGGATTCCGGCTGAATTGAGAGGAAAATTTGGTTTAACCGGAGCCATATCCGGATGTCCCTCGCCTCTTACAAAAAAAGTAAGGGAAGCTCTGGATAAGGGAAGCACGGAGGTTATCCCTCTTGCAAAACTTGTAGATGAAATTCGTTCAATTGTAAAGGATGTTTATGGCGATGAATATGATGTAGCTCCTGTCAACACCTGTGAAGCAGGTCTCTGGGTAACTTTCGACGCTCTGTTTACTCCGCCTATGCAGGGAAGAGGAGACAGTTACCAGGCTCGTTACATTATTCCCTATGAAAAACACCTGCATCATCATGGTGGATACGGTAGACCCTTCCCGGGAAGATTTAAAGACATCCTTGCCGATAGGGGGTCCACTCCGGGAGAATTAGGTTTCTACGGCAAGAGGCAGAACAACACCAGTGTTTATATTGCTCCTCTTGTAGGTGCGGATTACTCAGTCCATGGAATAAAATACCATCCTGTAATTCAATTGACAAAAGTGGATCCTGAAGCTTCTGCCAAAAAGATCAAAACCATAGCCGACAGGCATGCCTCCATGTTGACAGGTATCACTTCACTGGGATATGACACACCGGGTTATGGATATGGCGTGAAGGATACCGATGGAACACCAATATTGCAAAAGAGGCTGGCTGAAATTGCCCATGATTTTGACATACCCTATGTAATTGACAATGCCTGGGGTGTTCCCTTTATTGGCCATGACATCAGAAAGAGCGGTGCCGATGTTATTATCTACAGTCTTGACAAAGCCAGTGAATCTACAACTGCTGGTTTGATTATAGGTAAAGAAGAATTCATGGTACCCATTAGAAGAGCCCTGGGTATGCATGGTGACAGGTACGGCACCACGGCTTCCTACGGCAAGGCAGCCTATGTTACAAATGATCCCGGTAAAGAAGCTCTTCTTGGGGTAGTTGCTGCCCTGAAGGAGTTGAGGGACAATCCCGCTGAATTGACCAAACCCGTAGATGACATGTACAACATTGTAAAAGAAGAGTTTGAACAGATTCATCCAAAGATTAAGAAAGGTTTAATCATCACAAAATCCTACAATTCCAGAGCTATTGAAGTAAACTATGAAAACACATGGAACGGCACTGAATTGGGTCTGCCGATATTCTCCATAGAAGATATGTATGCCGGAACAAACATCTTCCAGAGCGGTTTGGGACCAATGGGTGTAATTCCCACCGTGGCTTATGACGCAAATATAATGATCTCACCGGGCCTTGGAACAACCGACGAAAATGGCCAAATAGTGGAAAAGAATTTCAGATATGCTGTTAAAGCCCTGGTTAAGTTGATGGAAATCGTTGCTAAATACAGCGGTTTCATAGACTAAGATTTTCTAAATGCCAAAGGGTCTTCCCTTTGGCATTTTCCAAAAAAAGAGGGAGGGAAAAAGATGCCAAAAGTAGTTGTAATTGGCGGTGGATGGTCAGGTTGCGCCGCAGCACTTTCCGCAAAAAAAGCCGGCGCCGATGTAGTTTTGCTTGAGAGAACGGATATGCTGCTGGGAACCGGCCTGGTAGGCGGTATTATGAGAAATAACGGAAGATTTACCGCTACCGAAGAAATGATTGCAATGGGTGGCGGAGAATTATTCCAGGTAACGGATAATGTTGCCCGCCATAAAAATATCGAATTTCCGGGCCATAAGCATGCAACATTATACGATGTGGCAAGGGTTGAACCGGCTGTAAAAAAGGTTTTACTGGATGCAGGTATCGAAATTCATACCGAAAGCAGAGTAAAAGATGTTGAAGCCGAGGGTAAAAAGATTAAAGCGGTTATTACCGATAACGATGAAAGATTTGAGGGCGACGTCTTTGTAGAATGTACCGGAACGGCAGGCCCTCAGGGTAACTGCACTAAATATGGAAACGGATGTGCCATGTGCATCATAAGATGCCCAAGTTACGGCCCCAGAATAAGCGTTGCCGGCAAAATGGGAGTAAAAGAAATGATGGCTAAGAAAGCCGACGGCACTTATGGAGCCATGAGCGGATCCTGTAAGCTTCACAAGGATTCCCTTTCCAAAGATATAGTTAATAAATTAGATTCTACCGGTGTAGCGGTAATTCCCGTTCCTGAAGAGGTAAGGGAAGGAGCCGATATTTTAAATAAAAAAGCATGCCAGCAATATGCCTTGAAGGAATTTATCGAAAATGTGGTGCTTTTGGATACAGGCCATGCTAAATTGATGACGCCATTTTTCCCTCTGGAAAACCTAAGGAGAATTCCAGGGTTTGAAAATGCCAGATATGAGGACCCATATGCCGGAAATCGAGGTAATTCTATGAGGTATCTGGCCATTTCTCCAAGAGACAATTTCTTAAAGACCGAAGGGGTAGACAATCTCTTCTGCGGCGGTGAAAAGGCCGGCCCCCTGGTAGGCCATACCGAAGCTATTTGCACCGGTACTCTGGCCGGAGCCAATGCTGTCAGGTTTGCAATGGGCAAAGAACTGGCACAGATACCCACCGAACTTGCTGTAGGTGATGCCATCGCTTATGTAAAAGAACAGATGAAAACCGAAGAAGGTATTTCCAAAAAATATACTTTCTCAGGTTCGGTGTATTTTGAAAGAATGAAGCAGCTGGGCCTTTACACTACAGATGTAAATGCCATAAAACAACGGGTAGAAAAAGCAGGCATGACAAACTTCTTTAATCAGAAAATAGTATAAAAATCACGACATGAGAACATCATATAAAAAAGGGGTCATAAATTTGGCCCCTTTTTATTATTTTATAATATTTTATATTTTGGAGGGGAAATAATGGTTCACCTTTCTACCATACACTGGGTATATTTTGGAATGGTCATCGTGATAATTGCAACTATGGCATTGAGAAGGGATACGGTTTTGCCCTGTGTAATCGGCATATTGCTTGTGGGTTTTGTATCGACAGGAAATGCATGGAAATCTGTACAGGTACTTTTCAATGCTTTAATTGCTGCCGGAACCGAGTTTCTCGGTTTAATAACTGTAATCGGTCTGGTGGTGGCCATGTCAAAGGCCATGGGCGATGTAGGTAGCGATTATCTAATAATGAGGCCTACGGCCAGAATCATGGTCAACGCTGATATTGCATTCTGGGTGCTCGGTTTTGTGATGTTGATTGTAACGCTATTTATCTGGCCATCCCCGGCTGTAGCTTTGATTGGCGCAATTATGCTTCCCATTGCGGTCAGAGCAGGGCTTTCGGTGATGGGAGCCGCTGTGGCTATGAATATCTTCGGCCATGGCCTTGGATTATCAGGAGATTATGTAATTCAGGGTGCTCCCGCCATTACCGCAAAAGCCGCAGGATTCGCCACTGCCACACCTGTAATGAGCGCAAGTTTTCCATTATGGCTTACAATGGGTATAGTGACAACTGTTTTGTCTTATATCTTTGTAAAAAAGGATATAACTCGAAATAAGGGTGAAAATGAAGCCCACAGACTTGCATATGAAAAAGCTGATGAGAAACAAAAAAATAGGAAATTTACATCAGTATCATATGTGGGGGCCGCCTTATTTGTAATCTTATTTTTGATTGACATTTTTTTGCTTTTAAAATTTAAATTAAGAGGCGGAGATGCCACGGCGCTAATAGGTGGAACGGCCCTTGTTATAACTTCAGTTATTTCATTATTGGGGTTTGGTGCGGATTCACTCGAAAAAATTACCGATTATGTCAGAGAAGGTTTCTTGTTTGGAATGAAAGTTTTTGCACCGGTTATAGTGATAGGAGGATTTTTCTTCCTGGGGTCCGAATCTACTGCCAGAGCCATTTTAGGCCCCCAGGCTACAGGCCTTTTATCAGATCTCGGTATTGCATTATCCCAGGCGGTTCCTTTAAGCAAGATTCCAGTGGCGTTCATACAAATGATAATTGGCGGCATCACAGGATTGGACGGTTCGGGATTTTCAGGGCTTCCCCTGGTGGGTTCCCTGGCTCAGACATTTAGCACCGCTATTCATGTGGACAAAGCCACTCTTGGAGCCCTCGGTCAAATTGCCGCTGTATGGGTTGGAGGCGGCACCATTATTCCCTGGGGCATAATACCGGTTGCTGCCATAGCCGGTGTCGACCCCAATGACCTCGCCCGAAAAAATTTTATCCCTGTCATAATTGGGTTAATCGTAACTACGATTGTAGCAATCTTTATCCTGTAAAAAGATGAACCAATATTAAGGGAAAATAGTCACACAATTTCTCTACCGAGAATATTTTATATAAATATTCTTTTTAATGGAGGGAGTTGCTGTGACTATTCATCGTTTTTGGAATAAAGAATGTGAAAGGCTTTCCGAACAAAACTGTCCGTGTATTTTAGCAGAAGTGAATGCCTGTCCTGTTTGTGATCATTTAAAGGGATATGATCTGATACTTTTCGGTATGAAAGATAACATCTGTAATGATATAGGAATTTTGAGAGAAGAAATAAAACAAAGCTCTCTTGTTTCAATGCTTTATTTATAAAAATATATTTTTTTTAGATTAAAAGTAATGTATAATAAAATATATAGTTTAGTAAAAATAAAGACAATCGGGGGGAGAAAATGTTACTGGAGAAGCAACGTCTGTTCTACATGATTTTAAAAATAATTGCAAACTCTCAAATACCGGTAGGATCTGGCTTCATACGCGACAATTTAAAGATGCAGGGATTTGATATAAGTGAAGCCACGGCAGGCCGTATTCTTAGGGAACTGGATATTAAAGGCTATACCGAAAAAATCGGATTTAAGGGTAGAAATTTGACAGCTTCCGGTCATAAAAAATTGAAGGAATTAGAACAGGAACATCGAATAAATCATTATGGGAATGAACTTGTAAATGCTATCAAAGTCACCGGAAAACAGGAATTGCTGGATATTTTAATAGCCCGAAAAGCCATAGAAAGCCAGCTGGCAAAACTTGCAGCACAATTTATAACACCGGAAGAAATCCAAGAAATGGAGGAAATAATCCGCAGTCAACAAGAACATGTGGATAGGGGCATATCGATTGCTGATGACGATATAAAATTTCACAAGGCGATAGCCCGGGCTGCAAAGAACAGGGTTCTAGATGCCGCCATGGATTTGATAAGACAACACGGCCAGATATCTCCCATCCTGGAATATATAAGAAAAGAAGTAAGAAGCACTGTCCTTCTTGACCATAAAAACATATTTCAGGCTATTGTTTCCAGAGATGCCGAAATGGCGGAAAAAGCTATGGTGCGTCATATAGAAAACCTGGCAAAGGATGTTAAAAAGTATTGGGAAATAGTATACAATGATGATAACTTTAACGGTAATAATTGATTAATTGATTTTTATTTGCTAAAATAAAGTGTAAAGGTTGTGGCTTGCTTTTTAAGCTAATTTTATTTTACTTATTACTCCTCATCTATGATGAGCAAAGGAGGCAATAAAATGTCCATGGTAATGGAAAAGGTAATGGATGCTGTGGACCTGGAAACCTTTCTCGTATGTAAGGATGAAGAAGAGGGAAAAAAACTCTCTCTTCAACTGATGGATGAGTTAGGTTTTAAAGATGTCAGCATAGTATTCATTCAGCACCAGGGTCCCGGTGCCCGAGTAAGACTGAGGGGTTATGTTTACAAACCCGGTGACCGCTATGGATGGTTAAATAAAGAATAAGTGGGAGGGAAATATATGCCTGTTCAAAAAAAGAAAGTGCTTTTAGCTCCTCTTGATCCGGTGCATGATATAGGTTTGAAAATGATTAAAAGAGGCCTGGATCAGGCAGGCCATGAAACATTGCTTTTACCGCCGGATTATTCTCAAGAGGAGATTATTAAGGCAATCATAGACAACAAGGCTGATGTGGTTTTGGTCAGCAGGACTCTTGGATACGGTGTAGCGGAGATTCTCGGAAAGTTTATCGACTTGGCGGAGGCGGCAGGTATTAGAGATAGGGTTAAAATCGGTATCGGAGGTATGGCCATTCGACCCGAGCTTGCTGCAGAACTCGGATTCGATGCCGGGTTTGGACCGGGGACAACGGTGCAGGAGGCTCTTGCTTTCGTTGAAGGCCGTGAATATGTTCCCGAAGAAGTGAAGGGTAAAAAGGTCAAAAAAGATATTACTCAAGGATATAATTATGAGTTTAAAAACAAATCCATTGAAAAACTCCTCGACACTATAGTTGACGGAATACTGAACTATGTAAGCGATAAAACCACCACTGCCATACAAAGGGCTGAACTGAGGAAAAAAATACTGGAAGTACAAAACGAATCTGAAAAGCAAAGCCTGCGGATGGAATACAGCAAACTGTGTGATGAAACCGTCAGGGCTTTTTATGAGTCCGGAAAATATAGGGAGAAAACCAGACCTCTTTCTTATGCTGAATTAAAGTCTTTGGAAAATTATGTCCTGGAAGTTAACTCCAGAATGAATCCTTTGAAGTTGCAGCATATTGAAGAAAATCCCGTGGTCTTTATTCAATACGGCACAGGATGCCCCTTCATGGATATAGCCCATATAAAATCGTGTGAAGCATGGGGAGCCGATGGGGTTGTCCATTTTGACCCATCCTGGGGAGCCAGAACCGAAGGGTTTTTTGATGGTTATATAACCCATGAAGAAGATGGCTCGGTTATAACCTATGAAAATCTGAAAGGAATCAAGGATTCTTTAAGTTCGTTTACGTTGTGGCAGGTGAGGGCCCACCGGGGTCTTAACACTCCGGAAACGGTATTGTTGGCAGGTAAGATAGGAGCGGATCTTACAAAAATCAATATCGCCTACGGTTCTCTGGGAGGCGGCACCGACCCCGAAAGGCTGACCGTAGATGCGGTCAGTGCCATCAAATATGCTGCTGAATACAACATGCCTTTTGATGTGGTCACAAATGAGGAACTGTGCGGCGTACCGGCATACAAAGCTTTTGCGGGTATGCTGATAGTTTCCAAACTGGGCTTAAGGCTAGGTGCAAAACCCATTTTACAGCCTCTGTTTTGTTATTCACCGGAAGTAATGGTAAGCGGTCAGATGGAAGATAACTATGTGGATTTCAATGCGGCAAAAATTATGTGCCTCAGAAATATTGTAAACGCTCCCATCTGGTGCGGAGCGCCCATAGGATTTTTAACCCAGACTGAAGACAGGGTTCAGTCCTCTTTAATGACAGCGCTGCATGCATCACTGGCCTCTTCCCTTGGAGTTGATGGCATCTCCATCGCTTCGGCAGATGAAGCCTTTTCGGGAGGCCCAATTTCAGTTCCTGCAAGAATAGACACATTGAGGGCAACTCAATCGGCTTTTAGATTTTTTGGTAAATCCGATATCGTTCCAACAAAATTTGCAGAAAAATGGGCTGAAGAAATCGAAAGCGGCATAGAAAAAGTGCTGGAATCCATTGCTAAAAACGGCAACTTTGTTGATGCCCTGTACAAAGGTCTGCTAGGCAGCAGGGAAGAAGGAGCATACCCCGGAAGAGCCGGAAGAGGTACGGTAATAAAAGTGTAACTTGCGGAGGATCCGGACATGGCTTTTATAATTGGAGCAGCAGGAACTGCTAAAAATACCGGCAAAACCACAACTACTTCTGCTATTCTGGATGAATTATACAGGGATAACATTTTAATAGGTTTAACCAGCATAGGTTATGACGGTGAGGAAGTTGACAATATTACCGGGTTACCCAAACCCCGTCTTTTATTAAAAAAAGGATCAATTGTGGCTACAGCAAAAAAATGTCTTGCTGCCGGCAGCGCCAGATATGAAATACTGGAGTCCACAGATATTATGACCCCACTGGGCAGGATAATGGTTATAAAAATTACTGAGGACGGACTGGTGGTTATAGCTGGCCCTAATAAGAGCAGTGAACTTAGATATATTTTAAATACGCTGACCCAAAAGAGGAACTGCAAATTTATCATAGTAGACGGGGCATTAAACCGAATAGCTCCTATGGTGGAAACCGATGGTATAATCCTTGCGACAGGAGCTGCCAGGAACACCAATATCGAGGAACTAGTCAGGGAAACCAGAGCTTTCTATGAGCTATTCAACCTCCCAGAAGTAAGCTCCGAAGAAAAAAAGAATCTTCATGAACAAACCAAAATCTGCTTAGTTCAGCAGGATAAAGGCATTATAAAAACTCTTGAATATGGCTCATTAATAGATAAAAAAAGTGCTGACCAGATAAAACAACATATAGAGGAAATAAACACCGTCTATATTCCGGCACTGCTTTCGGAAAATATGTTGAGAGAATTAAACCATAATATAGGTGGTTTATGGCAAAACAAGATGCTAGTAGTAAGAGACCCTATAAAAATTGTAGCCGGTGGCAACCCTGAAAACATAATAAATGAAATAAATACTTTATTATTTTTTGGCGGCAAAGTTAAAGTTTTAAAAAAACTGCCAATTCTAGCCATTAGCGTTAATCCCTTTTACCCTCGTTACAGATTTGAAAAAAATAATTACGAAGCAGGGTTTGTAAATGCAGAAGAACTTTTTATAAAGATGAAAAATGCTGTTCCGATTCCGGTGGTGGATGTAAAAAGACAAGGGGTAAATGTGTTGTTATCATTGATAAAGGCACATATTTAAAAGGGAGGTATCCTTTATGGAGACAGTAGCCATAGTCGGAACAGGCAGGATGGGCTCGCTGTTGGCCAGAAAACTATCAGAAAAATATAAACTTATACTTATTGATAAAGATGTACGCCGATGCGGAATGCTAGCAAGGGAATTAGGAGCGGAAGGCACCATGGAATACTCGCTTCTTAGCGAGGCTGATTTTATTATCATAGCTTTACCGGCTTCAATAATTCCCGGGGCTATCGGGGAAATAAAACCTTTTTTAAAACAGGAACATATTTTGATAAATATTTCCACAGACACCAATATGGAGGCGTTTGCCCCCCTAAAGAATTGCTGCAAACTTGTTTCGGCAAAAATCATCGGCCATGCGCTTCAGATAGACTTTGGAGAACTTCCGCTTATAATGATAGATGGGGAAAATGAAAAAGCCCGCAATAAGACCGCCGAAATCTTCGGCAATATCGGGGCAGTTAAATTTGGGCCTGAAAAAATAGTCGCGGAAATTAATCATATTGCCAGCGAAGAAGGCATTAAAGCTGCCTATAACATTCAAAATAGGCTAAAGCAGCTCAATATACCAGAAGAATATATGAGCTTTGCCATAAGAAATGTGGCCTGCGGCACCATGAACGCTTATGCTGTGGGAGATGCAGGGCCTTTTGCTCGGGAGATAATAAAAAAGCTAAATCAAAATCAAAACTGATTCCATTGGAATCAGTTTTTTATTCACCTAATCCACCTGTTTTGAATAGATTATTAATGAACTTTATATTTTTTCAAAAGAGGTGGATAAAATGACTTTAAATTACTATTGTATAGACGCCGGTTCCCAATACTGTCCATGCCATCTGGCAAAGACGGACAATTGCCTTATTTGCTCCATGCTCCAAGGAAAAGACACCTGTGACTGTAGATGGCAGGGGATTTGCGTATATCAGGAGTATATCTGGGCAGGTGGTAAAATAGAGGAAAGAAAATTGCTATCGGTTCCTGTAATAGAAAAAAACTTTGTCACAGATAAACTTGTAACCATCAAGATATTCATTCCCTCGGCTTCTCTTGTCAGGGACTACAATCAACCGGGGGCTTTTGCCTTTTTAAGGCCTGAAAATTCTCTGGAATACTATGATGTGCCTCTGTGCGTCATGGATGTGGATGAATCAAAAAAAATTATCAACTTTGCTGTAAATATAGTTGGTCCTAAATCAAAAGCCATAGCCAGATCAGAAAACAAAGTTTTGATCCGGGGGCCATACTGGAATGGACTTTTTGGTTTAAAACACATTAAGTCAAGTTACAATAAACACTGGCTCATAATAGGCAGGGGAATCGGCCAGGCATCAATAATCCCTGTGGTTAAAAACCTTTTGAGAGGAAACAACAAAATCACTGTTCTATTGGATTGCGGAAATATAAAAGTAAACCTGGCTGAAGATGAACTAAAAAAATTGGGGATTACCCCTCAAGAATTCGATTTGAACACCACCTTCCATAAGATGCGGTTGAGGGAGATTATAGAAAAAGATGGTGTAGATTTCGTATATAGCGGTGGTTCGGATGTTCAGCACAAGTTCATACAAAATGTTTTAAATAAGCTGAGCTTTAGTATACCGCTGATAATATCCAATAACCATCAACTGTGCTGCGGCGAAGGGGTTTGCGGGAGCTGTGAGACATTGATCGATGGTGAATTGATACATTTTTGCAAAATTCAGCTCAGAAGCGAACAAGTGCTGGGAGGGTAAAAAATGACCGAAATAATAGTGATAGGTGGAGGATGGGCAGGTTGTGGTGCTGCCCTGGCTGCGAGAAAGGCCGGTGCAAATGTAACAATTCTGGAAAAGACCGATATGCTTTTGGGGTGCGGCCTCGTAGGAGGTATAATTCGCAATAACGGTAGGTTTACGGCAGCAGAAGAAGCAATTGCTCTGGGGGCAGGAGAACTTTTTCACATAGCTGACAGCGTCGCAAGACACAAAAATGTGGACTTTCCGGGCCACAAACATGCAACTTTATATGATGTGACAAAAATCGAACCGAAGGTTCGTGAATTTTTAGAGGGCATGGGTATAAATATAAAATTTAAATCCCGGGCAATGGATGTAAAAGTCAGGGATAATACAATACAGGGTATTGTGCTTGCCAATGAAGAAATCATCGAAGGCGACGAATTTATTGAAACAACCGGCTCATCCGGCCCTATGGGAAATTGTTTGAAACATGGCAATGGCTGCTCCATGTGTATTCAGAGATGTCCGGCATATGGCCCGAGAGTTAGTATAAGTAAAAAAGCCGGTGTGGAAGATTTAGTCGGAAAGCGGTCTGTTGACACATATGGAGCAATGAGCGGGTCCTGCAAATTAAACAAAGATACTTTGGGAGAAAATATAAAAAGACAACTGGATGAAAAGGGAGTTGTGGTGGTTAAAATACCTGAAGAATATATAAAAAGAGAAAAAATATCCATGAAAGTATGCCAGCAATATGCCCTGGAAGAATATGCCGCAAATATTATTCTTCTGGATACCGGATATGCTAAATTCATGACCCCGTTTTTTCCATTGGAAGACCTGAGAAAAATAAAAGGGTTCGAAAGTGCCAGGTTTGAAGATCCTTACGCTGCGAGTAAAGGAAACTCCATAAGATATATGTCTATGGCTCCGAGGGATGATTATATGCAGGTATTGGGATTAAATAATCTCTTTTGTGCCGGCGAAAAGTCAGGACCATTCGTCGGGCACACTGAAGCCATTTGTACCGGAATTCTGGCAGGTCATAACAGTGTCAGAAAAGCACTGAATATGGAACTTGTAAAGCTGCCGAGGACCCTGGCCATAGGAGATATAATCGCTTATGTAAATGAACAGTTAAAGGCCGAACATGGACTTTATAAAAGGTTCACGTTTGCAGGCTCAACGTATTTTGAAAGAATGAAGCAATTAGGTCTTTATGAAACCTCCCCGGAGGTCATAAAAGAAAGAGTTGCAAAATTGGGTCTAACAGGATTTTTTAACGAAAACCTTGCTATTAAGCAGGAAAAAGTGGTAGGAATGTATAATAATAGATTCTAAAAGGGGAGTTTTTGTTGAAAATACGACTGCAGAAATTTTTAGCAAGTGTTGGAGTAGCATCGAGAAGAGCCAGTGAAAAAATAATACAGGACGGCAGGGTTCAGGTCAATGGCAGGATTGTAAGAGAACTTGGTGTTAAGATAGATCCGGATGTCGATGAAATTAAAGTAGATGGAAAGGCATGTCGTAAAGAACCCCGCCATATATATATATTGATTAACAAACCCATAGGGGTAGTAACCACAGTAAAAGACCCTTTCGGCAGACCTACCGTACTTGATCTCATAAAAGGTCTGAAGGAAAGGGTCTACCCTGTGGGCCGCCTTGACATGGATACCGAGGGTCTTTTGATACTCACCAATGACGGCGAAGTGACTTACAGGTTGACTCATCCGAAACATGAAGTTGAAAAGACATATTTAGCCCATGTCAGGGGAATGGTTGGCAGACAGCAAATACTGATGCTGGAGACGGGCGTAAAGCTGGAAGATGGCCTTACGGCACCTGCAAAGGTAAGGATCGTAAAATACGACGGTGATTCCACGGTTCTGGAGATAAAAATTCACGAGGGCAAAAAACGTCAGGTAAGACGGATGTGCAGTGCTGTTGGGAATCCTGTAATTTATTTAAAAAGGACACATATAGGTACGCTTTCATTAAAAAATCTAAAGCCGGGCCAGTGGAGATTTATGACAGCAAAAGAAATAGAATACATTAAAAATCTTTAAGGGAGGAGATGTTTTGATATTTATTCGTAAGGCTTCACCTGCGGATATTCCCAGAATTAAAGAGATTTTATTAAAAGTTAACTTATCGACAGACATCGAAGATTATATTGATAATTTCATGGTAATGGAAATTGATGGCTCCATTGTAGCAACAGCAGGGCTTGAAGTATATCAAGATACAGCCATTTTAAGATCGGTAGCAGTAATGCCGGAATTTCAACACCAGAACCTGGGCGACGGTCTGGTCAGAGCCATGATAAATTTTGCCGACCGCAGAAACATAAGAAAGTTGTTTTTATTTACTCAAACCGCTCGAGGATTTTTTGAAAAAATCGGGTTTAAGCCTATTTCAAGAGAATCCATTGATGAAAAATGTAAAGCTTCAAAACAGTACAGAGGTATTTGTCCTGTTTTCTCCAGTGTAATGGAACTGGATGTAAAGAATTCTTTAATAATATACATTGTAGACCGTAAAAATCGCAGACTTTTTTTATGTTAAAAAAAAGGACATGGTATATTTGAATATTTTATACATATCTGGTATAATTTTTGCGAAATGAAAACTGGTATAAAGAGGTGTTTAAAGTGGAGTTATGGTTTTCGGAGTACCAATCTAAAAATGTCAGATTCTCATTGAGAATAAAAGATATGTTGTATTCCAGGAAAACCCCATATCAATTTCTTTCTGTGTTCGAAACGGAAGAAATGGGGAGAATTATGACTCTGGATGATGTGGTACAGCTTACCACCAGGGACGAATTTGTATATCATGAGATGATATCCCACGTTCCACTCTTCACACACCGATCCCCGGAGAAGGTGCTGGTAATAGGCGGAGGCGACGGAGGCACCATAAGGGAAATTCTCAAACACCCGGTAAAAAAGGTTCACCTGGTTGAAATAGATGAACAGGTGATTGAGGCTTCCAAAAAGTTTTTCCCATCTTTAAGCCTCGGTTTTTCAGACCCGAGAACCAGCATTTTTTGCGAAGATGGTATTGAATTTGTAAAAAATAATAAGGGTTATGATGTCATTATCATCGACTCGACTGATCCCCTTGGGCCTGCGGTGGGACTTTTTTCAAGGGAGTTTTATAAAGACGTGTTTAGTGCTTTAAATAATGACGGAATTATGGTGGCTCAGACCGAATCGCCATTTTTCTATGGTGACTTTTTAAAACGCGTTTACGGCGATATTTCATCGATTTTTAGGTTTACTAATATTTATACGGCGGTTATCCCAACTTACCCCGGAGCTTTTTGGACCTTTACCATGGGCTCCAAATCCATAGACCCAACAGCAGTGGACCCCGGAGAATTACCGGACCTGGATACCAAGTATTATTCCCGTGATATACACAAAAGCTGTTTTGTCCTGCCCCCCTTTGTAAAAAATATAATTTCAAAATAAAGGAGAAGAACTAAAAATAATGGAACATTTGATGGACCAGGGAAAGTTTTTAAGAGCAAAACAAAACTATGACGTCGCAAGGACAGTCATTGTGGGTGTGCCTATGGATTTTACCGTTAGTTTCAGGCCTGGAACCCGCATGGGCCCGAGAAAAATACGTGAGGTTTCCTACGGCCTGGAAGATTACAGCATTTATGCAGATGACTCGTTGAATGACAAGGAGTACTTTGATGCTGGGGATGTGGACATCCCCTTTGGTAATGTAGAAAAGAGCCTTGAAATAATCGAACAGGTTACGGTCAAATTGCTCGACAATAACAAAATACCGGTTTTTCTGGGTGGTGAGCACCTCATAAGCTATCCCATAATAAAACAGGTTGCAAAAAAATATGAGGACCTGGTTGTAGTACATTTTGACGCTCACGCAGACTTGAGGGACACCTTCTTTGGAGAAAGGTTATCCCATGCCACTGTCCTGAGAAGGGTATGCGAACACATAAGAGATAAGCATCTTTATCAATTTGGAATAAGATCGGGTATAAAGGAAGAGTTCAATTTTGCAAAAGAGCATACCCACATGAATCCTATCAATGTTAAAAAACCTTTTATGGAAACTCTGGAAGAATTAAAACAAAAACCCGTTTATGTTACTCTGGACATAGACGTCGTTGATCCGGCTTTTGCTCCGGGCACCGGGACTCCCGAACCCGGAGGTTGCAGTTCCCAGGATATTCTCGATGTTGTGTCTTCCTTTAAAGATTTGAATATCGTAGGCTTCGATCTGGTGGAGGTATCCCCTGCCAGCGATCTATCTGAAAGAACTTCACTGTTGGCCGCTAAGATATTGAGGGAAGTCTTGATAGCCATATGTTAGCAGGTGAAAAAAGCCATGTCATTACTCCTGAAGGTGGAAAATCTTGATTTTAAATACCAGGATACAGATGTGCTCAAGGGTATTAATCTAGAAGTAAATGCAGGAGATTTTGTGGGCATATTGGGTCCTAACGGCTGCGGCAAAACCACGCTGTTAAATAATATCAATCAATGGCTTAAGCCTCATAGAGGATCCATTTATTTAAAAAATATAAACATTAGAAAGTTAAAACCCAAAATACTGGCAAAACATATAGCAACGGTGCCTCAGGATACATCCATAGAAATGAGCTTTACAGTGGAACAGGTGGTTTTGATGGGGCGAAACCCCTATTTGGTCAATTTTGAAGCGGAAAAAGAAAGGGATTTTGCCATAGCGGAAGAGTCAATGAAATACATGGACATCTGGCACTTAAAGGAAAAGCCGGTCCGGGAATTGAGCGGAGGAGAGAAGCAAAGGGTTTTGATAGCCAGGGCTCTCGCACAAGAACCGGAACTACTTCTTCTGGATGAACCAACCTCCCATCTGGATATAAATTACCAGTGGGAGCTATTGGGCTTCCTTAAAAAGCTTTGTTTAAACAGAGGTATAACAATTATCGCTGTAATGCACGATATCAATCTGGCTTCCATGTTTTGCGACAAGATAATTCTTTTGAAGGACCATAAAATATTCAAGATGGGACCTTTAATAGATGTAATAAATGAAAAAAACATTAAGGAAGTCTTCAATATGGATGTCCATGTGTGTTTCCAGGAATATACCGGGCGACCTGTAATTGTGTTTTTAGGCCGAAAGGAAAATATAAATATACCGAGACCTTTTAATACCCTTCATGTTATCTGTGGAGGCGGAGAAGGAGAAAAGCTTCTGCATTATCTTAAAAAAAGGGGATATGAAGTTTCCGTCGGAGTGTTAAATAAGGGGGATACGGACTGGTTGACCGCAAAAATGCTGGGTTTTGATGTAATTGAGGAAGTGCCTTTTTCCCCTATATCCGATGAGAAGATTGAAGAAAATACAAAATACGTCAAAAAATCCGAAGCCGTATTACTTGCGGATGTACCCTTTGGATACGGTAATTTAAAGAATCTTGTATGCCTCAAAAATATATTACATCAAAAAAAGATATTTGTAATGGAGGAAAGGGCTATTGAATCAAGAGATTATACCAATGGTATGGCTTCGCAAATATACCGCGACATCAGAGATAGGGCTGTAGTATTACATTCTTTTGATGAACTAAAAAGTTTTTTGTGATAAGTGGAGGGCCTGCATATGGTTAAGGTGAAATTAGGAGATGAATTAGTCCAGAGCAAAATTAAATTCAAGGTAAGATTTGATTTCAAGGGAGAATATAAGCCCGGGAGGTTCCTTTTCGGAGGGAAATCCATAGAGCAAGCAGCTCAGGATGCCAGGGATGAGCAGGTATCGTTGCTAAAAAACATCCCCATACAGGGTATTTATTTTGAAGACTACGACATTTCAGCAGAACCCTACATAGTTTTTGATGAAAATTTGAATGAAAAAGTGGCCTATGCTCCAGCTTTTTTAACCATCAATGCTGATTCAATAGAAGACATGGTGAGATTTGTTATGAGAGAGGAGTTCAGGAAGCTTGAAGTGGTGGAGCCATCACAGATGTTAATAACCAACAAGGACCTCGAAAGATTGCTCTTTAAAATGAGTGAGGAATTCAAGAGTCAGCTCGTGCTTTTTTCAAAAAAAATAAAAAAGTAACAGGATGATGTCATGTATAAAACAGTAACAGTCATAGGCGGCGGTGCATCCGGCCTTATGGCGGCATATCAAGCGGCACGGTGCGGAGCAAGGGTATTGCTTTTTGAAAGAAATCCAAATCTCGGGAGGAAAATATTGATATCGGGTAAGGGCCGCTGTAACCTGACCAATATCAAAGGTATTGAGGATTTTATTGAAAATATTCCGGGCAACGGAAAGTTTTTATATGGATCGCTGGCCAGGTTTTCGAACACCGACTTGATTGCTTTTTTTGAAAATATGGGATTAAAAACCAAGGTTGAACGGGGAGGCAGGGTTTTCCCCGTAACGAATAGGTCTCTCGATGTGGTAAAAACTCTTGAAAAAGCCGTTTTAGATGCCGGTGTATCCATAAGATATAATAGTCGCGTAAAGACGCTTATAATTGATAAAGGCTGCATCAGAGCAATAAAACTTTTTGACTCAGAAGAAGTTTTTAATTGCGACAGTGCAGTAGTGGCCACCGGCGGCCTTTCATACCCCTCAACGGGGTCTACGGGCGACGGATATACACTGGCCCGTCAGGCAGGACATACCATTACACCACTGATGCCATCCCTGGTTCCGCTCACCACCGGTGAAGAATGGGTAAAACAGCTCCAGGGTCTCACCTTGAAAAATGTGGAAATTACATTTTATTTAAGAGAAAAAAAGGTTACTACGATATTTGGAGAAATGCTTTTCACTCATTTTGGAGTATCCGGTCCCGTTATATTGACATTGAGCCGTGATGTGGTGGAGCATCTTGGTGAACCGATTCAGCTTTCCATAAATTTAAAACCGGCATTAAACCAGACAGAACTTGAAAAAAGACTTGAGAGAGATTTCAAACGTTATGAAAGAAAGTTCTTTAAAAATGCACTCAACGACCTCCTCCCAAAAAAAATAATTCCCGTGTTTATAAAGCTTTGCGGAATTGACCCGGAAAAACCCGTAAATCAGATTACCCGGGAAGAAAAACAGAAAATCATAGCAATACTCACAGATTTAAGGGTTACAATAACGGGATGCAGGCCTAAAGAGGCCGTTGTGACAAGAGGCGGGGTGTCGGTAAAAGAAATAAATCCAAAAACCATGGAATCAAGAATAGTAAAGGGGCTCTTTTTTGCCGGAGAGGTTATAGATGTAGATGGATTAACAGGAGGCTACAATTTACAGGCTGCTTTTTCGACAGGTTACCTTGCGGGAATCCACGCCGCCGCAGTTGAATAACTTTTAATCAATTTTTAATCGAGGTGACATAATGAAAGCCAGGGGGTTAAGAGGGGCTATTACTGTAACGGACAATACGGCGGAATCCATCTATGCCGCCACCAAAAGTCTAATAAATGAAATGATGAAAAAGAATGATATAAAAGTTGATGATATTTGTTTTATCATGTTCAGTGCAACATCAGACTTAAATGCCGCTTTTCCTGCCAGGGCAGCCCGGGAAATGGGGCTTGGCCTGGTTCCACTGTTGGATGTAGCCCAACTTGAAGTAGAGGGCGGTCTGGAAAGGTGTATCAGGGTATTGATGGTTTTTAACACCGATAAAAAAATGGAAGATATCAAACATGTTTATTTAGAGGGTGCTGTAAGGTTAAGACCTGATTTGGCAAGATAGCCTGCACTGTTAAAAGGAAGGGTTAACATGGCTTACAATATAGCGATTGATGGCCCTGCGGGAGCGGGAAAAAGTACCGTGGCAAAAAGGGTGGCAGAAAGACTTAATATGACATATATAGATACAGGAGCCATGTACAGAGCCGTTACCCTGAAGGCCCATGAAAAAAATAAAAATACAGCTCGTGAAATAGTAGAAATGTTAAAAGACACATATATTGAAATAAAAAATAATAAAGTTATTCTGGATGGGGAAGATGTCACCGAAAAAATAAGAAGCAGGCAGGTTACCCAAAAAGTTTCCTACATAGCCAAAATCCCTGAAGTAAGATTTATTATGGTAGAGATGCAAAAAAAAAATGGCTGGGAGAAAAGGCGTGATAATGGATGGCCGGGATATTGGAACCACAGTTTTGCCCGATGCCGAATACAAATTTTTTCTGACAGCCGACCTAAAGGAGAGGGCGAGAAGGCGTTTTGAAGAATTTAAACAGAAGGGGCAGGACGTAGAGTTAGAGCAAATAGAAAAGGATATTCTGGAAAGAGACCTGCAGGACAGCCAGAGAGAGTGTTCTCCTCTTCTGGCAGCAAAAGATGCCATAATTATCGATACCACCCATAAATCCATACAGGAAGTGGTGGATGAGATTATTTCATGGGTTAAAAGGGGGGAGGAAGGTGTTTTATAATCTGGCAAAATTTCTTTGTACGCTGGTAATCTCGTTTTTGTTTAGAATAAAAACCACCGGGCTGGAACATTTCCCTGAAGAAGGGCCGGTTATAATTTATTCAAACCATAAGAGCATGTGGGACCCTATAATTATAGGCTGCATTCTAAAGAGGCCGGTATATTTTATGGCAAAAGAAGAACTGTTTAAAATCCCGGTTTTTGGTTTTATACTAAAACATATACATGCTTTTCCGGTCAAGCGGGGAACGCCCGACAAAAGCGCTATTAAGAGGAGCCTGCAGGTATTGGCTGAAAATCATGTGCTTGGTATTTTTCCTGAAGGGACAAGAAGTAAAACCGGTAATCTTTTAGAACCCGAGCCGGGGATTGCCATGATTTATTTAAAGAGCAGGAATGCCGATATAGTTCCCGTTGCTATAAAGGGAAGTTACAGGTGGTTTTCCAGTATTGATGTTGTCATCGGTAGACCGGTAAAATTGGAAGTGGCCGAAGAAAAAATAAATTCTCAGAAGTTAAAAGAAATCAGTATTAATATTTTCAATGAAGTATCCAAATTAATGTCTTTATAAATTTTTTTGTCTAAAAGCAGGAATAATGCACTTCTTTATAGAATTCAATTAAAATTGGATTTTACTTGTATCAAATATCATTTGAGGTTAATAATAAAAATAAATAGTAGGAAGTGAATCGATTTTGCAGTTGATCATAGCCGAATATGCGGGCTTTTGTTATGGTGTAAAAAGGGCAATGGAAATGGTGGAAGATTTGATTAAAAGGGTGAAAAGGCATATACTCTCGGACCTCTTATTCACAATCCACAGGTAGTGGACGACCTTAAAAACAGGGGTATCATGGCGGCGGGTCTTGATGAAATAAAAGAAAAAAGCAATTTAGTCATAAGGACCCATGGGGTAGGCCCCTCTCTTATAAACCAAGCAAAGGACTATGGCCTCAACATTATTGATGCTACCTGCCCTTTTGTAAAGAATGTTCAGGAAAAAGCCGCTGATTTATCTGGAAAAGATTACCTGGTCATAATAATAGGTGATCCGCGTCATCCAGAAGTAGAAGGCATCAAAAGCTGGTGCCGAGGAGACGTTAAAGTCATAGAAAATGTAAAAGATGCTGAAAATTTTTTTACCAATAAAAAAGTTGGAGTTTTGGTTCAGACAACACAGACCGAAGAAAATGTAGAAAAGATAATGGATGTATTGAAGTCAAAATTGAATATAGAAGTTTTTTTTAATACCAGATGTAATGCCACACGGCAAAGGCAAAGGGCCGCCGAAGATGTGGCAAAACAAGTGGATATCATGCTGGTAATCGGTGGCCGAAACAGCTCTAACACTCAAAAGCTGGCAAGAATTTGCCAGGATGCTGGAGCCAGGGTTTACCATATCGAAACAGCTGGAGAAATTAAAAAAGAATGGTTCCATTCGCGAGACAAGGTTGGGATTACAGCAGGTGCTTCCACACCTGATTGGATTATAAAGGAGGTTATATCTAAAATGGAAGAAATCAACAAAGAAACAGACAACATGGAAACTGACAACCCGGGGGAAGGTGAAATCCCATATGAAAGGACTTTTGCCGATATCAAGGAAGACACAGTTATAGATGGAACAGTGGTTAAAGTCAGCAGTAATGAAGTTCTTGTCAATGTGGGATATAAATCCGACGGAATTATACCTTTAAATGAACTTTCCAATAAACCTTTTGAAAACCCCGGAGAAATCGTCAACGTTGGAGATAATATTAAAGTTTATGTTTTAAGATTGGAGGATAAAGAGGGAAACCTCATTTTATCAAAAAAGAGGGCTGATGCCATAAATGCCTGGAATCAAATTGAAGAATCCTTTGAAAAAAATGAAGCTGTGGAAGGCATTGTGACTGAAGCGGTTAAAGGAGGTCTTCTGGCTAATATCGGCGGAGTTATCGGATTTATTCCTGCTTCCCATGCCGATTTAAGATATGTGCCTGATTTGAGCGTATATGTGGGAAAGAAATTGAAATTGAAGATTCTTGAAATCGATAGGAATAAAAACCGTGTAGTACTGTCCCATAAGCTGGTGCTGGAGGAAGAGAAAGAAAAACTTAAAGAACAGACCTGGGCTACCGTTGAAGAGGGTCAGGTCATAAAGGGTGTTGTAAAGAGGTTGACAGACTTTGGCGCCTTTGTAGATATCGGAGGTGTCGATGGCTTAATTCACATATCCGATTTATCCTGGCAGAAGGTAAAGCATCCTTCCGATGTTGTAAAAGAAGAACAGGAAGTAGAAGTTAAGGTATTAAAGGTTGACCGCGAACGTGGCAGGATTTCCCTGGGGTTAAAACAAGTTATGCCAAACCCCTGGGACAATATCGAAGAAAAATATAAAATTGGTTCTGTAATAGAAGGCAAGGTGGTCAATCTTGTAAGCTTTGGTGCTTTTGTTGAAATAGAACCGGGCGTTGAAGGCCTGGTGCATATATCCCAGATTTCAAAAGAGCATATTCCCAGTCCCGATGCCGTATTAAAGGTTGGAGATATTGTAAAGGTTAAAGTCATAGATATCAATGCAAAAGATAAAAAAATAAGCCTCAGCATAAAAGAAGCATCAGGCGAAAAACCTGTCAGCAAAGAAGTATATGAAGCTTCCGATGACAGCGGAATTACCATTGGAGAAATGCTGGGCAATGTTTTGACAAAAAAGAAAAAAATGATGAGGATAAGGGGGTTTAATCCCCCTTTTTTTAAAGGGGTCTTGATATGCCATATTATATCAGGAAAAAGAGGAAAAGAGAGCACATAAAATATAGCCTGCTTCTGGAGAAAGACCTGGATAGAAATAATTTTGATGACATTACATTGGTGCATAACTGCTTAACACAGGTTGACATTGATGAAATTGATGTATCAACCGACCTAAACGGTGTTAAGTTAAATAATCCAATTATAATCAATGCAATGACCGGCGGCTTTTACCGGGCTAAAATTATCAATGGCGAACTTGCCAAAATAGCCCGGCATCTTGGTTTGGCTATGGCAGTGGGCTCGCAAAAAATAGCTCTGGATGATCCTTCAATTGTTTCAAGCTTTCAAATTGTAAGGGAAATCAACCCTGAGGGAATAATTTTTGCCAATATAGGTTCCGATGCTTCTGTGGATGATGCTATTAGAGCGGTGGAAATGATAAAAGCCGATGCCCTGCAGATACATTTAAATGCACCTCAAGAAATTGTAATGCGAGAAGGTCGTAAAAATTTTAAAGGTACTTTGGATAATATACAAGAAATTATTCAAAATGTAAAAGTGCCCGTCATTGTAAAAGAGGTTGGTTTTGGAATAGCTATGGAAGAAGCCGAAATACTGGTGGAAAAAGGTGTAAAGATTATAGATATAGGTGGGGCCGGTGGAACAAATTTTATTGCCATTGAAAATAAAAGAAGGTCAACCAATGCTTTAAGGAGTCTGCAGAGCTGGGGAATTCCCACACCTGCCAGCCTGATAGAAGTAGTTTACCGGGTCGGAAATAGAGCTGACATAATTTGCTCGGGTGGCTTAAGAAACGGGCTTGATGTGGCGAAGTCTCTGGCCCTCGGAGCTAAAGCCGCCGCTTTTGCCGGATTGTTTTTATATATATTGCTAAAAAAAGGACCGCTAGCATTAAAAAAATATATTATCAGGACAATAAGGGAACTTATGTTTACCATGGCGATGTCGGGGGTAAAAAATTTGAGTGAGCTGAGAAAAAGGCCGGTAATAATAGAAGGAAAAACATATAATTGGGTGAAAAATCGAGGTATTAGCATATAATTTAATATAAATCTTTGTCCACTATAAAATATTAAAGATTTTTCTAGAATCTATTGACAAACGGGGATAATCTGCTAAAATGTAATTTGATTGAATTTAAATTTGGATAAGGGGGTATTGATGGAAAAATGAAATCTTTGGGGCGTCATATTTTGGCTGAGATTTATGATTGTGATCCGAACATTTTAAATGACAGAGAATTAATCGAAGAAATTCTAGTTAAAGCAGCGCTGGAAGCCGGAGCTGAAGTAAGAGAAGTTGCCTTTCACAAATTCAGCCCCCAGGGCGTCAGCGGAGTCGTGGTCATCTCAGAATCTCATCTTGCCATCCATACCTGGCCTGAACTTGGATATGCCGCGGTAGATGTGTTTACCTGCGGTGAAAGAGTTAACCCCTGGGACGCATGCAACTATATCTCGGAAAAGTTTAACGCCGGCCATATGACTGCTACTGAAGTTAAAAGGGGTATTTTTGAAAAGCCAGTAAAAGTTGTTAATTTTTAAAGGAAGGGGATTTTCTTTTGAGTTTTAAGAAATCCTTCGAATTTGAATACGTTTAGCAAGAAAAATGCGTGAACCAAAAGTCGCGCATTTTTCTGTTTATATTTGTATAAAAAAATTATTTCTGGTTATATTAGAATAACGAAGACCCCCTTTACATTTAGCCCCCATGATACACGTAATGTGTATCATGGATTTTTTTATACAAAATTTGTGTTATAATTATTTTCTAGGAAAATGTAAGGAGGGTTTTGTTTTGGATGGATACAAAGAGTTCACTATACAAATAAAGAACCTTTGCAAAATAGACCTGGCCAATTACAAAGAAAAACAGATGAAAAGGCGGATTGAATCCCTGATTAGGAGAAACGGTCTTAGTGATTATGATTCATATCTTAAGCTATTAATCACCAGTAATAAACACCTTAAAGAATTTATGGATTACATAACCATAAATGTGTCGGAGTTTTTCCGGAACCCATCCCAATGGTCCGTCCTAGAGCATGATATACTACCTGCCCTTGTTTCAAAGAAAAAGCATCTTAAAATATGGAGTTCTGCATGTGCTGCCGGTGAAGAACCTTATTCTCTGGCCCTGCTGCTGGCAAAAATGGGCATACTGGACAATACCGATATCATTGCCACCGACATCGATATAAAAGCTCTGGAACATGCCAGATCAGGCTCATATCCGCAAAAAAGCGTGGTTAATATACCCGGTCAATTGTTGGATAAATTTTTTTTGAAAAACAACGATACCTTCACCTTAAAGGAAGAAATAAAGAAAAAAATTGATTTTAAAATTTTAAACCTGCTAGACGACAGATTTCCACAACAATGTGATTTGATTTTGTGCAGAAATGTTATGATATATTTTACCGAGGAAGCCAAGGATAAATTATATAAAAAGTTCCATGATGCCCTTGTGGATGAAGGTATATTGTTTGTGGGGAGCACCGAACAAATAATAATGCCGCAGAAATATGGTTTTTTTAGCATTAGAAGTTTTTTTTACCAAAAAGGTAAAGCCAGCTAAATCCTATCCATACACCTTTAAAGTTTCTTGCATTTTTTTTATTGATAGGCTTGACGAAAAAAATATTTTATTGTATACTAATAATTGCGTTTGGGAAGAAGGGCCCATAGCTCAGTTGGTTAGAGCAGCCGGCTCATAACCGGCTGGTCCTAGGTTCGAGTCCTAGTGGGCCCACCAATTTTGCCGACGTAGCTCAATTGGCAGAGCAGCTGATTTGTAATCAGCAGGTTGCGGGTTCGAGTCCCATCGTCGGCTCCAGACAATCCGATAATATGGAGAGATTCCCGAGCTGGCCAAAGGGGGCAGACTGTAAATCTGCTGGCGATGCCTTCGGTGGTTCGAATCCACCTCTCTCCACCATAAAATACGAGGGCCATTAGCTCAGTTGGTAGAGCACCTGACTCTTAATCAGGGTGTCCCGGGTTCGAGTCCCTGATGGCCCACCAATTAAGACCGCAGCCCTCCTGGAAAAGGAGGGTTTTTTGTGACCTTAAAATCAGGGAAATTTTGGTAATAGGTCACATTTTAGGTCACATCGTTAGCCTCGTTTTCACGAAGGGCGTCTTTTAGCCATGGGAATGCCGGTACCAAAACAGCTTCATCCAGCCAATCTACATATTTTCTCATGTCTTCAATCTGTGTGTGAATATATACATCAGCAGTAATATTGTCAATTTTACCGTGTCCCAGGGCATCGCTGATATATTTCAGATTTGCACCGGCCTGCTGCATGGCTGATGCATAGAAATGCCGGAGAGCATGGAATGTGGCATTTTCCGGTATCTTTAGCTTTTCATTTTTTGGTGCCTTCATAAATTTAGTAAATGCAGTGCTCAAGTAGTGCGGATCAAAAAATCTTCCATCCTCCCAGGCTAAAACAAATCCCTGGTCGTTATATTTAGGACCTTTATCTTCTGGCCTTTCTACATCGGCTCCGTAAATCTCTTTGATACGATCCTGCTCTTCTTTATGTTTCTGGAGTATGGCGGCCAGGCCCGGCGTCAATGGCACGTATCGCTCCTTTTTATTCTTTGTGGGACCAAGAACTAGCTCACCACTTTCTCTTTTAACTGCTTGATGTACTTTTATAGCCATCTTATCGAACATTACATCGAGCCATTTCAGGCCACACACTTCACCGGCACGCATCCCGGTCATAGCGGATATAATAATCGGCATCTGCAATGGTTTGCCATTGGTGACGATTATGATTTTAGATACATCTTCCGGGCTCAACTCTGCAGGGCTAAAATCATCTTTCTCCGGAGGCTCCACGGCATCACAGGGATTCATCGTCCAGGGGAGTAGACGGGATTTTACCGCCTGCTGATAAGCCGCATGAAGTATTCGGTGATGGTAAAGAACGGAGGTGCCGGAGAGACCCTGGGCAAGTTTGCGGTTGTAGTATTTTTGTATATCATCCGGCATCACTCTATCGAAGGGCTTTTTGCCTATCTCATCTTTGCCTATATGGACTTCTATGGTCTCTTTATAGCTTTCGTAGGTTCTGACGGCAAGCTTATGCTTTTTGTATGTTTCAAGCCAATGTAGCATGTATTGCTCTAATGTCATATTTTTAGTAGAAGTTTGAAACTTATACAGAGCCTTTAGCCGTGCTTCCTCAGCTCTGGCTTCTGGCTTGGTGCCATAGAAGGTAAATACTTTTTGCTGCCTTTTTAGTTTTCCATCTTCTGTCTTGATTGGTTTGCCCACATCGACGACTATTTGCCATGCATCACCACGTTTGCGTATACCCATATATGATCTCCTTTCTAGAACATATGTTTCGATTTTCTGCTGAAAAAAAAAGAAGCAAGGTTATCTTTATTATTCTTCTCGTAAAGCAGGAATTATCCAAATATCATCAGCCACCTGGTCAAAGTGTAACTTATCAACCCCGTCCCAATTAATTTTTTTGGCAGTTTCGCCTTTGAGATAAACTTTCATAACAACTTCTTCCGAGGTATTTCCATATTTATCTTTAAGGGGAAAATAGACAAATGTAACTGCTTCTTCAATAGGGATATTAGATGTAAAAATTTTTTGAAATACTTCCGCCGAATCTTTTAGCATTCCTAACCGTATGTATTTTGTTGTTAAATTATCAGAACCCCTGAAATGAATCTCCACATTTTTCTTTTTTTGATCATCAAGCAGACTATTAACCACAACATATTTTAGTCTGCTACCTAAATAATCCTTTGCAGCTTGTTCCAGGGTTTCGACAGCGGGATCTTTTTGCGACTCATTTTCGGCATTGGATTTATTAATTTCGGCGTTAGATTTATCAATAGTTATTTTTTCTATATTAATCGAATTATTAGTTTCAGCTTTTACGGGAGCGGTAGAAGAAATATTATTTTCTTTTGACGAGTTGTTAGATGTCTGCTGACTTGGTGAGTTATTGTTATTTTTCTCAACAGGAGGTTTTTGCTCTGTTTTAGATACTTTAGTAACAGGTTTTTGAGTTTGACCTTGCTTATATCCTTCCTGAATGGGTGGAGATAAGGCGCCACCGGCGATATCTAAAATAATAGCAATGATAGCCAGCACTGCGATCTGTTTAAAAGTTAGCCCTTTTTTAGCAACTAATCGCACAATCAACATAACGAACGATGCTAAAATGCCTAGAGTTCCCAGCAGGATTAAAAAGCTGCCCATATCGAAACACCTCCAAGAATTATTATCATTTTATCAGCTTAGGATAGGTCCGTTTTTTCATGCTTAATTCTTGCAGTATATCTTTAACATCGTTATAGTTTGCATCTTCTGCATATATTTTTTGAAATTCTTTTATGGCTTTAGCAGTGTCTCCATTTTCTTTGTAAGCCGTACCAAGCAAATAACGAAAATTTTTCATTTGTTCATCCATTATTTTTCTACTTCTGACGGGACCTTTTTCCAAAATCTCTATAGCCAATTCAGGTTTATTTAATGCCAGGTATGCATAACCCATCGCATTTATCACCGGAAGCTCTTGCTTTACATCGACAGGCAGTGTTTGCAATATTTCAATGAGCTTTTCATAATCGCCAAGATGTCCGTAAGTAATGCCATAATTAAGTTTCACTATGTGGTCTTCGGGATAAACCTCCAAATATTTTTCAAAAAGATTAATGGCCTCCTGGAGTTTACCGGCCATTCTGTACAAAAAAGCGACTTCAGGATAAAAGGAATATGTATCTGGACACAGTTCAATAACTTTGGAAAAACATTCGAGGGCTTTCTGGTAATCGCCATTTCTATAAGCTGTTTTCCCCTTGATAAAAAATTCCTTAGCCTGGCCGTGAGGCGAGGCTTTTTCTTTCTTATTTATCCAAATGCATGATAAAATACCAACTATAAAAGCTAGAGGCCACGAAATGAACAATAGGACTATAGCAGCAATAATGCCCAGTCCACCTATAGGGTCATCCTTTACAAACTTCTTTGATAGTTCACGCGGCATTTGAATATTTTCGTAATATTGTTTTGTATTTTCGTGAACCGTGCTTTCATAGGAATTAGCTGATTTAGTTTTGCCCAGATAATTAATTGAATATAGGCCAGTCCCTGGAATACTTGTCGAAGTGTAAGCACCTTTGGGTCCCACACCAACTCTAAAGCCTTTTCCACCAACGCTTAAACCAAGACCGCTTTTGCTTACATTCAAGCGCACTCCTTTAGCAATTTTTATGCTCTTGCGCAATCTCCAACCCATTAACATTGCCCCCTCATAACTCACTTTTTTATTTTTTCATTACCGTGGTCTAAGAAGGTAATTCCTCTCAGTAATATTGAAATATATTTACAATGTTGTCCACCTTTCCAGCAGCAATTTCTTTTACGAAATCATACTTCGCCATTTCTTCTCCTATGCATAGACTTATAGCAAACATATTGGCCTGATATTCAAACTTGTTATAGAACATAGTTTTATCCATGACGAAATAGAAATTTCCTTCGGGATGCAGCACAAAATGACCCAGTTCATGAGCGATCACGAGTTTTTTTATTGGCTCATCGAGCTCACTTTTTACGCCAATAAGTTTATGGTCGCCAAAACATGCAGCCATACCATATAATTGAGTGTAAGGGAGATAGAGTATATTAATTCCCATTTCCTCGGCAATAACCTTTGGGTCACGGGTGCCGAATTCCCGAATTATATCTTTAATTTGCTGATATACCATGGCGATGCACCTTATGTTTTCAAAGAAAATGTATTTAGTAGCTATCTTATATATTCACAAGTTATTCACAGCCTTATGTATTTTATTGCGGTTCAGGGCTAAATTTAGTTACTCTGGGTAGTATATTTTTACATGAAAATAGGGTATACTATATCTAGAAATATAATAATGACTGTGAGAGGTAGGGTGGTCAATCCGAAACGTCGACCGGTGGTCGATTAAGTTGCCGATAACGGCATCTGAGGATTCACTGCTCTACCTCTTGTTTTTGGGTTGCCATTTCCATATGTTGCATTTTATCCAAAATGAAGAAAGGCAGGATATTTCATTTTTTAAGAGTATTTTATATTTACCTGGTGCCGGCAAATATATCTGTCTTATAATTCCCAATAATAAATCGTTTAATTGTAATCCGACGTTTTCTTTAGACGATCGTGGTTCAACCAAAGAGACATGATAATTTAAATCATTGTAGTAAGAATCTAAATTTAGCTGAGTAAAAAGATAATCCAAAAAATTATCCTTCTTTATTCTGTTTCTTTCATCTGGGTATATATAGATTGAGCCGCTGAGTTGTTTTATGAGATTATAGATCACTTGACGAGTGAAATAATTATATGCCAGATAATCTTGATTACCAAAATATTTCATATCTAAGTCATTTCTTGCTATTACAATCGTTTTGTGGAAAAAGTGTAATTCTTCCAGACACTTTGTTAGTAGTTCTTTATATGCTTCGTATCGTTTTTTTGATATCTTTTGAAAGTGGAATTCGTCATAAAAATTATTTTCAGCCCTTACTTCATTAACTATTGATTGAAAATTAATCATTTCAAGCTCTGGAATTACCGTTGCTCCGGAGAAAAAATACTTATCATTAATTTCCCCGCTTTCATCCTGAAATACAAAATATCTACGTATTTTGTCTGACAAAATAATTCCTCTCCCAATAGGATGAATTACTTTTTATCTTTCTCCCCAGCCGATTCTTCGGCCTTTCTTTTTTGCTTTATAAACTCATGGGCCGCCCGCAGAAACATAATGACATCATCTTTTGTTTTTTCATCCAGCGGATTCCCCATGAGTTTTATATTCGACTGGTTTTTGATAAATTCCTCCAGCTCGATATCAGTGGGAGGTTCGTCTTTTTCCCACCAAGGGGTAGAGGTATTTTTATCGGCAGTGCTGTGTTCTTCTGGAGGAGTAGGATCATCAGTTCGAGCAAGCAGGTAGTCGGTTGTTGTATTAAAGAAGTCAGCAATTTTTCTGAGGGTTTCTGCATCAGGTTCTCGCTGGTTTGACTCATATAAACTGATGGTTTGTTGAGTTAATTTGAGCATATCAGCAAGCTGCCTTTGTAAAAGCCCATGTTTTTCTCGCAGTTTTTTTAATCTTTCACCTATCATGTTCAAAACTCCCTGTAATTCTTTATTAATATTATACAACAAAATGTAATAGAAAAAATACTAATTGCAAAATGTTGTAACCTCTATTGACAAACAACATAATGCAATGTATAATGAGTATAGTTGAAACAACAAAACGCAATATCGGAGGTGATGATATGGATAAAAAAAGAAAAGTTCTGATTGCTTTAAGAGAAGCAAAGGGATGGAAGCAAGAAGATGTAGCAAAAATGCTTAATATCAGTCAGCAAGCAATATCCCTTTATGAAAACGGTAAACGAGATCCTTCGATACGATTAGCAAAAAAATTTGAGTTATTATTTAAGATGCCCATGGAGGAGTTATTTCCGGATATTTTTTTTAACGGTGACACAACAAAATGCAATGTCAACCAGCAAACCGCATAAACCAGGGTGAGACAACATGAAGAACAGATATAAAATTTGTGGAGAAATAACCTACATCTATATGGACCGTTTAAATGGGGATACGATAACCACAATAAATGGTTTGCAAAATGGGATGAGCACACAAAGTCGTTTTATGCTGTATCAAACTTCAAAAGAAGTGATGGAAAATGGACTCTTAATCCAATGCACAGATATCTTATTGATGCCCCAAAAGGCATGTATGTAGATCACATTAACCACGATACCCTGGATAACCGTATTTCTAATCTGAGAATCGTTACTGGGTCAGGTAATGCTCAAAATAAAAAAGGCGCTTTGAGTAATAGTAAAACTGGTATAAGAGGTGTTTGGTGGAATAAGAAGGACAAGTGTTGGCGGGCAAAAGTTATTAAAAACAGAACTACTGTGTTCGAGAAAAATTTTAAAAATATAGAAGAAGCGGAAAAAGCCGTAAGAGAAGCCAGAAAAAAATTCTTGCTATATTCTATCGAAACACTTGCATGAAAGGAGGGAGCTTATGGCGGAAGACATAAAGGCCGTTGCAAAACAAATATACGATCCGGAGCAGCAGTTGCCATATGTGCTCAAAACTCAGGACGTAATGAATCTCTGTCGATGCTCCCGGCCCTACGCCATGGAAATAATCCGTAAGGCAGAGAAGAAGGGTGTTGGAGTGCACTGGGTGGGGAAGCAGCCCAGGGTCAATCGAGATTCATTCCTGGAATACCTAAAGACACGCAAAACCAAGGGGGTGAATGAATTTGCCCAGGTGCGAGAGTTGTGGCCGAAAGCTGAGGCCCGATGAAGGGAAAATCTGCAGGATATGCCAGGGCCGAATCCTGAAGCAGCTACAAAAAGCCCAAAAAGATAGGGAGGGAAATACAAGATGAAACTCAACGGAAAAGTAGACTTTATTAACGTCGATCTTAGAATCCATGTTACACCTCAGAACAAAGAGGCTGTCAAGCGGGCATTAGAAACATTGGCCCTATGGGAAGCGATAGAACCATATACGAAAACAGATACTCTTCGTCAAATCGAGGAAGTGGGCTGATACAGGAGGGATAAAACATGGGCGCAATAGCAAAAATCGCCCCGAAGCGGGAGGGGCACATAGACATAGACGAAATAGAAGAACAAATGCATGTTATTCTAAATCAGATGGAAGAATGCGACAGGATTATAAAACAGGCAGAAAAAGCGAGGGAAAAGAAGGAACAGCTGCGGGAGCAACTAATGGAATTAAGCTACGACTACTGCAAAAGCAATGATTATTGAGATTTTCTAAAGTTATTTTATGACGGATTGGAGGTGAACACAATGACCAGATACTGCGGGAAAATCTACAAACAAGCAAGAGAACAGGCAGGTCTGACACAGGAACAGGCAAGTGCATTGCTGCCGTCTACAGTCAGGACTTTAAGTGCATATGAGAACGGCCAGCTTTTGCCATCCGGAGAAATGGTGTGCCGGATGATAGAAGTTTACAACGCAAAGTGGCTCTGGTATATGCACTTAAAGATGAATGACCCGGTAGGCAGCAAGTACTTGCCTGATGTCAATTTTGGGAGATTATCCGCAAACGTATTAAGACTGCAAAAGGAGATGACGGATGTATACAAAATTAACGACACGGTAGTATCGGTAGCATGCGACGACACCGTATCTGCAGAAGAACAAAAAGAGTGGAACAGAGCATACCAGGAAATAAAGGAACTGATGGGCGCATGTGTGGCGTTACTCACGGCATAAAAAAAGACGGCTTTCAAAGCCGCAATCTAAAAATTCCAACTCCATTCTATCACACGGTAGATGGAGTGTCAATGAAAGGAGAATAAAATTATGAAAACCGGAAAAACATTGCAGGAACTGGCGGTGGAATTGGACCGCCAGAACAGGGCAAAACGGGATTTTATCCTTGACACTAGAAACCTGAGAATGGTCATTGACGATGAAAAGATACCGCAGCTTGATATGCTCAAAAACATCGGAGAACACAAGGACATAGAACGATTCGGCATAAATGACATTGCGCACCGGCAAATCGGGCATCACTTAGGAATCCCAGCAAAGTATTACGACCGCATGAGAACGGAATTCCCTGAACTTCTTGCCACAAACGTCAGCGCATGGTTTCAGCGCCAGCCATCAAGGAGGATGGTCCGGACACTGGACGGTACCGCAAGAGCTTTTCTGAGCGACAGATATCGCCGCATCGACAATTACGAGATAGCAGAGGCTGTATTGCCGATAATAGGCGAGATGAAAGATGCACGGGTTGAAAGCTGCGAGCTTACGGACAGAAAAATGTACATCAAAGTTGTAAATCCACGCCTGGAAGCGGAAGTTCAGAAAGGCGACATTGTCCAGGCAGGAATCATGATTACAAACAGCGAGGTCGGGCACGGTGCGGTATCTGTTCAGCCGCTTATATACCGCCTGGTCTGCGAAAACGGCATGGTTGTAAATGATGCAGGCCAGCGGCGATATCATATCGGCAGGGTTAATGACAGCGATGAGATGTATGAGCTATACAGGGACGAAACGCTTGCAGCAGACGATAGAGCATTCCTCATGAAAGTGCAGGATACGGTTAGGGCAGCCGTGGATGAAGTAAAATTCCGTAGGATCGTAGACAGAATGAGAGAGGCAACAGAGGTAAAGATAACCGGTTCAGTCCAGACCGTAGTCGAACTTACCGCTACAAAATACGGGCTGCAGAAGAACGAGCAGGAAGGTGTCCTTGAATATCTCATCAAAGGCGGGGACCTGAGCTTATACGGCCTGAGCAATGCGATTACCCGCACAAGCCAGGATGTAAAGGATTATGACAGAGCGACAGAGCTGGAAGGTCTCGGATGGGATGTAATCAACATGAGCAGAAATGAATGGCTGGAAATAAATACAGAAAAGGAGGGCAAAAAATATGCGGTTTGACAGGATAGCGGCATTTGCAGGGAAAAACAGGGATTTTAGGTTATATTTGCAGGCAATGAAGACATGGCTCCTGTGGGAGAAAATAGGAGCTAAAAGGTAAGGAGGACGAATCAAAATGAATGAACTGCAGGAACTTGAAATAAAAGAAGCGGAAGAATTCATGATGGATGAAGAAGAAGGCCGTCTGGGATCGGAACACAGATTTAAAATTACAAATCTTGATCAGGTAAACTGGGCATTAAGAAAATTGGCCGCATATAAAGCCAAGGCCGGGGAAATAAATTCCCTGGCCGAGGCTGAAATGGAAAGAATTAAATCCTGGCAGGATCGGGAGCTCAAAAAACTGGAGGATTCGAAGAAGTTTTTTGAAGGTCTGCTTGAAGAATACCACCGAAGCCGGATAGCGCAGAATCCAAAAGAAAAGACGATATCAACACCTTACGGAAAGCTGCAAATAAAAAAGGTCCCGCAAAAATGGAACTACGACGACAACAAGCTCCTGGAATGGCTTAAAAGGAATAGGCCGGAACTGATCCGGATAAAGGAAGAACCCAATAAACAAGAATTAAAGAAAGTTGTTCAAGTAAACGGCTTAAGAGTGGTAGACCCTGATACCGGAGAAGTAGTGGAAGGAATAGTTTTGGAACCGGAATCGGAAAAATTCATAGTGGAGGTTGATTAGCATGGTCGATAAATCTGAAATGGAAATGCAGGAAGCGGCACCAACAAAGGTAATCGACATATTACCGGCGAGTATTGAAGCAGAAATAATGAAAGCAAAGAGGCAGCGAATGGCGCTTGAAAAACTTTTCAGTGAACTTTTGGTACAAGGGACCGATTTTGACAGGGTCCCAGGAACAGATAAACCAACGCTGCTAAAATCAGGCGGAGAACTACTATGCCAGGTATTCCACCTTGCACCAGGCAAAGCAGATATAATTCAGGCCACGGAAGATTTTGAGACCGGGACGTTCAGTTACATGGTTGGCGTGCCCATAATACATCGGGACAGCGGCGCTTTGATGGCCTACGGCATAGGTGCTGCAAACTCAAAAGAGCCCAAATACCGCTATCGGAACGCTGAAAATGACGGAGAAAAAATAAAAGTCGAGAATCCAGACCCGGCCGGTCAGCAGAACACTCTCGTTAAAATGGCGGCAAAAAGGGCTTTCATAGACGGTGTGCTCAAAGCTACCGGAGCCAGCAGGATGTTCACGCAGGATATGGAGGATTTTGTGGTGCCCGAAAAGGCAAGTTCAAATCAAATAGGCTTTATTAAGCACCTGCTGGAGGGAATGACAAACGAAGAAATGCTGAAGAAGCTCGGAGAAATGCTCGGTAGAGACGTAAGATGGGACAGTTTCACAAGAGAAGAAGCCTCGAAGGTTATAGATGAGTTAAAGCAGGATAAGAACCAGACCGCAAATCAGAACACAGGCACTCAGAACAAAAAATCAAAACAGGCTTCAAAGTATAAGTGCGAAGACTGTGGAGCAGACATAACAGAAACTGTTGCGAAATACAGCAAAGAGAACTATGGTCGGCACCTATGCATGAAGTGCCAGAAGAAGCAAAAGGAAGAAGATATAAACCCAGAGCCTTTTGAATTTCCAGATGAGACACCGCCTTTTTGATGAGGAAACAATTGTGATAGTTAAAGATTTGTATTGTCCTGGATGTGGAAAAGACGTGTTTGGTGTTGTATCCATAGAAGACGAAGGCGGATACAGGGAATTTGAATGCGAACATTGTGGCACAACATTTGGAGTGTGGCTACAGGTAGAAACAGTCAGAATGGCATTAATGGTTACTGACCCAGTACCTATAAAAAAATAAATTCCTGCCCGCCCTTCCAAATACATGGCAGGGTGGCGGAAAGGGAGACGCTAAGTCATTTCCTTAGTGACACGGCTGGCACAAGTCGAGAAGGAGAGAGTCGCCCACTGTGCTCATGGCGCAAAACGCTGTCACATGCCGGGTTCGAGTCCCGGCCCCTGCCATTTCCAACAACAAAAAAAACAAGGAGGGAGAAACCATGAACTTGAATCTTGCCGAAATGGCCCAAGGCGCCTTTATGGAACAGTTTAACATCGAATTAAAGAAGGTATTAGCCAACATAGCAGATCCAAACACAGACCCAAAAAAGGCGAGAAAAATCACCCTAACTGCTACATTGAAGGCAGATGAAAATCGTGACGTAGTGGACTTTGAAGTTCAATCTAAAGCCTCGCTTATTCCGGCTAAACCTATTGCGACGAAGATAATCCTTGACCGGGACAAAGACGGTTCCGTCGTTGCGGCTGAATTGAAATCCGGTGTAAAAGGGCAAACCTTCTTGGATGATGATGGGCAGGTTAAGGATGATACCGGCAAAGTAGTTAATTTTAATAAAAAATAATAGAGGGAGAAAGAAAAGATGATTAAGGAAGCATTGGAGTATCTGGTCAAATTGGGGCAGGTAAAGACAATTGAGGTCAACGGGCAGACTTACACAACGCAAGACCTTGCCAGAATCACTCTGCCGAAAGCAGAAACACTCAAAGTAAATAGTCTAACCGGGTTAATCGATTACATCAAGTCAAGTTTTGATATAGTTACTTTTCATGGAAATCTGATTCACGTTGTTGACCATTCCGAAGTCAGGCTGATTTCAAATATACTTCCAGACAGGGGCAGAGAAGTATACATGTCAGCACACGCATTTCAACCAGAATTTAGATTTGGCCGGTTCTATGATACAGAGAGCTTTATCATTCTTCTTCAATCCTGCTTCGTTCAGAACGAGGATGCAAAGAAAATCCTGAAATTGGTCGGAAACATAAAGGATTCTGCGGTCCGGACCTATGGAGACGACGGTATAACTCAATCCGTCACAGCTAAAGTCGGAATTGCACAGGTGGAGGAAGTCGCAGTGCCTAATCCAGTTACACTGGCACCTTATAGGACCTTTGTGGAAGTGGAACAACCGGAGAGTAAGTTTGTATTCAGGATGCGAAAAGGAGAAGAAGGCCCCCAGGCGGCATTATTTGAAGCCGACGGTGGAGCCTGGAAGATCGAAGCCATGCAAAGAGTCAAGACATTCCTTAAAGAGAAATTGGCGCTTTACGAAATAGACATTATAGCTTAATTTTTCCGGCAGGCGGAAAAAGGAGGAAGAGACATGGGGGCTCAGATAATTAAACGGAAAGCGGGTAAGATGCCCGAGATAACAACGGTTGGTGAGGGCGGAAGCCACCAAATATCCTATAACTCCGACGGTCATATTGTTATACGCTATATATATTCGCAGAATGATGATACGTTGATTGCTTTGGATGGGTTTACTTCGGGGCTTTTAAAAAGATTTATCCATGAATCGTTAACCTACAACAATAGACCACAAAGGGTTGATAACGGAATACCATTTTGATGATTCCGGCGGGTGGGCTATCCCCCGGCCTGCCTGCCATCCTTTATAGGGGATGAAAGGAGAAGTATATATGGGCAAAACAAAGATAGAATGGGCTACAACTGTATGGAATCCTGTGGCGGGCTGCACGAAAATAAGCCCCGGCTGTGAGCATTGTTACGCAGAACGCATGGCAAAGCGTCTGGCCGGACGATACGGTTACCCAAAAGAAAATCCTTTTCAGGTGACATTTCACAGGGAAAGGTTAAATGAGCCAGCTAAATGGAAGAAACCGCAACGGGTTTTTGTATGCAGCATGGGAGATCTTTTTCACGAGGATGTGCATTTTCAAGATATATCGATAATTTGGTGGACTATGCTTTGGTTTTCACAACATACTTACATGATATTAACGAAGCGACCCGAGCGAATAATAAAGTTTTTCGAATATCTTGAATCGGATATAGGTGGCTGGAAATGGATAACGGAAGGCGGTACCAATAAAAGATATTACAAACAGTGGAAATGGCCACTTCCAAATGTATGGATTGGCGTCACAGCGGAGAATCAAGAGATGGCCGATAAGCGAATACCGGTCTTGCTCCAGATACCGGCGGCGGTGCGGTTTGTAAGCGTGGAGCCGATGCTGGGCCCCATAAATCTGATTAAAGATGATGACCTATATTGGGAGCCTACGAAACAACAATGGGTGCCACGAATTGGCCTTGATTGGGTCATATGCGGTGGAGAAACTGGCCCAGGTGCCCGCCCCATGTGTCCTGATTGGGTGAGAGATTTACGGGACCAGTGTATTAGTGCAGAAGTGCCCTTCTTTTTCAAGTCCTGGGGCGACTGGGCACCTTGGTACGGAGATGAAGACGATGGATGCCCAGGAGATCCTGAATGCGAAGAAATAAATTGTAGCGGATGCAGAAAGGCCCGTTTCTGGAGATTTACAGGCGGGGGCCCCGCAGGGTATGAACCCAGAGACGTATTATACTCGGTCAGGGTCGGTAAAAAGGCTGCAGGCCGCATACTAGATGGCCAGGAGTGGAATCAGTTGCCGAATAAGCTATGACGGCATCCTCGATGGTAGGGTGTAGGGGGTTTTCATGTGAAATACATCGAAGAAATCAACGCCTTTCAGGATTGGGCCGCACTAAACTCCGTATCTGTATCCGCCAGAGTCCTATGGTATGCGTTTATGCATATCGATAACCGGTGCGGATGGATAGTAGAGTTTACGGTGCCCATATCCATACTAGAGGCGCATACTGGGTTAAGCAGGCGAGAAATATATAGAGCACGGAATGAACTTTTGCAAAAAGGCAGGATTCTATGGAAGACCAGAAAAGGCAACCAGTCTGCAAAATACATCATAATCCCATTCGATGAAGAAGAATTGAAGGTCAGGAAAGGTCTAATTGAAGAATATAAGCGTGTGTGCCACATAGACACACAATCTGACACACAAATTGTCACACAAATTGTCACACAAACTGACACACAAATGGACACCATTAATAAGACTACACTAGACTACACTAGTACTTGTACTTGTTTATCTAAAGATAAACAAGACGCCAATGGCGTCCCGCCGAGTGACCCCCCTTCCAGCAATAAACCAATCATCGTAGAACTAACGAATGAGTATCGCTCTATAGACGGAATACAGAGTGAGAAAAGCGATTATTCCTTCATAGGTGGCTGCTATACGAAGTACGGATATGATGCCGTTCTCGAAGCAATACACACCCTACGCATGCGCATGGAAGCAGGGTTTAAACCAGATAAGCCCAAAATATACCTCATGGGCATACTGAAAGGAGAAAACCATGATGGGAGAAGTACTCAGCATAAAAAGTATTCTGGGGCAAGAAGAACCGGAACATATGAACGATTCTATGTCTGAAGTCGACGACGACAGCAGGCCGCCGGAGAAGTGCCCGCATTGCGGTAAAGCGCTGAAGTATAAGAAATTCGCAATCGGACATTTCACCTTCGGGTCCCACCTTGAAAAATGCGATTGCTCTGGTGCGGAAGCAGAGCGGGAAAGAGAAATGCGGGAAAAAGAGCGGCTGCAGCAGGAGGAAGAAGCTCGAAAACGCATGAAGCGCATAGAGGAATTATTCAGGCAGAGCAGGCTCGGTCTGCGTTTCAGAGAGAAGACATTCGAAAATTACAAGATTATGCCGCACAATAAAAAAGCATTTCAAACGACGTTGGAGTATGCTCGGAACTTTGCAAAATACAAGGAAAAAGGCGAAGGTATTTTCATTACAGGCGATTATGGTACAGGGAAGACGCACCTGGCGGCTGCCATAACAAACTATCTTCTTGGCAAATATACTCCAGTGATTATGGGCAATGTCACGAAACTTCTCGGCAACATAAAACGAACATACGACGACAGCCAATATACGGAAACGGAAATTCTAAAAGAACTATATACCGTGGATTTGCTGGTCATTGATGACTTAGGTAAGGAAAAGCCGACTGCATGGGTTGAGGAAAAACTGTACACCGTCATAAACGAACGATACGAAAACTATCGGCCAATAGTGGTCACGAGCAACCTTGAGCTGGAGGAAATAGAGCAGCGGCTTGAAAACTGCGGCGGGGCAATTGTGTCCAGGATTATCGAGATGTGTATGGGAGTAAAAATAAAGGGACCCGATTTCAGAAAGCAAAAACTGGAAAAGGGGAGAGATGTATGATCAATGAAGAAATTCGGGCCGCATTGGATGAGCTGCGTAGAGCGCAGGAGAACTTCGACAATGCCGAACCAGAATTTGTGGACGTGGCCATATATGAACTAATGGCCAAGATGAAAAAAATCGACACTTTGATGCGGAAAGCAAGAGAATGTGCATAAAAAGCGGAGGGTAGGTAAAATGGCAAAAACGGTATATCTTTCAGGAAGTATCAACGGACAATCGTGGCATTTTGCAAAGGAATGGCGGGAACTTGCCTCAGCAGAATTATTACAAGCAAGCTACAACGTAATAGATCCCACGGAAGGACGAAAAGAAACAGACACGGACAGCAAAGACATCGTGGAAAGAGACCTTAAAGGCATTGAACAGGCCGATATGCTTCTTGTAGAAATGGATTGCAGCGGTACGGCCTACATCGGGACGGCAATGGAAATCAGGTATGCATGGGAACTGGGGAAAGAGATCATCGTATGGGGCAAGGCAAACAGGGATAGCCACTGGATGAGATATCATACAAGGTTATGGTTTGATACTTTGAGAGACGCACTTTTATATCTCAAGGAGATGAACCGGTATGCTGCTAAATGAGATATACGAAAAACTAGATAAAGAATATGTCAGATGTTATTTTATAAAATCAAAAAATCTCGAAGAGCAGATAGAAAACAGCTGCAAAATAAGGGTTTATTCGGAATGTGCGGAGAAAATAAAGGAAATAATTGACAGATATAATAGCAAAAATGAAATAAACATCAAAATGGAGATAGAAAACCTGCGGACGAACTTGATGGAGAAGGGTAATAAATATGCTTCGATGAAAGTGTCGCAGGCATATGACCAGGTGATGTTTGAGAAGACGGGGGCAATATACCAAGAATGTGCAAAGATGCTGGAGGGAGTGGAGATATGATGGTGCGTAAAAACTTATATGAGCAGAGGGACGAGCTTATAAAGTCATATCTGGAAGCTGACCATGACACAAGGATGAGAATAGCGGCACGGATATATGTTCTTGATGAGGAGGCAGGGGAATGTGAAACTAGCGCCAGGTACAGCAATAAAGGCAAGAAATAAAGGTGTAAAACATGAATGGAAATTAAGCGGAAGGATTATCAAGGAATACCCGAGTTTCTTTCTTGTATGGAATGAGAACGGATATAGAGAAACGATATTAAAGGCCCTTATAGAAACAGGCGATATTATAGTGGTGGAGGGATGATGCATGGATAATAATTTTATTTTAGACGTAGTCATGAAAGAAACGGCTGCTAAAGTGATAAACAGCATGGATGAACAAACAAAAAGTGAAATAATCACGGAAGCATTAGCTAGGATGCTGGAAGACATAAAATTTGGTTGGGTAGTATCAAACGCCCTGGAGGTAGAAGCAAAAAGAATAGCAATGGAGTACATAAGCCGGAAAGATGTGCAAGAAAAGTTAAAGCAGAAGGTAATAAAAGCAGTTGAAAAAGTGATGGACGGCCTGGAAATGGCGGTAGCCAAAGATCTTGAGAGTACGTTAAAAAACAGGTACAGCCAATGGGTAGAGAGGGGAAGAAAAAATGAGGAATAAACTCACCATAAAAGACAGGATTAAAGGCGGTATATATGGGGTGGCTGTGGGAGATGCACTTGGGGCCACTGTAGAGTTTATGAGTCGAGATGAAATCCGGAGGAAATACGGGGTACTGCGGGATATCGTGGGCGGAGGATGGCTAAACCTCCGCCCCGGGGAATGGACGGACGACACAGAGATGACCCTGGCCGTGGCCGAAGGAATTATAGCCGAACCAGATGACCCGGTCCCACATATCGGGCAGGCCTTTATCAGGTGGCGGAATACCAACCCGCCGGACATAGGAACCACTATCAGGGCAACATTCAGGATTTGGGACCGGGATAACCTCACTCACGAGCAATGGCATGTTGCGGCCGAGCGGACCCACCGGCAAATGGGAGGCATGAGCGCCGGCAACGGAGCGCTGATGCGGACCCTGCCGGTGGGTATAGTATACAGGCTTATACCGGACATATATCGATGGGCGACCATGATAGCCAAGATGACTCACTGGGACACAAGGGCAGGCCTTACATGCGCGATATATTCTATGGCGGTCAGAGATATTCTGAACGGAGAAAAGGACCGGTTTCTCGCCATAGTCAATGCAATCAGGACGGTGCGAGAGATTATTCCGGACACAATCGAAGGAGATTTGAGGGAAATCGAGCAATATGCCATCAAGAAAGACGGGTCAAATCTTAAGCCTACTGGGTATACGGTAGATAGTTTCGCCTGTGCGGCATGGGCTTTTATAGAGTCCGGAAGTTTTGAAGAAACGGTGGTCAATGCCGTAAACCTCGGAGGGGACGCAGACACAATCGGGGCTATTGCCGGCGGCCTGGCCGGGGTGTATTGGGGATATGAAGCCATTCCGAATCGATGGATTGAGAAGTTCACGCCGGAACAGCGGGCCAGGCTGGACCGGGTCGCAGAGAGCCTGTCAATACAAAGAGCCAGACAGGTTATATACAGGTAAGCGGAGGTATGATCCAAATGAGTATGGGATTCCGCCGCAAAATAGACTTGCAAGACGATAAAATCCGTAGAGCGTTGTTGAAGGCAAAAATCGCTTATGAAAAGGCCGGCGAAAGAAAAAAGAGTATAGCCATGGAGAAGGAATTCAAAAAATATGCAGGGTTTACAGTTTGTCGAGATTCTCTCCGGAAATATATAAAACTTATAAATCAGGAGGATAAAAACAATGTCAACAACAAAGGAAATTGATTCTGAACTGGCGCTTATGGTGGCAAAGTATAAAGATGCATTGAACAAAGAGAAAGCTGCGGAAGGCAGAGACAAAAAAATATACAGATACGAGAGAGCCAGGTGCACAAAACGGATAAACGAACTTTTAGCTGAAAAGAGGCGGTTAAAGTGAAGATATACCCGAGAGGAAAAGTAAAAATAGCAGACATAACGTGCGACCGTTACGAAACGGACACGGGATGCTTGATATTAATATCCAGGGATGACGGCAGATTACATTTGAGCATTAGCCATAAAGAAAGATATCCAACATGGGATGAAATAAAACAAGCACGGTATGACTTATTGCCCAGGACAAAAGATTTTGCAATGATATTGCCCAAAGACGGAGAATACGTGAATCTGCATCCGAACTGTTTTCATTTATGGGAGGTTAAGATGGGAGATATAGCATGATTGAATAGGATTTATTTTAGCTACATGATTACGTAGTATGTAAATTATGCGAAGGAGGAAGTGGAAATAAGATGCTTCAAATCTTTAAAATTCACAACAAAAAAGAAGAAGAACAGGTTATGGATTATCTTAATAGCCTTGCAAAAAAGTGCTATGATACAGAGCTAAAAAGAGTTTTATCAAAGTTAGAAAATGACCTGCAAAAAACGATTTACTTAGATTGGTGGTATGGTGGTTCATTATGGAAGTGGGATGAAGAACAGAAAGAACATGTCAGAGCAGATAGATATAAGCATGTAAATGAACATGATTGGAAAATGGCAACCAGTTATATTATGGAAACGGTAAGTAACGGAATGGGTTGATACATATTCCAAAGACTATATGAAGCAAACGAATAAGGGGATGAGCGGAAAATGGTAAGTTCTCAGGCCAATAGAGGCAGGACACTTGAAGAATTGATCATCGTGGCCAACCGCCAATATAGGTCACGACGGATAGCGGTTATCCATAAGGTGCCCACCGCCTGGATACCTCTCCGAGACGGTCGGGGCCGGGTGGTAAATGCCAAAGTAGAGGAAAAAGCCGCGGTAGATTTCTTAGGGACCTACCGCGGCCACTCTCTCGCTTTCGATGCTAAGCATTGCTCCCAGGACAGGATTAGATGGGACCGAGTGGAAGATCATCAAGCCCAGTTTATTGAAGATTGGACCAGGGCCGGTGGAATCGGATTCATCTTGGTGGGTTTTAGTATGATACGATTCTTTGTCGTGCCATGGGAATATTGGAGAGAGGGCATACTGGGATGGAGATATGAGAAAGGGCCTGCTTCAATCTCAATAAAACAGATGCGGCCGGAATGGGAGGCCAGACTGGGCGGCCGGGCTGCCCTGGACTATCTTGCTGTGGTAGACAACCTGTGGTTTGGAGGGGAGGCAAATCAAAATGACAAAAAAAGAAAGGGAACGAACAAGATACTGCCTGCTGGCTAGGTGCAGATATTACCGCAGATGCCAGGTGAAATGGGGCAAGGACTGTGTAAGGCAGCAGGGGAGCAAGATACCACGATTTAAGTATGCCGAAACAAACCGTCTGATAATTACAGGAGCGCCGGGAGAAAAAATCAGAGTCAGGAAACCCCATGCAGAAGATATTTACTTTGGATAAAGGGGGCACATGAATGATCACTATCTATGAATACATTTGCTACACAAATCCATATATAATTTTTAAACTGAAAAGGGCAGGATTATTGGCGAAAAACGAAGCAGCGGAAGCCGTCATAAGCATATCACGCAAAGAAATCATAGAACTGATGAAACATGATCATTATAAGCGGATAGGTAGATATCTGCGGCAGATTCATCCCGGGCGGGTGGTCGGATGAAACAAGACATCACGCCAAAAATGATTGACTGGATACTGTACAACATGAAAGAAATTAGAGCTCAAATAGAGGACATCGAACCGAAATCGTCATCATCGGTGGTTGTATTCAGTAAGCAGAACACAAAGGACCCGGTAAGCGGAGTGGAGAAAGTGGCAATTAAAAGAGCGGCATTATCAACAGTTTTAGACGCAGTGGAAAAGGGCGTCCGGACATTGCATCCAGAGCAAAGGAAAGTATATCGGATGAAATACAAAGCACATATGACATACAAACAGATCGGGAAAAAGCTGTTCATTAGCGAAGAAACAGTAGGACGCAGAATAAACGAAGTCAGAGAAATAGTAAAGCAATACCTTCAGCAGGTACCGGCCACGGTGCTGAAAAGTTTTCTTGATTCAATAAAAAATTAGCTTGACTTTCTGTGTTTTTAGTAGCTTAATATAATCAAAAGGGTCAAAGCACAGGGAGGAGAAACCGAGATGGTCAATATAAACGAGAAAATTCAAGAGATAATAAAGGCGGCATACAAGTTTAAAAGCAGGGAAAAGGCCTTCAGTTTTGCAAATAGATGCATAAAGTCAATGGCGGTGATGATGGGGGATGACGAAAGGTTCTGGGTGGTTACATTGACTGATGCGGCAAGACTCGAAAAAGCAGGATATGAGTGGGCAAAATAAGGAAGCCTTCATGATGAGGCTTCTTTTTTTGACAGTTTTTAAAAAATGAGTTTGTGACAGAAAATTGACGGATTCATAAATCCTGAAATGCTTGGTAATACTGAGTTTGAAGGGCATGAGGTTGTACACAAACTTGACGGTTTTTCTTGCAATTTTACAACCATTTTTTTGACGGAATGTGGTATAATTTGAGGCAAGGGAAAGTATCGAAAAATAAAGACGCACCAACGAGGGTGCGTTTTTTATTTTGGGGTGAAAACCATTGAACATAGCAAGGCCAGTGCCAAAACCGAGAAAAAGGATAGTAGACCGGAAGGCAATACGAGCTGCAAAACGTCCCAGGTGTCAGGTGTGCGGGTCAACATGGATGCTATGCGTCCATCACATAAAGAGCCGGGGGGCTGGCGGAGACGATGTGCCCGAGAACCTGGTGTGCCTGTGCGCAGATTGCCATGCAAAGGCACATGGGGGAATTATATCAAAAACAAAACTGAGGGAGTTGGCCGGGCGATGAGCAGCAATCTGAGGTTTTTCGACGCTTTGCCAGCCTACTACGGCGACAAGCGAAAGCTGGTCAAGGCCATCTTCAAGGTGGCTCCACCGGCAAGCCAGGCGCCTACCTTTGCAGATGCCTTCCTGGGTGGCGGGGCGGTCTCGGTAATGGCCAAGGCCCTGGGCTACCGGGTTCTTTGCAATGACATTGCCCAGCGGTCTTATATTGTTGGCAAGGCCCTAGTGGAGAATAACCGGGTGAAGCTTACGGACGAGGACATTAACCGGCTCTTTCTAGAGACCGAGAACGACGGGTTTATAAGGGCCAACTTCAGCCCTACTGTTATCCTTTCAAAACATGCGGACTTTCTGGATAATGCTTTTGCGCTGGTAAGGGCAATGGAAGAAGGCCACAAGAAATACCTTTTACTGCTTTTGTTGGTCAAATACATCTTTTCCATGCGGGAATATAAAAAATTCTCCACTCCCAACGCCTTCAATATCCCCATGGAGGAGCGCCGCATTGAGTGGATTAAAAACCGCACGTATCATGCGAGCATAAAGGCCGTCCTAAAGCCCATTCCAGAAGCGCTCCGGGAGTTTGCCGGTGCAGTTAATCGCGGGGTGATAGACAACGCCCAAGAAAACCGGGCCTTTAAACTAGACGTCAGGGAGTTTTTACAAGAGATACAGGCAGACGTAGTTTACTTCGACCCGCCTTATGCCGGAACCATGGCCTATGAGGACAATTACCATGCCTTGGATCAGATCCTAGAGGGCAGGATGTTCCCGGCCAGAAAGAGCGAGTTCTCCCGCAAGGACGGAATGAAGTTCCTGGACGAAGTATTTCAAGCGGCCCGCCACATTCCCATCTGGATAGCGAGCATGGGGAACGCCGGCGGGGCGAATGACCTGAGCGAGTTGCAGGAAATGGTCGCCCGGTACCGGCGGACGGAGACCTACCGGATCAAGTACCGGCATATACCTGCGGTGGCCACCGAGGAGCACCAGGCAAAGAATGAGGAGTTCCTGATAGTAGGGAGGCCGAGGTAAAATTATGAAGTTTCTTCAGGCCCTTCCTCCCTATTTCGGAGGCAAACAAAATCTGCTAAAGAAAATTTTTAACCTCCTGCCAGGCCCGGAGAAAGCTCCTACATTTGTGGATGCGTTTTTAGGCGGCGGCAGCGTATCGTTATATGCAAAAGCCATGGGTTACAAAGTACACTGCAACGACCTGGCGGAGAGGGCAGCGGTTATCGGCAGGGGATTGATCGAAAATGCACGGACGAGACTGAATAAGACGGATGTGGCTATGCTCTTAAAACCGAATGATTACAGCTTATGCCAGAAGGAACCGCTGATAAAATATTTTACCGATGACGATGCTGTATTTATAGACACTATCCTGGGGAATTTGCGCCAGAAGGAAGCAGGATATAAAAAAGATCTGCTGACACTTGCATTAATCAATTTCATCCTGCGGAGCAGGCACCATGGAGACTTTGGCGTACAGTGGACATACGAGGCTCTGCGCCCGAAAGAAAATATATATCTTCCACTGGGGCACATGAGGAGCGCAAAATTATATCTAAAGTCATCAACGGATAGGTTATTAAAGGAAATACGCAAGGTCAATGCTTCGGTATTCTCAAACGGTCAGGAAAACACATTCAGCCAGATGGATGTGCTGCAATTTTTAGAAAGGGTTAGAGCAGATATAGCGTATTTCGATCCTCCATATTACGGTTCTGCGCCATACGAGGAACGGTATAAAGTGCTGGACTGGATACTTAAAGGGGAAGTAAAAGAACCGGAAATCAGCGGTTTTAACAAACAACAGGCCTACCACTTAATAGAGGACATGCTGGAACGGGCTGAATGGGCAAAAATATGGGTTATCAGCTATGGCGGGCCCAAAGTGGACCGACGGGAATTTCTTTCAATAGTGCAAAGACATCGACCAACAGCGGTTGAAATACCGCTGAAATATAAATACCGCTTCGGCAACCAAAAGGCGGACAGCGATAAGCGAGATACAGAAATCCTTATATATGCGGAAAGGGGATAAAGCATGAAAGAGTTAGAGGTAAAGAACCTGCCTATCGATAAAGTCCGGGCAAATTCCTGGAACCCGAACCAGATGGATGCCAAAACTATGGCAAAGCTAAAATCCGATATCCAGCGGAGAGGATTCGTGCAGCCAATTCTTGTAAGGCAGACTAATGATGATGAATGGGAGATAATAGACGGATATCATCGATGGTCTGTGCTCCATGAGTTGGGGTATAAAGAAGTGCCCGCTATTGTGATAGATATGGACGACACCGAAGCCAAGCTTAAAACAATCCAGCTGAACTACATGCGAGGAAATGCTGTTCCCATTCGGCTGGCCAACCTCATCCATGATCTGAACAAAACAATGACGCTGGAGGACCTCGAAGCGGCCCTGCCTTATGAAAAGGCAGAATTGAAGGATTCACTGGACTTATTGAAGCTGCCGACAGATATTGACAAGGTCGTCGAGGAACGGGCAGAGAAGGAGCGGCGGGCAGAGCCGATCTTTATCTCGGCCACAATATACAAGGACAAGGAGAAAAGCCTCCATGACTTCGTGGAGCAGGCACTGCTTGAATCAGAAGCTACGTTTGCGGAAATCAAAATTAAAATCGAGTGTCCAGCTGGAGACCACGACTTAGTATTGAACGCCATGCAGAACCTGAAAAAGCTGGACAGGGGGAAGGATGACCTGGAAGGCGAAAATGCCCCTATAGTAACAAGGTTTGCTCTTTTCCCTGAGCAGCTACAAATTGTAGACAGGGCGCTGCAGCATATAATCCGCACCCAGGGGTATATGAAGAACCCAAGGGGTATGGCGCTGGAGATGATGGCTGCGGATTATCTGGCTGGAGCAGCATCAGAGGGTGATGAGGATGAAGGACTGGAATTATCAGAAACGGTATCCGTTCGGTCGGAGCAGGGAGATAATAGACCGGAGGAAGAAAGTGCTGCGCCTTCGGTTCGTGAAGCACTGGCCGAAAGAACAGATAGCAAACGTCCTCGGAGTAAGCGAACGGACGATTGAAAGAGACATACAGGCCGTCGAAGAGTACGGCAGGCAATATGGCGCAGAGGTCTTGAGAGAACCGCTCGAAAAGACCATCTGGAAAATTACAGAGAACTACCAGGAGCGGCAGATGCTCCGGTGGCAGGAGTTCGCCAACGCCAAGGACCCAGGGGTAAAAAACAGAATCCTGCGGGACATCCAGGCTGAAGACCAGCAGTACTATGAGACCATGCAGAGCCTGGGTGTGGTTTATAAGGCCCCTGACCAGGCTGTTGTAACTACAGAGAGCTGGGAGGACCGTATTAAGAGGCTGCGGGCAGAGAGGGAAGCTGCAGCAGAAAATATCAAAGATGATAATGACGATAACACAGTAGATGATATAGAGTAGGTGGCCGCCAATGGCCAGAAAGAACGAAGAACATAATTTTCTTGACCCGATATGGTATATAGAGACTTTCCTCTGGGTGCGCAGTAAAAACAAAAAGATAGTTCCGTTTTACTTAAATCCTGTCCAGCGGCACTATATGGCTCACAGGTCAAAAAGAGATATCGTATTAAAAGGCAGGCAGCACGGGTTCTCTACTCTCAAACTGGCCGAATACCTGCACGACACTATAACCAACGAGGCCACCCATACAAAAATAGTGGCCCATAAGCGGGAAGCGGCGGGGAAACTGCTGGCCGCCTTGAAGCTGATGTTTTTCCGTATCCCGCCAGAGTTTCGGCCTCGGGTGCGATACGATAACAAATATGAATTTACCTTCCCAGACCTGGAAAGCCAGATAACCATAGCATCGGCCACAGATGATGCCGGCCGATCGGAAACCATTAATAACCTCCTGGCAACGGAGGTGGCTTTTTGGCCCAATGCGGAGGAAACTCTGCCGGGACTTTTAGAAGCGGTACCGGAAAGCGGGAATATATGTCTGGAAAGCACGCCGAACGGTGTGGGCGATCCTTTCTATGCGGAAGTCCAGAAGGCCAGGGCCGGGCAGAGTGAGTTCACACTGCACTTATATCCCTGGTGGGTAAACCCAGAGTATAAGAAACCGTTACGAAAAGGAGAAAACCTGGAGCCATATAGCGAAGAAGAAATAAAACTTATCGCCCAATATAATCTCACGCCAGAGCAAATCAAATGGAGACGGGCCAAAATCCGGCGATTAGGGCAAAGGAAGTTTGCCCGGGAATATGAATGTAGTTTCCTTCAGAGCGGCCGGCCGGTATTTGATGCCACGATCATCGAGCACTGGCCGAAAAAAGAGCCGATTTACACGGACAACTATCTGCGGGTATGGGAGCGGCCAAAGCCAGGAGAGCGGTACGCCATCGGCGTGGATACTTCGGAAGGTTTGCCGGACGGAGACCGGGCCTGTGCACAGGTCTTCAAGATGTCTACCTGGGAACAGGTGGCAATATTGCACGGTGCTTTAAAACCACAGGTACTGGCAGTTTATGTAGACCGACTGGCCAGGGAATATCGGCAGGGTCAGCCTTACGGTGTAATTTTAGGTGTAGAGCGTAATAACCATGGCCATGCTGTGCTGGTAAAGCTACTGGAATTTGAAACACCAGGGCTTTATTTTTTTAAGCCTCAAAATCCTGGATGGGACACAAACCCTGCGACCAAATTTATGATGGTGGACGAGGCCGAGGAGGCGGTCCGCCGGGGGCTTATAACGATCTACGATGAAGCCACCAAAGGCGAGATGATCGCCTTCGAATGGAAAGATAACGGCAGCGCCGGGGCACCGGAGGGGGAAGGAAACCACGACGATACGGTGACCGCACTGTGTATTGCATGGCAAATGCGCAAGGCTACTCAGTGGCAAATATGGGAACCGGGTGGAAGAGAAGGCGGAAGAGTGATGGTTATAGGGTAGGTGGAAGTTATGGCTGAAAATCAGGAACAGGCTTTACAGGCGACAATATATAAAGCTCAGGTGCTTGGAGGCAAAGAAATTGTCACAAGCAACAAAATTGAGGAGGACCCGTTTGTCGGGTTATACGGACAGGGAATAGCAATTGAACCGCCGTATGACTTAAGAATATTATCAATGCTCCCTGAATACTCCAACATCCTGGGGCAATGTATAGATGCTATGGAGACTAACATCGACGGTTTCGGATTCACGCTGGTGCCTGCGGAAGGTGTCGCCGCAGGAGAAGATGGGAAATATCCGCCGGAAGCAGAAGCCGAACGAAGGCAAATCCTGAACTTTTTCCGTTATTGCAACCCGGATGAGAGCTTCGTAAAGATAAGGCGGAAAACCAGGAGGGACCTTGAGACAACGGGCAATGCATACTGGGAGATACTGCGGAATGGCAGGGGCGAAATAGCAGGCATTGAGCATCTTGAAAGTTATACAATGCGTCTTACGCCGCTTGATAAAGAAGCGACAGACATCAATATAAAAATTAAGACAGACAGCAATACGTACGAAGAAATTCCACACCGTAAAAGGTTCCGCAGATTTGTTCAAATCAGAGACGGAATTACGGTTTATTTTAAGGAATTTGGCGATCCCAGGCCCATCGATGCAAAAACCGGAAAAGTATTAACCGAAGAAGAAGCAAAAAAAACAGATATTACGCTGGCCACAGAGGTTATTCATTTTAAGATATATTCTCCACGGACACCTTACGGAATTCCTAGGTGGATAGGAAATATTCTTGCTGTGCAGGGAAGCCGGCAGGCGGAAGAGGTCAACTACGAATATTTTGACAACAAGACAGTCCCACCTCTGGCCGTGTTGGTTTCCGGCCGGCTTGCTGCTGATAGCGTTACACGGATAGAGGATTATATCCAAAACAATATCAAAGGCCGCAAGGGATTCCACAAAATACTCGTAATTGAGGCGGAGACAACTCCTAATCCATTGGCACCATCAGGTCAAAAAGCAGGAATTGAGATTAAACCTCTGACCGAAGCGCAACAGAAGGACGCTTTATTCGTTGACTATGACGAGAAGAACCAGGAGAAAGTGCGTTCGGCCTTTCGCTTGCCGCCGATTTACGTCGGTAGAACAAAGGACTTCAACCGTTCCACCGCCGAGGAAAGCAAGCGCGTGGCTGAGGAGCAGGTTTTTGGGCCGGAGCGGGACGACTTCGACTTTACCATTAACCGGCTGCTTTTCCCGGCTATGGACGTGAAGTACTGGGAGTTCAAGAGCCTGGCACCTACAGCAGATAATGCCAAAGACATGACTGAAATGCTTGGGACGTTTATCAAAGCAGGTATGACCGTCAAAGAATCCAGGCGCATCATGGAGGAAATCCTCAACAAAGAGCTACCAGATCCTGAAGGAGCTGATTGGTTGAAAGAACCATTAGAAGTATATCTTGCCAAGCTGAAAGCCGGGAGTATAGATACTAACCCCGGCGATGAAGCCCAAGCATTAAAGAAGTTTGCCAGCTTCCTGATCGATGTGCGAAAGAGGTTAGAGGAGTATGAATATAGCACTGCTGAGTAAAGAAGAACGGCGGGAACTGGCTGCTGCCATTGATTATATATTGGATTTCATGTTCCATGTGCCGGTCATAAAGGCAGCCGAAGGGGATTTGTTTGGACCAGGAGCAAAACTTGATGCGACAGAAGAAATCATATGGAATGTGGAAAAAAATCTAACTAATGTTTTGCTTCAAGGATGGGACAAACAGGCACGAAAAGCCATAAAAAAAGGAGCTGCAATATTAGAATGCTTCGGTGGGGATATAAAAGAAGACGAAGTCAATCTAGCGCTCAATGCCATTGCGAAAGAGATGGGGCCGAACTATAAGGCTTTAACACAGGAGCAGGTGGCTGACATTGTAGGCACCGCATACCTTCTGGGCAGGAGGGTAACAGGAGCACAGATAGGTATTAAGCCAGAGCTGGGGCTCATTGACGAGCAGGCAAGACAATGGTTAGCCGACCATACGGTATTTTGGATTGGGGACTACTATGACGCACAGCTTGGGAAAACCATAGCAGAAGAAGTGAGGCATCTAGCTTTAGAGCAGGGTCTCGGACGGGAAGAAGTCGGCAGGCAGCTCAAAGCTCTTCTGGGGGACAAATTCGCCAAAAGCGATGCATACTGGAGGGGGCTGGCGGCCACAACCGTTGACAGGGCCAGAAACTTCGGCGGAGTGCAAAGCATGATCGAGGCCCAGGTGGAGACATATGAAATACTGCCGGTAGGGGATGAAAGGACCTGTCCGGTGTGCATGACAATGGCAAAACACACATTCAAGATAGAACATGCTGTGCAACTCCGGGATGCGGTACTGAACGCCAAGAATCCTGAGGACATTAAGAAGATTCATCCTTGGTTACCATTTGACGAGGTAAAAAACCTTGATACAAAAGGAGCTGTTCAAAAAGGGCTGGCTCTGCCACCGTATCACTACCACTGCCGGTGCACCTATATTGTTTCGACTTTTAGTGATATAACCGTAAGCCATGAACCTCTGGATATCAAGTATGAACCGGTCAAAGCCAAGAGTGAAATACCCCCAATGGAGAATCTGGAGTATGCAGGGTCAGGTGGTTTTTTAGGAGGCGCAGGAGAGAAACACATATATATTGACTCAAAAGGGGGCCAGTATATTTTTAAGCCCGCACAATCAAAATCAGGCAAACCTGAGCCGTTCCGGGCATATGTCCAGGAAGCTGCATCGCAGATAGCCAGCAAAATATACGAGCCAGGAGATTTTATAGAAATTAAAGTAGTTACGGACAAAAAAGGCCGGATCGGGACATTACAAAAATTATATTCAAATGTTGAAGGTGATCTGAAAAAGATAAACTGGAAGGACCTAACACCGGAACAATGGAAACAGATTCAGCGGGAGCACGTCCTGGACTGGGTGATAGGAAACTTTGATTCCCATGGGGGCAATTTTATACAGTTAGCTGATGGGAAGATTTTGGGAGTAGATAAGGAACAGGCATTTAGATACATAAATGATCCAAAATCGTGGAAAATGAACCTCAGCTATCATCCAAATTCAAAATACGGAGAACAAGAGCCGATTTATAACATCATCTATAGGGCTTTTTCAGATAAAGACATTGACTTGGATCTGCAGACAATCCTCCCGACCCTGCAGAGACTTGAAGCCATCCCGGACGAAGAATACAAAAATATCCTGCGACCATATGCGGAGGCACTGTACGGCAAGGGAGGAAAGACAGATACATTCCTAGCCACTGCTGTCAAGAGAAAGCATGAAGTCAGGGAGCAGTTCCGGCAATTCTATACCGAACTGCTCAAAGCCAGGGACCCGAAATTCAAGGGTGTTTTTAAGTTTGCAGACGAGATGACAGGGACAGAGATGGCAAAAGCACCTCTGGCAGCGCAAGTAATGACAAAAGAAGAACTGAGCCAGCTAAACACAAAGGCTCTCAAAGATATGGCAAAAGCTAAAAAGATAAAATACTTCCAGAACATGACTAAAGACGAGCTGGTGGAAGCTCTAGCAGATCCGGACAAAGCCGAAAAAATCAGCATAGCTGTCAAGGAGCGGGCCCGGGCGAAGATAGAGGCGGCAAGAAAAACACCCCCTCTACCAAAACTGAAGCCGCCTAAAAATGCTGACATAATGCAGGATTTTGAGCAAGTGCCGAAAACACCGCTAGGAGTCGCTGTGCGAAAAGACGGGAAAAAAATCGAGGGACAGGTTATCACTATTCGAAGGATCGAGGATGACGGCAGGCCGGGATTTCAGTTGACAATGAAGATTCCTCAGGATTATCATGGAGATATAGAAAAAGCATTGCGAGAGATTGGAGCAGGCCACGGAGATTTCATATTCCAGCCTGGCCGGTTAGAGCATAAGCGCGGCGTCTACCGAATGAGCCGCGGCAAAGGTGTGAATGTTGGGAGAGCATGGTATTATAGCGATCAGGATGCGACAGTATATTTTGCAGGAACCGCACGTGAACGAGCATTAATGGGTCAGCTTGAAGTCAGGGTATACGATGCGGACGGAGTCAAAGCCGCTAAAAAGGCACAAGAAATCATGAAAAAGCTGAAGCTGGAAGCGGCAATAGCCGATCCTACACCAGAGGATGAACGACTGCTGCGGTTATCGCGTTTAGCCTGGCAGCACGCACCGAGAGAAGAGTATAATATTCCCCTGGAGAAACGCACAACAAAACAGATGGAACAGCTGTTAAAAAGCAAAGGTATAGACCCGGCCAGGGCTGATAAGCTGGTGGAAAAGGAGGTCTGGCCAGGATATAAAACATTCGTAGAGGAAGGAATCAGTAAGGAATACAAAAAAGCTGGAGCAGATTATTTATTCGCCGGAATAGGAAATAGCCCAAAAACTGTAGTGGAAATATTTTCACCTGATAGTCCAGGGATGATGTCAACACTGCAACGGTATCACAACGGTATTTTGAAAGGTGGAGCCAGCCCGACCGAAGACATAATGTCGGGAGGCGCAGACAGCGCTTTTGTAAGACTTGTACCAAAGAATGCTAGAGGATATTGTTCATTTAAAGCTCATTACAAAGGAGCTGGTTATAGGATACATGTAGACATCAAGGAATTAGAGCGAACAGACTGGTATGCGTATGATCATGATAACTTTGGAGGCACTGGCAAAGACAGAGATTTCGATAAGAGAATGTCGGCAAAAGAATTTATATCGAGTTTGAACAATCACTACACAATATCGAACGAGGTTATGTTCAGAAAGGGAATCCGTAAAGAAAGTATTACATGTATATCTTGCGATGATGATAAGTTACGTACGAATTTAATAGAAGAATTTAAGAAGGCAGGCATAACTGAAATAAATGGTAAAAAAGTAGAAAATTTTGTTATAAAGCAGGAGATAATATGATTGACAGTAAAATTTTATACAAAGTAAAAGATAACTCATTTGGGCCCAATCCACCGTTAATTCTTGGATTGGATGTAGAAGTGCATGACGACTGGGTAGGCTTTCACGATACGAACAGGGGGCATCAGTTTTTTGGAAAGCTGGTAAGAGAAACTAAAGACGGATTTATATGGCACCGTATAGAAAAGACATTTTCAGGGGTAAAGGATTATGGCCTGATTGAATTCAAGGCTCTTACATTAGACGAATACAACAAGAAAGTAAGGCCATATATAGAAGGAGAGGTCCCGGAATTTAGCTCTACAGAAGAACTCTATGAATTCTACCGCCGCCAGTTTGGGTGGCGTGGGTCTCATTATTAATCAGCCGGAAAAAGAAAGGGCTGGATCAATATCGATCCGGTCCTTTTAGTTTTAAAAAAATGAGGTGATAAAGATGCTGGAAGAGATAACCAAAGCACAGTGGACAACAGCCTTTATTAACAGTCTCCCGGATGCGGCTTTTGCGGTAATAGAACCGGCCTATACCAAAGGGACTACTCAGGATAAGCGGGCCAGGCATCTGCCGCACCATAATAAAAGTGTAACAGACCCCAACGATGACAGCACAGTAGACCTGCCGCATCTGAGAAATGCGCTGGCCAGAGCAAATCAGGTACAGCCGATTACCGATAGTATCACGGCAGAGGAACTGCGAAAAAAGGCCTTGGCCCACCTGCAGGCCCATGCCAAGCGGCTGGGGATCGGTGAAGTAAGCGAAGTCAAAAAAGAAGTCGCATTCAAAAAAGCGGACTTTCATAAGCGTATAGTATACGGAGAAGTTTATGTTCCAAACGAAAAAGATACCCAGGGACAATGGGCTTCAGCAGAGGAAATCGAAAAGATGGCCCACCGGTTCATGGAGAACCTGCGGCTTACCCAGATTGACAAGCAGCACGACTGGGAGCCGGATGAGGGGGTTGTGGTAGAAAGCTTCATTGCACGACCCGGTGACCCTGATTTTACTCCGGGAGCCTGGGTTCTTGCCACAAAGATTCTCAAAGAAGAAACCTGGCAGGCCATTCTCAAAGGCGAGATAACCGGCTATTCTATGGCTGGTGTATCAGAGTTAATCCCTGAGAAGGGAGGTGAGTAAGGATGGATAAACCCATACCCGGCGAGCTCAGGAATGTCGATGTCCAGATGGTGAGCCTGGTGGATAAAGGTGCAAATCGCAGGCAGTTCAAGATATTTAAATCTGCTGACTATCCCGAAGAAGTGCAAACACAGGAGCCGGAAGAACAGCAGTATAAAGGGCTGTTCCAGGTCCTAAAGGAATTTTTCCGACCCAAGAAGCAAGACGAGTCGCAGGGAGTACAAATCCCTACGTTTACTCAGGCTATGCAAATAGAAGCCACGGACGACATGGTATGGCAGTCTTTTTCGACTCTACGGGATGTTATCAGGACAATCATTGCAAGCGATGCAGCAGATAAATCTGCCAGGATAAATGCAGCTGTAGAGGAATTCAAGGCTTATCTGCTTGGGACATTAAACCAAATTGGCATTACAAAAGCATTAGAGCTGTATCAGAAGGAAAACTTTGTGAAAGCGGGTCGCAAGATTAGTGCGGCCAGGTTAAAGGCATTAAAAGATGCTCACAACCTGCTTGCGCAGATAATAAGTGAGGCAGAAGCTGATAATCAAGACGAGGAGGGGACCCAAGTGACAAAAGAAGAACTGAGCAAAATGGTGGCCGAAGCGGTGAACGAGGCCACTAAACCGATTAGTGAGAGGTTAGAGAAGTTGGAAAAGCAGGCAGACGGCAACCAGGCTGGCGATACAGCCCAGGGGAAAGAAGAACTTCAGAACATCATCAAGGAAACTGTATCTAAAGCTGTCAAGCCTCTGGAAGATCGCCTGGAAGTGGTAGAGAAAGCAAGAGGCATTTCAAACAAAATCCCAGAGGGCAAAGAACCCGTAGAAAAGTCCGACTTCTGGGGCGGAGCATTTTTAAGCTGAAGAAAGAAGGAGGTACACAAAATGATTTCTAACAGAACTCTCATTGCTAAAGCGGCCATAACTTCCGCAGATTTGGCTACCGGAGGTAGATTAAATCCGGAGCAGGCAAACAAATTCATCGATTATATTGTAGACCAGTCCGCATTTCTGAAAGATATCAGGACCGAGAGGATGAACGGTCCGACGATGGACTTAGACTTTATCGGCGTGGCAAACCGGATTATCCGCAAAGGTGTGGAAGCTACCGAGCCTACAGAAACCGCAGGCATCCAGACCAGCAAGAAGCAGCTTAATTCCGTTGAGGTTATTTTGCCTGCTGATATTTCCATAACCTTCCTTGAAGATAACATCGAACGGGCAGGGGCCGAGGATCATATTGCCCGCATGCTGGCCCAGCAGTTTGCCAATGACCTGACCGATCTGGCCTGGAATGGCGATACCGCTTCCGCCGATGCCTTTGTTCAGATTGATGACGGTATCATCAAACTGGCAAAAACCAGCACCGCTACTCACAAATTTGACACCAATGCCAGCACCGATTACAAAGGCGTGGTATTTCCTGGCATGCTGAACATGCTGCCAAACAAATACAAAGCCAATAAAGCCGAGTTGAGGTTCTATGTTTCTCCTACTGTAGCAGAGGCCTATATTGAGCAGCTGACTACCCGCCAGACAGCCTGGGCGGATGAACTGCTGCAGACGGGAAATTTACCGCAGTATAAAGGTGTAACCATATTTCCGGTAGACTTTATTCCTGACGATGTGCTCATTCTCACCTTGCGGAAAAACCTGGCTACCGGCATCCAGCGTGATTTCACCAGTGAGCGTGTACGCCAGCCCAGGAAGAGAATCATTGAGTACACCATGACCAGCCGGGTTGATGCAGCACAGATCGTACTTGATGATGCTCTTGTCATAGGATACAACGTAGCATAAGCGGAAGGTGATTAACGATGGCTGAAAAGAAGAATGATGTCCAGTTAGAAACCGAAGGGAAAGTTGAGCAGGATAAAAAAGTGACCGTGCTGGTATTAAAGGGGGCGGCCACTCTAGTATCCGGCGGGAAGAAGTTCGTTAAAAATGTTCCGCAGCAAGTTGAGGACCAGGAAATGGCTAAAAGACTGCTTGCATCCGGACTGTTTGAAACGGCGGGTGATAAGCGGTGAAAATCCCATATAACATCGGGGACGCCGGAGCCCAACAGGAAAAACTCTGGCAAATCTTGAACGATATGGCGGCCGACCTGGAGGCGTTGAAGAACGCCATGCAAACTCACACTCACGGAGGAGTTACCGCTGGCACTGATAGTACTGCGGTCACTACGACCACCGTAACCCTCAAGACTATCAAGTCGGATAACTATACTGGCTAAGGAGGAGGAACATGGGGCAGATTAAAGAGTTTGCAACTTCGGACCTTGCTCTTGCCGGATATCTGAAGTTGCGGGGATTAGAGTTAGTAAAAGTAGACCGCTCCAACCCCAGGAAGGCGGTCTTTTATTTTGACGACAGCATCGATGTTGCGGAACAATTGATGCTTGAGTTTGCAAACTCTGATTTTCGCAAATATGACGCAGAGATAAGGGCACTGAAGAAACTTATTCACAGGTAGGTGATGGCCTTGGCATATTGTACGATTCAGGATATCCGCGATGAGGGGATAACAGCAGAGCAGGCTACAGACGTCAGGCTTACAAACCTAATTGCACTTGCGACCGCTTATATAGATGGAGTGACGAGACAGTGGTTTGAACCCCGGGCCATGACCATCACTCTCGATGGAAACGGTAGCGAAACGCTTCTCCTACCGGTGTTTCCCATTGAGGTCGTAAGTGTAACGGTAGACGGCCAGGCCATCACTGACTATAAGGTTTATAACCGGTTCTTCCCCGATGACCGCCGCAACCCCAAGTTTTACAGGGAGACACGATGGCCGAAGGGACGACAGAATGTCTCTATCGAGGGCACCTGGGGCTTCGTGGACAAAGTGGGAGAGCAATATTTAACTCCAGCCATGATCAAGCAGATTGCCAAGAGGCTGGTCATCCGGGAATTGCCCTTGTTGGGCGATGCAGAGGGGCAGGAAGAGCGCAAGAGGGCCAGGATTGTGAGCGAGAACACCGACGGCCATTCATACACCCTGGAGCGGCTGGCATCTACCCTTGACTTGACTGGCGACCCGGATATTGACGGCGTGCTGGCTCTTTTTCGGGCTCCGATAGTCATCGGAGGGGTTTAAAATGAGACCAAAACTTATTCACCCGGTAGAAGTGGCTATTTGTCGGGTTGACCGAACGGCCACACAGTTTGATCCTGATTTCAGGGAGCCCATTGGAGAAATAAAGTATGAAAGCACGCCGGTAACAGTTAAAGCCCAGGTGAAATATGATCGCTTTGAGGCGCTCAATATGGTGCCCGGGGGAGATTCGCCGCAAACATCAGGTTACCTGCTGATTGAAGCCGAGCCTCCCGGCGGCCTCAATAAGGGGGATAAAATCATCAGTATCGCAGGTATATCGACCGAGCTTTACGTGACAGAAAAGCGGCCAGCGGTTCACTACGGAGGACGTGCGAGAATGCTCAAAATACTGTTCGAGGCAGGCGATCGAGGATGATAGAGGCGAAACTGATAGGCGACTGGGCAAAGTGTAAGGCATTTCTGGATAAGCTGGACGACAATTTCAAAAAAGCCTATAAAACCGGTCTGAACAGGGTAGGGCAGGCGGCGGTTAAGTCTCTCAAAAAGGGGATGACCGAGGGAGCACCGGGAGGCCAGAAGTATGCGCCAAATCATCCTTTCACCATCGCACGCAAAGGGTCATCGAAGCCCTTAATAAACCATGGAGACCTGCGAAACAGCATAACATACAGGGTAATAGACGGGGCGACGGTTTTCGCAGGCGTGCTGCGAAGCGCAAAAGGGAAAGACGGACATCAGATGGTGAATATTGCAGCAATTCATGAGCTCGGAGACGGCAACGGCGGCGACTTATACATCAAGGTTACGCCCAAGATGCGTGCATATCTTCATTCACAAGGGCTGCACCTTAAAGATAGTACAAAATACATTCGTATTCCACGGCGGCCTACCTTTGAGCCCGTCTTTGAGGCGGAAAAAGAAAACTGGCAGGAATTATTCATTAAGACGGTGCAGCAAGGCACCATGGGGGCGGGTCGTAAATGATAGAATCGGTGATGCGGACACTCCTCCAGAGATTCAAGGCTGAAGTGTTGCCCAATACCGTAACCAGCACTCATGACTCCATGTTGGAAATAGCCCAGTTGCCGGTGCTGGTTCTTTTTTTGCCGGATATAACTGAAGCGAGGATTGATGATGCTAATGTGCCAAATCTGGTTAAGGATGAGGTAGCAGGCACAGTAAGGGTATATGCACCCCCGGGGTTTTATGATCTGCAATTTGACTTTGAAGTAACGGCAGAGAATACGCTTGAAGTTCTGGGCGTTGGTGAAAAACTTACTGCATGGATTGGAGCAAACCCATATCTTTCAGTTGGCGAATACGAATATCCGCTGCGCTTTATAGAGCCTTTATCGAGTCCGAACAGGGCTGGCGGGAAATTGATCCGGGCATCAGGGCGCTTTGTGGTGGAAGGTATTGAGGTAAGCAGTGGAGTATATTATGACGGCAAGCTGGCAAAGGAGTTCCAAGCGACTTTTAATAACCCCACCACTGGGGGCGAAGATAATGTGGCCTACAGTTTTAAGAAATAGAGAGGTGATAAAATGGGCACTGTTAAGCTCAAAAATAAACAGAATGCACCCTTGGCTTTGGAATTAGGGGCAGGGAAAAGTCTGCATTTGCAAGCATTAGAGGAACGTGAGGTTGATGAAGCGATATTAAAAGGCGAGCAGGTTAAAGCTGCAATTGCGGCTGGATACCTGAGAGTTATATCAGTGATAAAAGAAGAGAGTTCTGAAAGCAAAGCGAAAAAAGGAAGTGATAAATAATGCCTGAATTCCTTTCTCCTGGTCATTATGTGACTGAAGCGCAGCCCCAGGTGGTAACCATAACAGGAACAGCGACCAGTACAGCGGCCTTGATAGGTATAGCCGAAAAGGGACCCATCGGTCAAGCAACATTGATAACATCATGGACACAGTTTAAGGAGACTTTCGGGGGATTTATCGCGAATGGATGGCTGGCTTATGCCGCTTATGGTCTGTTCATGAACAAGCAAGGGGCAAGGGTATATGTGGTGAGAACAGCCCATTATACTGATCCAAGCGATCCTGAGACCATCACCGCAATCAAGGCGACGATTACGTTGAAAGATAAGGCCACGACTCCTGTTGATACATTGCAGGTGGATGCGATCAACGAAGGCACATGGGGTAACAGACTCAAGGTTAAAATTGAAGATGCAACAAAGGACCCCACAAATAAATTCAAACTGACGGTGTTGGAGACTGTTGACGGGCAGGATATAGTGCGGGAAGTATTTGATGAGCTTTCCATGATTGACACTGACCCGGATTACGTTGAAACCCGTATCAACGGAGTGAGCAAATATATCACGGTAACTGATAAGGACAGTGCCACGACTGCGCCTAACGACCGGCCAGCTGCGGGCACGTTCAGCCTGGCAAACGGTAGTGATGGGCTGGTTGGTCTGGTCGATGCCGACTATATCGGTTCTCCTGCCGGCCGCACTGGACTGTATGCGCTGGACGTTGTTCAGGAGAGTCTACTTATTGCCATTCCTGGAGTGGCAACAAGTGCGGTGCAAAATGCAGCTCTGGATTATGCGGCCGGACGCAAAGACTGCTTTGTAGTGCTCGATCCACCATTCGGGAACACTCCGGATCAGGTCAAAACTTATGTTGAGACCACAGCAGGCCTCAATAGCAGCTATGGAGCTATCTACTACCCCAACGTAAAGATAATGGACCCGTTAACGAGCAAGGAGAAGGTGGTCCCGCCTTCCGGCTTCATTATTGGGGCATATGCCCGTACCGATGGAGATAAAGGTGTATGGAAGGTGGCGGCAGGTATTGAAGACGGGAGACTGGTCGGAGTAATAGGATTGGAAACCGACTTGGTAAACGATAAAGCTGTGCGGGACGTGCTCTATCCTGCACGGATTAACCCGATCTGCTTCCTGCGAGGTTACGGCATAAGGGTCTACGGTGCCAGGACGCTGGATAGCAGCAGGGAATTCCCATATATAAACGAACGCAGGACGTTTATTTACTGCGAAAAATCGATATATGAAGGCACCCAGTTTGCCGAGTTCGAGAACAATGAGTCTGGCCTTTGGAAACGGCTTACACGGAGCATTACTTCATTCCTGCTGACGGTGTGGAAGCAGGGAGGCCTCAGGGGAGAAAAACCGCAGGATGCTTTTGTGGTCAAGATCGACGAGGAACTAAACACGCAAGAGTTTATCGACCAGGGCATCGTGCGTGGTCTGATTGGGCTTGCAACACAACGCCCTGCGGAGTTCATCTGGTTTGAATTCCAGCGCAAGGTTCAAACCGAGGGATAAATGGGAGGTGATCTAAATGGCCGGTAAGGCACGGAGTTATTTTGACCGCTTCAAATTTCTGGTGGAAATAGACGGAATAACCCAAACGGGATTTCAGAAATGCAGCGAGTTAAAGGGCTCGGTAGGGAAAATCGAACACCGTGAAGGTGGAGGATTATTGCCCGATAAAAGTCCAGGATTCGGAAATTATAGTGATATTACTCTCGAATATGGTGCGACAAAGAATCTTGAAACATATGAGTGGTTCCGGCAGGTCATTGATGCATCACAGGAAACAGGAGGTGCAGAACCGGACGAATATAAGCGCAATCTGTCAATCATACAACTGGATAGAGCCGGTAGAGAGGTCCAGCGGTGGAATGTATATGGTGCGTGGCCAACGGATTTTGTGGCTGGTGAATGGGATAGCACCTCTGAAGAAAAAACAATTCGCAAGCTAACTCTTGCTATCGATTACTTTGAACCAGCATGATTATTTATTTTATTAGGGAGGGATTAGAGTGACTGAATTACCCAAGACCCTGGCTGAAGCAGAAATAAAGCCAGGTGTTTTTCTTTTCCCCGGAAGGTGGGAAGGCGAACTGCGGGAGATGACTACCGCCGAAGAGGATATGCTGTTGAACCGACGGCAGGGCCGGGAGTGGGAAGCCATCAACAAGGTCCTGCAGGCCTGCCTTCTCACTCCAGGTGTGGACGTAATGAATATGCTGGTGGGGGACAGAGTATTTGCTCTGCTCCAGCTACGCAGGATAACATACGGCGATGCATTTGTCTTCCGGGTGACCTGCCCGCGGTGCAATGCCAGGTTTGAATGGGAAGAAAACCTGGGCGACCTGAAGATTAAATACCTTGAAGATCCGGAGCATGCAAAGCCGGAGCATACATTTACGTTTACCCTGCCTAAATCGGGCAAGGTGATAAATTGGCGGATGCTCCGGGGGAAAGATGAACAAAAAATGGCAACTATGCGTCGGGATCATCCGGATGCCCTGATGACTTCTATTATGCTGCTCCGGGTGGTGGAGATTGAAGGAGAAAAAATGGTTACCCGCAAGGCTTTTGCAGAGCTGCCTGCCTCAGATGCGGCAGCCTTTAGGGGAGAAGTGGAGGCAAAAGAATGCGGGATAGACACTGCGATAACTGTGGAGTGCCCTGAGTGCTGGAATGCATTTGATATGGACCTGCCCATGGCAGGGCAGGGTTTTTTGTTGCCGACGGGGAGGAGCAGGCGGTAGATTTTCTCTGTTCCACCTCCCCTGAGGCCCTCCAGGAGCAAATATTCTGGCTGATGTATATCACCATGGGCAGCGGCCTGGGGCAGCCATTTTCTGAGATTATGCGGATGCCGGTGCGGTGGAGACTTCGACTATACGAGCGGCTGATGGAACGGCTGCAAAAAGAATATGATGCCTTGAAAGGAGGGTAGCGCATGGCACTGAATTTCAATTTGATGGGTCTAGGATTTCATTTCTTTGTACAGGATGATGCTACCCTAGGCCTGCAGAGAATAGACAAATCAATGAAAAACGTCACTGCCGACGCTGAGGAGATGTATTACAAAACCAAAGCCAGTCTTGATGCATTGGAACCGAAGCTGGGGGCTTTGGGTGACGCAAGAGTGCAGGCTGCCCTCCGAGGCACTGGCATGGCCCTGGCCGGAATAGGAGCTGCAGGAATAGCCGCCGCAGGATTGTCTGTAAAGAGTTTCGGGGATTTCGAGCAGGAAATGCTGAATGCCAGGTCTGTGGCTAGATGGACGGAGGGGCAATTTAAGGACCTGAGTAAATACGCCATACAGGTGGGAGCGGATACCAAGTTCTCTGCCAAAGAAGCAGCAGGAGCAATATACGAGATAGCCTCAGCAGGTGTTTCGGCAACAGAAGACATAAAGGCGTTACTTAGGCCGATTGCAGATTTCGCAGCGGCAGGAGCTATCCAGCTGCCCGAAGCCACAAGGGCGATTGTAGCGTCTGTTCAAGGTTTTAGAATGCAAATGAGCGATGCAGCGCATATATCAGATGTGTTCACTGCTGCCATACAGAATTCAATGCTGAAGGCTAATGAATTCGATGTGGCACTTGGTTCCGTTGCTGGAGTGGCGGGGCAAGTCGGACAGTCATTAGAAGCAACCATGTCCGGACTGATGGCTGCAAGGAACGTCATCGGGTCAGCACAGGATGCAGCCACATCTTTGAGGACGGCATTAATGCATTTGACGGCGCCAACATCCGAGGCAGCCAACATCATGGACGTTCTAGGCATCAATCTCCGTGATGCCCAGGGCAACATGAAGCCGTGGCCGCAAATCATCCGGGAATTTGAGTTATCTTTTGCGGCAGCGGGAAAACTGGTAAACCAGTTCGCCTCGTTTGCTGATGCCAATGAGGACACCATGAAGGCACTGGCTCAGACCTATGGGTTAACAAAAGATCAGGCAGCGGGTCTTGCACAGGCGGCGGCGCAGGGAACGAATGCTTTCCGGGATTATGTCCTGGCTACTGTTTTTGGCACTGATGGCATCCGGGCCGTTGCTGCTGGTTTGAGCGCCCAGGCAAAGGCCATGATCGACGGTAAAGAGGTAACATTACAGGGGGCTGACGCTCTGGAATACTGGCAGGAGAAACTTGAAGGCAGTGCCGGAGCAGCGCAGCAGGCGGCTGCAGTTCAGATGAGTGGATTCAACGGAGCAATGGAGCAGTTGCGAGGGTCGGTGGAAGCCGTTGGCTTGACAATAGGCAACACACTGGCGCCGACCGTTTCACGAGTCGCCGGAATAGTTGAAAAGGCTGTCGACATCTTCAACCGCATGCCTGAAGGATTGCAGAAGGCGGCGGCATGGGCGCTGGTAGGCGGGTCGGCCCTGGCGTTATTTGCTGGAACCGGTTTTATGGTAGTGTCAATGATTCCATCTTTTATTACGGGGCTTACAATTCTTAAAGGGACATTTGTAGGTGCACAAATTGCGATTCTGGGAGCCAGAGCGGCGGCTCTTGCGTATTCTGCGACCATGCTGGTGGTGCGAGGTGCAACCCAAGCATGGGCAGGAGCACAGTGGGTGCTCAATGCAGCTTTAAATGCGAACCCAATAGGTATTATTATCATTGCTGCAACAGCTCTGGCTGGTGTAGCATTTTTAGTATGGCGAAACTGGGATAAGGTCAAGGGTTTCTTCAGAGGAATCTGGCCCAGCATTGCAGCAGGAATTGATTTCATTAAGGGAAAGTTCGCTGCTATCCCCGGGGCAATTGCAGCATTTGTCAGACAAATCCCTGGATTCCTCGGAAAGCTGTTCCTGCACGATATTCCATACTGGATTGGGTATGGAATTGGGTTTATGATTCGAATAGCGTGGCAGGGGATTCAAGCAGTTGTTAATTTTTTTGCCAGATTGCCTGGAAGAGTTATAGATTTCGTAACCAATCTGGCAACACAAATCCCGATATGGTGGAACCAGATCAGTACAACAGCCACCCAGATCATCGGCCAGGGCATCGATGCGGTAGTTGGGTTTTTCGCCAGCCTGCCAGGTCGGGCCTGGACATTTCTGATTAGCCTTGTCAATACGGTGGTCTCTGTAGGATCCTCCCTATGGCATGCTGCATATCGGGCCGGCTCTAATATTGTCCACGGGATAATCGATACTATCGCGGGGTTGCCGGGGAAGGTATGGGAGATACTGCAGAGCGTCATCAACACTATAACAGGCAAAATTAATGACTTCTGGAAAGCTGCAAAAACCGCTGCCAGCAACCTCTGGGAAGGCTTCAAGGCCGGATTGGGCATACATTCTCCATCGTATATCGAACGGGCACTAACAAACATTACCGAGGCCTCTCAGGCAACAGTGCAGCAGTTGGATGCTGATTTCAGGCGTCTTTCCGGGCTTTCCGCAGAGCCACAGGTTAGAATGGGAGTAGTGTATTCTTCACCTACCTCACCGGCACCGATAGCACCCATCGCTACTGGAACATTATCTGCTGCACCCGTCATATCTACGAGGGTAAAGCAGGAACGCAGCGAGGCGGCTACTGCGGTTACACATCAAGTGATTGTGAGACAGCCGATCAAAATCGTGCTTGATGGCCGGACAATAGCTGAAACTGTGATAGAGTTCATTGAAGATGCCAAAGTAAGGCGGGTGGTGCCGGCATGATAAAGAAACCAGTACGAGCGATGTTATCCCGCATGGATACAGGTAAAACAATACAATTTTTGTCAAACCCTCATACGCTCGAAGATGAAAAAACAGCAGAATATGAGGAGCCTGAAGTAAGCGGGGCAATAGCCCCGCCTTTGCGCTTCAAATACGGAGGTTCACGTCAGATTAAATTTGAGTGCCGGTTTATTGCGCAGGGGAATGTAAACGACATAGCTGTTCAGGTTGAGTTTATTCGCTCTCTTGCACTTCCTGTAAAGCCCAATAATACCCCGCCAAAGGCTTTTTTAGCTATTGGCGGCTTTCAAATGCCCATACGTATACAAAAATGGAAAGTGACATACAGCGCATGGACACCGGCTCTAAAGCCCAAGGATCTGACGGTGGAAGTCCAGGCTACGGTGGATTACGGAACTCCAGTTCCGCCTGCTCAACCAAAACCGGCAGCAAAGACAAATAAGGCCAAAGCAAAACAGAATATTAAAATTCAACGCATTACAGTCAGATAGTTTTTGAAAAAGTTAAATGATAAAAGGTGATAATATGTTGCACAGATTAGAGTTATACGGCAGAGGACAGAAATATTCTGTCGAAAGTGGAGATACCTGGTGCAGCCTGGCCAACAGGTTTCTAGGCAATCCACATCTCTGGTGGGCCATTGCATCCGCAAATGGGATTGACGATCCCACACAGGAGCCCAGGTCGGGGACAGTTATACTTATCCCTGATTATAATGATGTCTTGCAGGTGATTGAACAATGATAATGGTCGAAGGCGTACAAGTAGCTCCCATCGCACTTATATGGGAGACGGGGCTCAAAGAAATCGGCGGGCTCACATTATACTGGGATGGCGAAGCAAAAATTAAGTTCAAAGAAGGGGATAAGATAAGCGTTGCATTCGGGATTCCCGGAAACCTGCAGAAGGTGACAAACTACACGGTTTGGCGGCCGCGCCAGGGGGAACGGATAGAAGTTTTTGCTCTTGAGTTCGGGAGAGAGTGGCAAGCTAAGAAGCAGGCCATCTACCCCGGTCCTCGCCAGGCAGCGATAGCGCGGCTTCTGAACAAGAATGGAGAGAAGGCGGGGAATATAGTGGTCAGCGGCGGAGATAGGACCTATGCCCAAAATGAAAGCGATATCGCTTTTTTATACCGTTTAGCAGGGAATATACCAGTCTGGCGGGACAGCGAAGGGAATATTAATATCGCAGCCCAGTCAGACGTGAAGATAAATCAAATTATAAAAGCAACTCCAGCTTCGACGGTGGGCAGAAAGTACATGGCGGCAGGATTTACCCCGGACGGCAAAGCTTTTGAGGTATCCGTAGGGGATGGCGTGGAAACAAGAGTTGCTGAAGTGTTCCATAGTCCGGCAGAGGCCCGGGACTATTTGCAACGTTTGGCGGCAGCAGAATCCAAAGGTAGACTCATCTGCATTGGGCAGCCTGGCATACGTGCAGGGTGTAATGTCATATTACCAGACGGGAGTAAGTACAGAGTAACAAAATGTGTGCACGAAGTGAGGCATGAGGCATGGACGGTTACCGCTTACCTGAACTAAAGCCGAAAATATATGGAAAGTACCGAGGGATTGTAGTGGTGGGCAAAGACCCGGAAGGGAAGGGGCGGGTAAAGGTGCAGGTACCCGCTCTTTTTGGTTTTAAGACTATTGAAAACTGGGCTTATCCGGTGCTGCCACCACAGTTTGTAGGCATTGATATTGGTGGCGGGAAACTGCAACTAGACTGGGAAACAATGGAGGGAAGCACTTTTATAAGGGAAATACTTCCGAAAATTATTGGCGTAGACCCTTCTTCTTGGGAAATACCGACTGGAACCGGTGTCTGGGTTGAATTCGAGGGTGGAGACCCGGATAAACCGCTCTGGTGCGGCTTCTGGAGGTGAGGTCGTGTTATATCCGCTACAACATAGAGGAGACGGAGCTTTCCAGTATCCTGCCAACGTAGTCGAAGAGATAGCCGCTGCTATTCGTGTAATTTTGACAACAATACCAGGGGAACATCAGCGAATACCGGAATTCGGAAATTATGCAGCACTTTTGGTATTCAATAATCCGGGGCCGGATTTAGAAGCTACAATATCCGGTTTAGTAAAATACGATATAGAGAACTGGGAACCACGGGCAAAGGTTGAGGAAGTAACGACCACATATGACTATGATAGCTCATCTTATCGGGTTAAGATTATATGGAGCTCCCCAGAGATCGGATTAAAAGAAACAAGGGAAACAGAAGTCACATTGGGAGGAGGCGTGTAAGTGAGCAGAACATATGATGAAATTCTTACGGAACTAAAGCAATTCGTGAAACAGCGATGGCCCAACTGGAATACAGAGGCCAGGCATATCGGAAATATCCTGCTGGAGTGTCTGGCAGACCAGATCGAGAAGCAGGAATACCGGCTGGATGCGGTAGAAGATGAGCTCTTTCCGGATACGACTACAAAATATGAAAGCCTCCTGCGGTGGGCAAGGCTTGTCGGATACGAAGTCCAATCGGCCAGGCCAGCCGAAGTAACTCTGACTTTTTCGGTGCAGGAACCTACCAGCGTTGACATAGCCATTCCTATAGGGACTAAGGCCAGCACGCCCGGGCCAAACCCCATTCCATTTATGACTACCATGGCGGCGGTTATTCCCGCTGGGCAGACCATCGTGAACGTGCTCGCAAAGCAGGTAGAAGAAAAGGAAGATATCTTCACCGGAACCGGCGAACCGAGCCAGGTTTACCAGACTTCCTACGGCCCGGTATGGCTGGATAGCTTGCGAGTTCTAGTAGATGGCCAGGAGTGGTCCAGGGTACGCGATTTTCTGCTAAGCGGGAGCACCGATACACACTATGTCGCAGAGCTACAGGAAGATGGAACAATTTTGGTGATTTTCGGCGATGGCGTAAACGGAAAAGCTCCTGCCCAGGGTGCAACGATTCAAGTAGAATATAAGATTACCAGGGGCAAGGAGGGTAACGTTCCCGTTGGTGCTATCAATACGGTTGAGACCGTCCTCTACGACGGCAGCGGCTACCTGGCTGACGTCAGAGTGACCAACGCCAGCCCTGCTGCTGGAGGCGAAGACCAAGAAGATATTAACCACATGCGGGAGGCCATTCCGGCTTGGATTTCCAGCAGTACAAGATGCGTGACCAGGAATGACTTCGCACAGGTGGCTGGGTCGGTCGCGGGTGTGGCACGGGTATTGGTTCAGAATAAGAACGATGACGCAACAATACCCGCTTTAACCGTAAAAATCTATGTGGTGCCGGAAGGTGGGGGAACTCCATCCCAAGCCCTTTTGGATGAAGTGATGCAAGAGGTTACGGTCAACCGACCAACGGTTCTAACCGTGGCTGTTGATGTATTGCCTCCAACCTATCTTACTGTCAATGTGAGTTGCACCGTCACTGTGACACAGGGCTATTCGGCTTCTGATGTTCAGGTGGCAGTCCAGCAGGCAATAACCGATTTCTTCAGTTATTCCAGAAAAGAATCGGATGGATCCTGGGCGATAGACTTTGGTAAACCTATTTATCTTGCCAAGCTCACTTCCTGGATCATGAACGTCCCTGGTGTGGCAAACATTAGCTTCACGAGCCCTGGCGGTGACGTAACACCCCAGCCCACCGAAATACCGGCCCTTGGGACGGTGACAGTAAATGTCGTTTAAAGACGCAATGCCCATGACTCTTCTGGAGGGGGATGAGGAGCTAAAAAGGTTAGTCGATGTTTTGGATAAAGGAATTGGGGGCCAGAGGAAAGACTTAAAAGACCTTTTTGTCATCGAAAAGTTATCTCCACAGGACGTTGAAAGATGGCTTAAAGCACTTGGATGGAAACAAAACTGGCAAATAGACAAAAAGCGACTTCTGAATTCTCTTATCACGCTATATAAGTATGGAGGCACCGCAATCGGAATTATCAAGAGCGTAAAGGAGTTTACCGGTATTGAGGTTATAGCAATTAAAGAAGCGTGGCCGGAGGCATATAGGAATGGCCAGAGTTTGAGTGACGACGAAAAGAGATACGTATCAGTCATGCTTTCTAATTACCCTTATGGTGAAGACACTCTGCAATACCTTCCACTGGTGGAGCAAATCTGCAATTTCATGAAACCTGACCATGCAGTTATCACTGTGAGCATACATCGAAACCAGGTGATGGATGTGCATAAGACTATTGGTTCTCTGACTGGTAAAACGATCAGGTGGGTCACTTATACTCCCATGACATAGGAGGTGAAGTCTTTTGGCTACTATAACGCCGAATTTGCAATTAAATAAGGCCGAGGCTACTGACTATATTGACGATACCCTTGTAAACAATTTTGGAGCCAACTGGGATAAGCTAGACCAGGAAGTAGCCAAGCGTATAATCAATTCTAGCGGCGTCCCTTCCATCCAGGCCGGTCTGGACGCAGATAAGCCCGCTCCCAGCACCGCCGGCAGGCTGTATGTGGCCACCGATACACAGATAATCTACCGTGATACCGGCACGGCCTGGCAGAAAGTGGGCGCCGTGAAGTGGGGTGACATCGACGGCAAGCCGGCCAGTTTTGTACCATCGGTGCACGGCAATGAAGCCCACGACCCGGACCTGGCCCTGGCCAGCGACCTTGCTACGCATTTGGCCGAAACTGCGCCGCATGGGGCTACTTCAGCTGCAACCGCTTCTAAGATTATGATGCGTGATGTAAACGGTCGGGCTAAAGTAGCTGCTCCTTTGGCATCTGATGATATAGCAAGGAAAGACACTGTAGATGCAGTACAAACGAATTTGAATACTCATGCTGCTCTAACTTCAACTGCTCATGGCGCAACAAATGCGGCGACTGCTTCTACTTTGATGGCTCGTGATGCTTCAGGTAGAGCGAAGGTGGCTGCACCAGCTGCATCTGATGATATAGCTATAAAATCTACTGTAGATGCGGTTCAAACGAATCTTAATACCCATAAGACTTCAAGTGATCACGATGGAAGGTATTATACAGAATCTGAGGTTAATGCCTTATTGGCTGAGAAAATGAATAACACAAAAGCCTATGGCAACGTCGCATATACAGATTCAATAGCAGCGAGTTCTACACTCACAAAGACTATAGCTTTAGGCGGAACATATAAACATGGACATCTTGTAATTAATCCTAGTAGTAGTGACCTTGGTATAATGGTATTTTTTGGCACAGATAATATGAAATCACTTGTTACAGGCACAGTTACATCGACTGATTGGAGGGGTGGTGCTTGGAGTAGGGAACTGCTTGGTTGTATAGCTGTAGGCAATCCTTCCACCGGGCCAGGCAAAGGTGTTACAGGCGCATCACCTATAGGTATAGATGATGTTTATATAAATGGTTCAAATATCGTTATTGTATTTCACAATTATGCCACTTCAGCCGCTAGTCTAAACTGTACTATTAATTGGGAGGTGTGGTAATGATATATTTTGTTGAGATTAAGGATGGCAAAATAACAAGCAAGGGGTGTGGCCCCGCCAAAACAGACAAGCAAATCGAAGTAACAAAAGAAATATACGACCAGCTCACCCGCCTTCCGGCAGATTTTACAACCGACGCAGAAGGCAATATTATATCCGTCACACCAGCTCCAGAGCCGGAACTAGAACCACAGCCACAACCGCCAACAATAGAAGACCGCATCGCCGACATCGAACTTGCCCTAGCTGCTATCTTAGGGGGTGCCGTATCATGATGTCTGCATGGAAGAAGAACATTTTCGTCCGTGTAATCCAGCGCCGCATGGCAGAAGAGGGTAGGACAGCGGGGGAAATTTTAACAGAATATCCTGCTTTAACGGAAGAAGAAAAGCAAGAAATTTTAACCGCAATTATGGTGTAGTAGACTTATACTGTGCAACAACGCCATAAGGCGTATTTTTTATGCCCGGGTGCAGGCCCAGGCTTTGATATGCGGAAGGAGGATGTAGATGGACATGAGCGAAAAAATTGCATATTTAGAAGTGCAACAAGCAAGGCTGGATGAGCGTATATCAGACTTAGAGGACTGGCGGAAGAAGGTGAACGGACACCTGGACAGAATAGAGACGAAGCTGGGGAACATAGGCTGGGGAATAGCAGCCACGCTGGGCGGGGTGGTGGTTGATTTGGTTTTAAGGATTGTAGGGAAATAAGAATTTTGGAGGGGAGGTAAATGCGAAACAGGTCCAAAATGGAGTTCTCCAAAAAAATCTTTGCAGGTGTGGCTCTAGGAACGGTCATAATTGTTGCCTTTTCTATGGTGGTAATATGGAAGACCGGGGACACATCGCCGCTTGCATATATCATACCCGGTATTTTTGCTGAGCTTGCAACGGCCACCGGCTTCTACTACAAGAAGGCTGAGGCCGAAAACAAAATTAAACTCTCAAAACTTCTTGGGACCCCGCTGGATACAAGCGAGACCCAGGATGAAAGCTCAAATAATGGGGAGGAACATGACCTATGAGTATTAAGATATTTATCGATCCAGGGCATGGTGGAAGCGACAGGGCGAATAAAGGCCCTACGGGATACGTAGAGGCCGACGGCGTGCTGAAAATATCCCTGCTACTGGAGAAGGAACTGCTGGCTACCGGCGCATTCACCGTCGGGATGAGCAGGCGCACAGATGCGACAGTGGGCCTTTCGGCCCGTGGGAAGGCCGCTGTAAATTTCGGAGCCGATTTGTTTATATCTGAACACACGAACGCCGGTAGCAGCGATGCAAGGGGCACAGAGGTATATTATAGTGTGGACATACCCGGCGACAAATCTCTTGCTGCCAGTATGAGCAAGGCTGTATCATCGGCGCTTGGTATACCGGACAGAGGTGCCAAAGTCCGAGAGAGCCAAAACTACCCTGGGGAGGATTATTATACAGTCATAGATATCGCCCAAGACGGAAGGATACCGCACGTCCTGCTTGTCGAAAGCGCATTCCATTCCAATCCTCAAGAAGAAAAGCTTCTGAAGGACGAAGCCTGCCTGCAAAAAATTGCGCAGGCGCAGGCAAAGGTGATATGCGATTTCTTTGGTGTTACCAGCGTAGAAGCCCTAGAAGCTGCCCTGGCTAAACTGTCGCCGAAAATAATCACAACAACGGCTTACTGGAAGGCCAATGCTGTCCCAGGTAAAAAGGTAGATGGAGCCTATATTCAGGCGGTTATCCGGAAGTATGTTTCTATGTTCAAGAAATGCAATAGTTATGCCGATATGGTCCAGTATCTTGTCACTGCCGGCATAATCAGCGACCCAAATTATTGGAAAACCAATGCAATCCCCGGAAAGACGGTAGATGGTGGATTTGCACAGACCGTGCTAGTACGAATGGCAAATAAACTTTAGGAGGTGATAAAGATGAATTCCATCAAACAGAAGCTTACCAGCCGCAAATTCTGGGTAGCCGTAGCAAGTGCGGCTTTTATTATTTTGTCGGAAGGCCTCGGCCTGAACGTGGACAGCGATCTGTATTGGAAAATTATCACCCTCGCCCTCGGTTACATCTTCGGTGAAACTGCCGTGGACATTGCCCGAGCGAAGGCGGAGTAAAGACAAACCCCCGGGGTGATTTCCGGGGGCTTTTTTCTTATGGAGGCAATTATTTTCGAACACTCGGTCTGAACATATCTAATGTACCGAGAACTACATGGGCTAAACCGAAACCGGTTATCACGGCGCCGATCGTCCCACCTGTTGCCAAACCCAAAGCTGTCACTGCCGCACCGACACCAGTCACTACCCAGCTTGTAGTTTTTCCGTTCATGAAAATCGCCTCCTGGTGTTATTATTTCCATCATAAGAAAGCTTTATGAAACAAGACACCCCCGGTTGATGCCGGGGGATTTTTTATTGTACATAGTTTTTGAGGTTTTTAATTCTGTAGATTGTTTTTTCTTTCTGCTCCTCGTAATAAGATTTTATAAATACTTTCTTCATTCTTTAAGCTCTTTAACTTTTCGCAAAGTTCTTTATCAACTTCCAAAAATCTATGTTCTTTTTCAAGTAAGTGACCACAATGCCATATTAAACCAAAATATGACCAATTTATAATAGTAAGTGTAATGCTTATTGTGTAGTTTTTTACAACGTCAAGAAAATTTAATGGGATGTGTTTGCCCTTAAAGTTATTAATCCAAAATACAAGCACACAAAAAGCAGAAAATAATAAAAGTAACGCCGAACCATACCCTAAAAAACGATTATACCAAAGGGATTTTAATACAATAATTTTTTCAAGTCTGATTTCTCTCAGCTTTTGCTTCATATCTTCTGGTTTATTTTGCATATTCTTCATTGCAAATAACCTCCTCAAGTTACTTTCTATAAAATTCAATATATTTATTCAACATAAACTTTATAATTCCTGTTTTTAAGGCTTTTTATTTCCCAAATAACAAAATTATACAGCAAAAACCCGAATTTAGGGGGAGTGGATATATTGATCGCAAGGTCACATTTTCACTCTTCCAGGTCACCATAGGTCACAAATTAGGTCACAAACTACGCAGAATTTTTATTAATTTTATTGTCAGTCATTATTTTTTATTTTCCAGCGACACAAAAAAAGCGGCTAAAAACCGCTATTTACAAGGCTTTTACTTAATATTGTTTTTCTAGATTTATAATATATTTCACTATGATATTACGTTCAGACTGACTCTTAATCAGGGTGTCCCGGGTTCGAGTCCCTGATGGCCCACCATAATTATGAAAGTTCCAAGGTATAGTGATTTTCACTATACCTTTTTTGTTACTGTGAAAAATGCTTAAAAATTTTTTGCTGGTTTGATGCTACCCGGATGATATTTTATGCTCCAGTGGGAAATATAATTTTAGAATATGAAGGAAACTGCTTTAAAATGTAGAAATATAAATAGTTGAAAGGAGGATAATTTTGGATATAAAACAAAATATATTAAACATTTTAAAACCTGCCGCTGTTTCCGGCAGCGAAATGATGGAAAACCGCCTGATAAAAGAATGTTTTCGAAACTTGAGCGACGAGGTCCGAGAAGATAAGCTAGGGAATATAATTAGCCTTAAAAAAGGCCAGAATCAAAGGTACAATATAATGCTGGCGGCTCACATGGATGAAATAGGGCTTATGGTTAAACAGATTGATGACAGGGGCTTTATAAGATTTACTTTCATCGGAGGTGTGGACCCGAGAATATTGCCTGCCCAGGAAGTAATCATCCATGGACGTAGAAGTGTTTTCGGCGTTATAGGCAATAAACCACCTCATATACAGGAACCCGAGGAAAGAAAAAAGGCCATTAAACCCGATGACCTGTTTATTGACACCGGGCTCTGTGCCGATGAAGTTAAAAAAACCATTCAAGTGGGAGATTTCATAACGTTTAAAAGGAAGCCCAAAGAATTGCTCAATGGCCGCTTTTCATGCAATGCGCTGGACGATAGGGCTGGAATAGCAGTTATGCTTCAGACGCTGGAAGAGCTTGATACAATGAGATTTGATGCAAATGTTTATGCTGTGGCCACCGTGCAGGAAGAGGTTGGGTTACGGGGTGCCATAGTCAGCAGTTTCAATATATTTCCGCATATAGGTATAGCCATAGATGTATGTCATGGCAATATGCTGGATGTGCCCGAAGATGAAACTCAAGTTCTGGGGAAAGGGCCGGTTCTGGCTCTTGGGCCAAATATACATCCAAAACTTTTTAACAGGTTGAAAGAAATCGCAGAAGATCACAATATTCCCTATCAACTAAATCCGGAGCCTTCTTCGACGGGTACCGATGCCTGGGCTATTCAGATCACCCGGGAAGGTATCCCCACGGCTCTGGTGTCAATTCCCCTCCGTTACATGCATACAACCGTTGAAACCGTATGTTTTGACGACATAAAGAAGGCGGGGCGTTTGCTGGCTATTTTTATATCCTCATTAAATAAAGAATTGGTGGAGGGGTTGACATGCTATTAAAAGAGCTTTCAGAAGCTTTCGGCGTATCCGGGGCTGAGGATGAAGTAAGAAATATATTAAAAAGGGAATTGAAAGAAACCTGCAGTATTGAAACCGATGCTCTGGGAAATTTAATTTGCAAAAATATGGGTAGACAAAAAAAGCTGGAGTTAATGCTCTGTGCACATATGGATGAAGTTGGCCTCATGATAAGGTCCATAGACAAAAATGGCTGGTTAAAATTCGATACCGTCGGAGGTATTGACGATAGAATCCTTGTTTCCAAACAGGTGGTGATTGGGCCACAAAAGGTCAAGGGAGTCATAGGGGCAAAAGCTATTCATCTTCAGGAACCCAAAGAACGGGAAATTCCTTTAAAATCAAAAAATCTTTATATAGAGATCGGAGCCAAAGATAGGGAAGATGCAGAGCAAAAAGTAAAGATAGGTGATTTTGCGGTTTTTGACACAGAGTTCGAGGTATTAGGCAACGATATAGTTAAGGGAAAAGCCCTCGATGACAGAATTGGGTGCTATATAATCGCCGAAACTCTCAAAAAGAATCCGGGTTATTCAATAACCGGGGCTTTTACGGTGCAGGAAGAAATCGGTGTGAGAGGTTCCGCTGTAGTTTCTTACAGGATTAATCCTGACGTGGCCATAGTAGTAGAAGGGACTTTTGCTTCGGATGTGCCCGAAACCAAGGAGGAAAATTACAGTACCACCGTAGGCAAAGGACCGGCTGTTACTATAATGGACATGACTTATGTAGCAAATAAAAAGCTAGTTACAAGGGTGTTGGAACTGGCCGATAGCAAAGGTATCCCGTGCCAGCTGCGCCGTTCCGCTTTTGGAGGAACCGATGGTGGAAGGATTCATACCACCAGGGACGGAATACCGACAATAATAATATCTGTTCCATGCAGATACATTCATTCACCGGTAAGTTTGTCCAGCCTCACTGACATCAAACACACCATGGAGCTCTTAGAGGCCATTATTCTGGATTTGGAAGAAAGGGGATTGTAAGATGAAACACTTAATAAAGGAACTCACTGAAAGTTTCGGTCCTTCGGGCAGCGAGGATAAAATAAGGGAAACTATAATAGAAAAAGTAAGACCATATGCTGACTCTATAAATGTAGATAAAATGGGCAATATTATTGCCCAAAAAGGCACCTCCGGAGAAAGGCTGATGCTGGCGGCCCATATGGATGAAATAGGTATTATTGTAACAAATATAGATGATAAGGGCTTTTTAAGATTTTCAAATGTGGGGGGACTTTCACCCTTTACTCTAATTGGAGAAAGGGTGGTTTTTGCCAACGGAACTATAGGAGTTTTCGGCATGGAAAAAATGGATGATATGAAAGACCTCAAGATAAACAAAATGTTTATTGATATTGGAGCCTTATCTAGAGAAGAAGCAAAACAAAAGGTTAAAATCGGCGATATGGGTACTTTCTACAGGGAATGCAGCATCTCGGGCGATTATATCATTTCCAAAGCTCTTGATGATAGAGCAGGATGCGCGGTGCTAATAAAAGTCATGGAGCAATTAAAAAAGCCCGGGTATCAGACATTTTTTGTATTTACCGTTCAGGAAGAAGTCGGCCTTAGAGGTGCCAAAACATCGTCTTTCGGAGTGGATCCCGACCTGGCCATAGCTGTAGATGTCACCCTTACGGGTGACACGCCCGAAGCGCCAAAAATGGCTGTGGCACTGGGAAAGGGGCCTGCCATAAAGTTAAAAGACAATTCTATAATAAGCCATCCTAAAATTAAGGATGCTCTTATATCAGCGGCCGAACAAAAAAAAGTGCCATACCAGCTCGAAGTCCTGGAATTTGGAGGCACGGATTCGGGTGCCATACATTTGAGCCGTTCCGGTGTGCCTTCGGGAGGGCTGTCTATTCCCTCTAGATATGTTCATTCTCCATCGGAAATGGTGCATTTGAAAGATCTGGAAATGGCAGTAGAGCTGCTTACAGGGTTTATCGAAGGATAAAATGTTTTCATGGGGAGGGATACCGTATAGATTCAAAAATAGCTCTCATCTCACCTTATCCGGAGCTTACGCAAATTGTAAGGAGCGTTTCTGCGGAAATGGGAGAAGATATTATTATTTTCGAAGCTTTTTTGGAAGATGGCGTAAAAAAGGCCAGAGAGCTGGTCCGGGAAAATAACGTAAGGATAATAATAAGCCGGGGAGCAACGGGTGCCTTAATCAAAAAAAATGTTGATATACCGGTGGTAAGCATTGAAATTACAGATTTCGATGTTTTTCTTGCAATTTATGAATCCTCGGTTAAACATGATTCTATCGGCTTTTTTGGCTATGATTATAAAAAGGGCCATTTTAATTTCGACCTGTTTTCCAGGATATTAAATAAAAAAATCAGTTATTTTTACTATAAAACTGATTTAGAATTAAAAATGCTGCTTGAGAAAGCCAGAAACCAGGGTATAACCATAGCCGTTGGTACGGGAGCCTGTATCCTTACGGAAGCCGTAAAACTGGGTATGGAAGGAAGGCTGGTTTTATCAAATAGGTCTTCAGTGATGCAGGCCATAAATACGGCCAAAAACATTTGCTCCGTGCTGGAAAAGGATGCCGCCCAAAAGGAACTGATGAAAACACTGCTGGACTATTCTAACGAAGGTATTATGGCTCTGGATGAAGATAAAAGAATCATCCTGTTCAATCCAAAAGCGGAGAAGCTCCTTGAAATTCCAGGAGAAGAAATATTGTCGAAAAAAATTCAGGATGTCAATTCTTCTAACATAAACCGAATATTCGAAAGGGGCGAACCTGCTCTACAAAAAATAATTGAGATAAATAAGACCAAACTCCTGGTAAATAGGGCTAATATCAATGTTAACAGTCAAAAGCGAGGAACTGTAATAACCTTTCAGGAGATATCAAAGATACAGGAACTGGAAATAAATATCCGGGAAGAACTTTATAAAAAAGGTCTAACTTCATCATATTCTTTTGAAGATATACTGGGAAGCAGTAGGCCGTTAAAAGAAGCAATAGAAATGGCCAGGAAATACAGTAAAACTAATTCTACGGTGCTCATAATCGGAGAAAGTGGTACCGGCAAGGAATTATTCGCCAATAGCATTCATGCGGCAAGTCCAAGAGCTAACGGTCCTTTTGTTGCGGTAAACTGTGCGGCACTTCCGGAAAGTCTTCTGGAAAGCGAGTTGTTTGGATATGAAGAAGGGGCCTTCACGGGGGCCAAAAAAGGAGGAAAAGTCGGCCTATTCGAATTGGCTCATGGAGGCAGCCTTTTTTTAGATGAGATAGGTGAGATGCCGCTGGGCTTGCAGGCTCAAATACTCCGAGTGATTCAGGAGAAAAAAGTGATGAGGCTGGGCGGAAATAAATTAATTCCGGTGGATGTAAGGATAATCGCCGCCACAAATATCGACCTCAAGAAGCGGATACAGGAGGGAAAATTCCGTTCGGACCTCTTTTACAGGTTAAATATTCTGACTCTCAAAATTCCTCCTCTCAGGGAAAGACCTGAAGATATAATCCCACTGACAAAAAATTTTATTGAGGGTTTTTCTAATACTTACAATAAAAAGGTGAATAGTAATCTAAGCAAAGCCGTTATAGAATATCTTCAATCTTATAATTGGCCGGGGAATGTGAGAGAACTCAAAAATCTAATGGAAAAATGTGTTATCTTAACCGAAAAACAGGATTTGGACATAAATTTGATTAAAAACCTCATAACCGAATCGGATATATTCCGGGACACCCCGGTGAAAAACAAAATATTTATAAATATAAGCACATTTGAAGATATGGAAAATCAAATTATTGAACAAATGAACAGAATATTTAATGGTAATAAAGCTATGTTAGCAAAAGAACTTGGTATAAGCCGAACAACTCTGTGGAAAAAATTAAAGAAAAAGCAGTAAAATGGCATGATTTATGCAATAAATATTTTAGGTAATTTAAGAAATGGGAGGTTTATTATGAAAAAACAATACACAATCTCCATCAATGAAAAAAGATGCAAGAAATGCGGAATATGTGTGGCTTTTTGCCCTAAAAATGTTTTTGAAATCAATATTAATACTGTTCCAAGGGTTACTGCTCCTGATGCCTGCATAGGCTGCAACTGGTGCTATCTACGCTGCCCCGAGATAGCTATATTTGTTGAAAAGAGGGAGGCGGTTTAATTGACGCAGGAAGTTAAATTTTTACAGGGCAATGAAGCCTGTCTGGAAGGAGCTCTAAAAGCCGGTGCCAGATTTTATGCAGGTTATCCCATAACTCCTTCATCGGAGATCGCTGAAATGGCATCTCAAAGGTTGCCTGCCGTTGGTGGAGTTTTTATACAAATGGAAGATGAACTGGGGAGCATGGCTGCTCTAGTCGGAGCCTCCATGGCAGGGGCAAAAGCTTTTACTGCTACCAGCGGACCTGGATTTTCCCTGATGCAGGAAAATCTGGGTTTGGCCATCATGACCGAAGCTCCCTGTGTAGTTATTAATGTTCAAAGAAGCGGGCCCAGTACCGGCCTTGCCACAAAACCGGCCCAGGCAGATGTCATGCAAGCCCGCTGGGGAACCCATGGCGATCACGCCATAATAACCTTGTGCCCAACTTCGGTTCAGGAATGTTACGACCTTATGATTTACGCTTTTAATTTTTCAGAAAAATTTAGAACACCCGTAATCTTTTTATCAGATGAAATTTTGGGCCATATGAGGGAAAAGGTGGTTTTGAGAGATGATATTCCGGTAATCAACAGGACTTTTCCTCAGGGAGATCCAAAACAATACAGACCTTATAAACCCGGAGACAACAAAGTGCCCCCAATGGCTTATTTCGGAAGTGAATATATCTTTCATGCCTCAAGTTCAATGCACGATGAAACGGGTTATCCCAACAACACCTCGCAAAATGCCGATAAAGTAATTAGAAGGCTTTATGAAAAAATATACGATCATCGCGACGAAATTTCTATAGTAAAGGAATTTGAAACAAAAGACGCCGATGTACTTTTTATATCTTTCGGGTCTGCCGCCCGCAGCTCACGAGAAGCGGTAAATATGATGAGAAAAGATGGTATAAAAGCAGGTTTGTTGCAAATAAATACCATCTGGCCTTTCCCTGACAGGAAAGTGCAGGAGTTGATTTCCCGGGCAAAAGTAGTTCTGGTTCCCGAGTTGAACCTTGGACAGATCATAAACGAGGTCAGAAAACTCTCCAGTGGAAAACCGGTATTTGGTGTAAATAAAGTTGACAGCACTATCATCACACCATATGAAATTATAGATAAAGCAAAGGAGGTTTTGCAAAATGTCTAAGAATATCTTCGATTATATCATTGAAGATAGGTTGCCTTTTTTCTGGTGTGAAGGGTGCGGAAACGGTATAATATTGAAATCTATCGCTCAGGCCTTTGCAGACCTTGACCTGGACCCAAAAAATGTGGTGGTTGTAACGGGCATAGGCTGCTGGGGAAAGGCTGACGACTATCTTTCCACCAACAGTCTGCATGTTACCCACGGGCGCGCCCTGGCAGCGGCCACAGGCGTAAAAGCAGTCAATCCTGATCTTAAAGTAATTGCCCTTATGGGAGATGGAGACGGGGTAACTATTGGCGGGAATCACTTCATCCATGCAGCCCGCAGGAATATGGATATCACTGCAATAATATCCAACAATTTTAACTATGGAATGACCGGCGGCCAGTATTCGGGCACAACCCCAGAGCCGAGTTTTACCAGCACATCGAGGTACGGCTCCGTTGAACCTCCCTTTGACATATGCGCTCTGGCCAAGGCAGCGGGCGCTCCCTACGTAGCCAGGGCAACTGTTTACCATGTAAATCTTCTTGAAAAATATATCAAAAATGCCATTCTCAAAAAAGGATTTTCGGTAGTGGATGTTATCAACATATGCCCTACATATTACGGGAGATTCAATAAATTGAAATCTCCAGTAGATATGATGAATTGGCTGAAGGATAATGCTACCACAAAACTCGAAGAAGGGAATATATATAATAACAAATTTGCCATAGGCGAATTCGCCAACGAAGATAAACTTGATTTTTCTACAAAATACGCCAGGATACAAAAAAATGCCCGCGAACTGTCGGCACATCTGGAACAGGATTTAAGCGGAAAATAAGGAGGGAATCTTTTTGAAAACAAGAACCGAAATTGTTTTAGCAGGAGTTGGAGGTCAGGGTTTGATTTTAATAGGCAAGATAATCGGTGAAGCAGCAGCTTTGTTTGAAGGTAAAAATGCCGTTCAAACTCAATCCTATGGGGTGGCTTCCCGTGGAGGATTTTCAAAATCGGAAGTGGTAATCTCCGATGAAGAGGTGGCATATCCGGAGGTGCTGGAACCCGACCTGGTGCTTGCTTTATCCCAGCAGTCTTATGACATGTACCGCAGCAAAATCGGAAAGGATAGCCTGCTTATATTTGACAGCGATACGATTGAACAGAGGGAATGTTCAGGAAAGGCCATAGGATATCAAATAACCAGTACCGCGGTAAATCTCCATAGCATGAAAATATTGAACATGATTGCCCTTGGCATTCTGGCGGGGTTAAGCGTATCCAGGGCAAACATTGCCGGTTTTCCGTCTTATGACAGCTTGAAAAAATCGCTGGAGCAAAATACCCCGGCTCAGTATAAAAATCTAAACCTTGAAGCTTTCGAAACGGGTTATAAACTGGTTAATTAATATAAATTTGAAGGGGGAGAAGTAAAATGAATTTTGAACTGCTTTATTCCGACAGAATAAAGCAACTTTCGCCTTCACCCATCAGAGAGCTTTTAAAGATTGCAGTAAAACCCGGGATAATTTCTTTAGCAGGGGGCAACCCCTCACCGGACACTTTTCCTGTAAAAGAATTAAAGGACTGCTTCCTGAAGGTCTTGGAAAAAGACTGGAAACGCATTTTGCAATACAGTCCTACCGAAGGAAATACCGATTTGATTGAGATAATAAAACAGTATTCCAGAAATCAAGGGATAAACTGTGAAACTGAAAACATCCTCATAACCTCCGGGTCTCAGCAGGGCATGGACCTTGTATGCAAGGTCCTGCTCAATCCTGGAGACGAAGTCATAGTAGAGCTTCCAAGCTATCCCGGGAGCATTCATACACTGAAGTCATATCAGGCAAAATTGACCGGTGTGCCTGTGGACCAGGAGGGCATTGATATCGATATATTAGAAGATATCTTAAAGGACCGCCAAAAAACCGGCATATTGCCCAAATTTATTTATTTAATACCAACTTTTCAGAACCCTTCCGGTGTGACTCTTACAGAAACCAGAAGAAACAGTATAATAAAACTCGCTGAAAAGTACGGGATATTAATAGTAGAGGATGATCCATACAATGCATTGAGATACGACGGTGAAAACATAAAACCAATAAAGGCCCTTGATCGTAATGAAAATGTCATCTACATGAGTTCCTTTTCAAAAACCTTTTGCCCTGGGGTTCGTGTTGCCTGGGTTGTAGGGCCAAAAGACCTGATTCGAAAAATGGTTATAGGAAAACAGGGTGCTGACCTGCATACCAGCAGCTTGAACCAGGCTATAGTGGCGGAATATTGCAGGAATAACCTTATGGAAAACCACCTGAAAGATATTTTATCATACTATAAAGAAAAGCGGGATATCATGCTTGAGTCCATTGAGAGGCATTTCAAGAATGTAGCTACCTGGACAAAGCCCCAGGGAGGGTTTTTTGTATGGATGTCGCTAGATAAAAAGGAGAACACCGACGAATTATTTTCCAAAGCTGTGGAAAAAGGGGTCATATATGTGCCCGGATCATCTTTCTGTGTAGATGGAAGCAATAAAAACAGCATGAGGCTGTCCTTTGCTACAGTGAGTAATGAAAATATTAAAAAGGGGATACAATTGCTATCAGAGATTTTTAGTTTATGAAGCCATGCACGATATACCGAAGCCTCTCATAATTTAATTATAAAAGGGAGGCTCCATAGATGAAAATACAATGCCCTTTTTTAATAAAATATAAAGCTATTCAGTATATAAACATAACAGGAATAATTTATAAATGTAACCTTGGCAATGCTTTGTTAAAATCCGCAGATTTGAGAAAAAAATGGGCCTGCGGGGGATGTCCTGTTCCATGGATAATAAATAACAAACCCTGCAGTTATCTAAAGCCTCATAAAACTTTTCTGATAAGGGGATCCAGCAAAACATGGTTAAGCTGTGAATTGCTCAATATAGTAATGGACAGCTCCGGAGATTTCTGCCATTTAAACTGTAAAATATATGAACAAAATATTTTCAAAAAATAATCTCAATAAAGTAAGGTTGTAACCTTACTTTTTTTATAAAACCAGGAGGAAAAAACGGGAAAAAATAGAATATTATGTTAGAAGCAAGAAATGGGGGGATAATAATGAGCAAGATAGAGGCTTATAACATTTTATTAAAATTTATCAAGTCTAGAAATAAAGGGCAAAAGAAGCTGGATGTAGTCTTAATCTGGATTAGTTTATTATTTTGGACTGGTAGGTATAATAAAGCTTTGGATTATGTCGATAATTATTTAAAAAATCGGTGTTGTGAAGAACTTTACTTCTGGAAAGGAGTATTGTATTATTTTTTAAAGGATTACTTCAAAGCATCCGAAGTATTGGAAAGAGCTGAGGCAATTGATGCCAAAAGTGCTGAAATAAAATATTTTCTGGCTGAAACATATATTTTAAGGGCCGAAATTGAAAAAGCCGAATCAAAATACAGGGCTATGATAATTGATAAAGAACTGAATGGCCTGGGTTTATATGGGACAGGCTGTTGTCTCATGAAAAAGGAGCGTGTTGACGAAGCTCTGGGATTTTTCAATAGAGCCCTGGAATGTGCAAAACAAGATTATAAGATCCACATTTTAAATAAAAAAGGGTTATGTTTACTGGCTCAGGAAAAGTTAGAGGACGCCTATGCCTGTTTTCAAGAATGCTTGAAAATTTCACCTGGTGACGATTCTATTAAGTTAAATATGGCTCTGGTCTTGAGCAAACTGGGGAATTATGAAAAAGCCGTTGAAATATATAAAAGCTTTTTGTCTAAAAATCCGTATGATTTAACAGCCATCAACAACCTGGGCCTTTGCCTGGCAGCCCTGGGCAATTACAGGGAAGCGCTGGAATACTGTAATAAGGGTTTGGAAATAGACCCTATAAATATTGATTTGTTGGGAAATAAAGGATATTGTCATTACAAATTGCAGGACTATAAAAATGCGCTGGATTGTTTAAATGAAGCAGAAAAATACTCAAAGGATGATATAATACTACTGAACAACAAGGCACTGTGTCTGATGGCTCTGGAAAATTACGACGATGCCCTTAAACTCTTCGATAGGGTTTTGCAAGAACAAAGTAGCGATGATGTTTTGATAAACAAAGCCCATTGCCTGATCAAAAAAGAACTGTTCCAGGAAGCATTAAAATGTCTTGATAAAGTAAAGAACAAAATTGAAAAAGGATTTGATGTTTATGTACTGCAGGGAATATGCTTTGAAAAACTGGGAAATAATGAAAAAGCGATAGAGTACTATAATAAATCTCTTAATGCATAGAGGTGTTAAATTTGAATATACTCCTTACCAATGATGATGGCATATATTCGGAAGGTTTAATTACTCTAGCCGAAAAAATTTCTGAAATAGCCAATGTGTTCATAGTGGCACCGGACCGGGAACGAAGTGCAACGGCTCATGCCATTACAATGCATAAACCGTTAAGAGTCGAAAAGGCCCGTATTCCGCACTGTGAATCCACCAGCTGGATGGTTAACGGCACCCCTTCTGATTGTGTCAAGCTTGCACTGGAATCCTTACTGGACTTCAAACCCGACATGGTGCTATCGGGCATTAATAAGGGCCCGAATCTGGGGACCGATGTCATTTATTCCGGCACCGTTTCTGCAGCTATAGAAGCCACTATACTGGGTGTACCGGCCATCGCCTTTTCTATAGCCGCTTACGAAAATATCACTTATGATTATCCGGCCCGTTTTGCACAAAAATTGTGCCGGCAATTGACAAATCTTGATTTTCCGCAGAATTCCCTGTTAAATGTAAATATACCGCCTCTGGATGAAAATGATATTTGCGGTGTATATATAACACACCTGGGAATAAGAAAATACAGGAATACTTTCGACAAACGCAAGGACCCCAGGGGAAGAACTTATTATTGGTTGGCCGGTGAAGTTATAGAAAACATGGAGGATGTGGGCTCCGATGTGTGGGCTGTAAGAAATAATTATATTTCCATCACGCCCATACACTTTGATTTGACCAAATATGATATTATTGATATCATAAAAAAATGGAATATACAACCATAATATCATTTTCAAGAAAGGATAAAAAAGATGAAGGAAGACAAACTTAAACTGATGGCCAAAAAGGAACTTCACTACAGCGATGAATTATATCAACTGGTGGACTTTTTAAACAAGAATCTAAAAAATAGGGGTGTAATTTTTGGGATTTCAAAAGAAGGTGACAGGGCTGTAGTTTCAATTTACGAGATATAAACAGGCACCTTTAAAGTCCCCTCCTAATATTATAAGATATAGCCAATTTTTCAAGGAGGGGACAATAATGGAAGGCAGTATAATCAGGTATTTCCCAGGTGGAAATACGCCGTGTGGTTACTTATCCTTGTTTGACCAGGTAATACCGTGGAGCGATGCAAAGAAGATAATGATAATAAAGGGTGGTCCCGGAGTCGGGAAATCAACATTTATGAAAAAAATAGCAAAGGACCTGTTAAAACAAGGTTTTAATCTTGAACTTCTACACTGTTCCGCAGACAATGGTTCTATCGACGGGTTACTGATAACAGATTTAGATATTGCCTTACTGGATGGCACGGCTCCTCATATGATGGACCCCAGGTATCCCGGCTGCGTTGACGAAATAATCAATCTCGGCAGCTACTGGAATGAAGAAGAAATAAGGCAAAACAGGGAACATATAATGGGCTTGCAAAATGAGATAAGCGGTTGTTACAAGAGGGCCTATAACTACCTAAAAATGGCCCAGATAGTATTGGGTGACCTCAAGCAAGTATATAATAACGCCGTTGACGTTCATCGTTTAAATGATATGGTCGATGAAATTCTGGATAAGACTTTTGATGGTGTTTCGAAAAAGAATAAAAAGTCCAGGCAAAGAAACATGTTTGCCAGTGCTATTACCCATGATGGCCCTGTACATTATCTTGACTCGTTATTCTGGAATGTTCAGAAGCGCTTTATTGTAACGGGTTTTCCCGGCACCGGCAAATCTATACTGATGAAGAGAATTGTGGATAATGCAGTTCTTAAAGGCCTTGATGTGGATGTTTTTCACTGTCCCATGGAACCGGAAAAGATTGAACATATTATTATAAAAGACCTTAGCATTGGATTTGTTACTTCAGTAAAACCGCATGCCCTGGCAAGGATGAGGGATAAAGACGAGTTGTTTGACTTTAATGCGACACTGGTTTCATCCAAAATCAACGGTTATGAAGAAGTTATAAATTATGACAACTCGGTGTTCTGGGATTTGTTTAATAGGGCAGTAAAATACCTGGGTCATGCCAAAAAATTACATGATGAATTGGAGCGCTATTATGTGGTAAATATGGACTTCAAGAAAATTGATGAGACCCGTGAACTGACCCTTTCCAGGATATTGAAATACGCTTATACTGCAAGCTATAGTAAATAGAGGGTAATCCCTCTTTTTTTTGTTACTGTTTAGAAGGAAATCCCGTTTTTTTGGAGAATATAACAAATACCAGTATATTTTCCCGGAGGAAATCATGAATAGAAATTGCCTGGTAAATATCAATTTTTTATTGTTTTCTTTAATATTGTTATCTATATTCATTTCCGGTTGTTTTGATAGTTTTAAAAATCTTTCCCCCAAAGAAGCAGTAATAAAGGCCAATGAAAAATTGAAGCAAACCAGCGGATACCGTATGAAAATGGATACAACACTCAAGATTAAAGATATAAAACAGAGTGTAACTTTTATGGGTGAAGTTAAAAACCCCGGTATCACCCATCTAACAGGTAATTTGATGGGAATGGAACTTGAAATTTATCAAAAAGATACTACTTTTTTTATAAAAAACCCTTTAACACAAAAATGGTCTAAAAGCCAGGATATGGGATTGCCTGATATGAATAACATAATTAATACTTCCGGGGAAACATTTAACAACCTGGCGGATTTGATAGTGGAAGCCGAGTACTTACCCGATGAAAAAATCAATAATATCGATTATAAGGTTGTAAAATATATTCCTGATAAGGATAAAGTAAAAAAAATAATTGAAAAAAGCAGTTCAAAGAATATCAAAGATGTTGAATATACTTTTAAAGTATGGATAGGTAAAAAAGATTTTTTAATACATAAAATGAATATAAATATAGACCTATTTATAGCCGATACAGGTAAACAGTCCGTGACCATGATGATTGATTTGTATGATTTTAATGGCAAGGATATTGATATTAAGATTCCACCGGAGGTATCATCCCTTTTTAACTAAATAGCATAATAACAATAAGGAGTGATTTCAAATGAATCTGTCAGAAAAAGCAAAGGGTATCAGCCCATCACCAACACTGGCCGTGGATACTAAGGCAAAACAGATGAAAAAAGAAGGGCAGGATGTCATAGGTTTCGGAGCCGGTGAGCCCGATTTTGACACCCCCGATTACATTAAAACAGCGGCTATATCAGCTGTAAACCAGGGTTTTACAAAATACACTCCGGTGGGTGGAATCCTTGAATTAAAAGATGCCATTTCAAAGTACCTTGAAGAAAGCACCGGCACCTCTTACAAACAAAGTCAAATAATTGTATCCAATGGTGCCAAACAATGCCTTTTCAATGCCTTATATTGTTTGATTAATCCCGGGGAAAAAGTTCTTATTCCCAGCCCATATTGGGTGAGCTATCCGGAACTCGTCAAGCTCTGCGGTGGAGAGCCGGTATTTGTGAACACAAAAGAAGAAGATGATTTTCAATTAAAGGTTGAAGCCTTAAAACCTCTTATAGACGATAAAACAAAAGTGCTTATAATAAATAGCCCAAACAATCCCACCGGCAGCGTTTATTCAAAGGAAGATTTAAAAGAAATAGCCAAAATCGCCGCGGAAAGGGACATTTTTATCATATCTGACGAAATCTATGACAAACTAATATATGATGAAGAAAAACATACAAGTATAGTAGCCGTGGATGAAGCCATGAAAGACAGAACAGTAGTAATAAACGGTATGTCAAAGACCTTTGCCATGACAGGATGGAGGATTGGCTTTGCTGCCGGGCCGGACAAACTCATTGAAGCTATGACCGACCTCCAGAGCCACTCCACGTCAAATCCCAATTCCATCGCCCAGAAGGCAAGCCTTGAGGCATTGACAAACTCTGCAAAGCAAGATACCGTGGCCAGGATGGTAAAAGAGTTTTCTGCAAGAAGAAACTATATGGTCGACAGGATAAATGAAATCCCTTACCTTTCCTGCCGTTTACCAAAAGGTGCCTTTTATGTTATGATGAACATTTCGGCAACCTTTGGCAAGCAACTGGATGGTATATATATAAAAGATTCCTCGAGTTTCGCAGAAATTTTGCTGGAAAAATATAAGGTAGCAGTTGTTCCGGGGGTGGCCTTTGGAACCGAGGATTATGTGAGGTTGTCTTATGCTACTTCGATGGAAAACATCAAAAAAGGATTGGATAGAATAGAAGAATTTGTGAAAGCTTTAAGATAAAAAGCAGGGTTTTCCCTGCTCTTTAATTAAATAGGAGTGATTATTTTGAAAGAGTATTATGAAAATCCTCTAATTGAAAGATATGCCAGCAAGGAAATGCTCACCAATTTTTCGCCGCAAAAAAAATTCGAAACCTGGCGCAAATTATGGATCGCACTGGCTGAAGCCGAAAAAGAATTGGGGCTTCCCATAACCCGGGAACAAATAGATGAAATGAAATCCCACGTAAGCGACATAAATTTTGATGATGCTGAGGAATTTGAAAAAAACACAAGGCACGATGTAATGGCACATGTACTGGCTTTTGGCAAGCAGTGCCCCAAGGCTAAACCCATAATTCATCTTGGAGCAACTAGTGCTTTTGTGGGAGATAACACAGATATCATTCTGATGAAAGATGGTCTCGGAATAATAAAGCGAAAACTGATAAATGTAATAAACAATTTAAAGGACTTCGCATTGAAATATAAGGACCTTCCCACGCTGGGGTTTACCCACTTCCAGCCGGCACAGCTCACCACGGTAGGAAAGAGAGCGTGCCTCTGGATTCAGGACCTTGCTACTGACCTCGGGGACTTAGAATATCAGGAGCAAAATTTAATGCTCAGGGGAGTCAAAGGAACCACCGGTACCCAGGCCAGTTTTATGAAACTTTTTGACAATGATGAAGAAAAGGTAAAAAAGCTGGACAGCTTGGTAGCTGCCAAAATGGGTTTTGAAAGGACCTTTCCCATCACCGGCCAAACATATCCCCGCAAACTCGACAGCCGGGTACTGCAGGTTCTTCAATCCATTGCCGAAAGTGCCCACAAGTTCGCTGTCGATATAAGGCTTTTAGCCAGTTTGAAAGAAATAGAAGAACCTTTTGAGGAAAAGCAGATAGGTTCCTCAGCTATGGCATATAAACGTAACCCCATGAGGTGCGAAAGGATTACAGCTCTAAGCCGGTATGTTATCGTAAATGGATTAAATCCGTATATCACGGCTTCCAACCAGTGGTTTGAAAGGACACTAGATGATTCAGCCAACAGGAGAATCGTAATTCCGGAATGTTTCCTGGCTGTTGACAGCATACTCAACATTTATATGAATGTAAGCCGGGGGTTGGTGGTAAATTCAAAAGTTATAGAAAAGCATATTTTTGAGGAACTCCCCTTCATGGCTACTGAAAACATTTTAATGGAAGCGGTGAAAAGGGGAGGGGACCGTCAGGAATTGCATGAGGTTATACGAATGTATTCACTAGAAGCATCGAGGGATGTAAAACAGGGAGGAGACAATAAACTAATTGAAAAAATAATAAAAGATGGTCGGTTCAGATTAAATGAAATGGAGATAAGACAGATGTTAAAGCCTGAAAACTTTATCGGCCGTAGTTCAAACCAGGTGGTAGATTATATAAGCCAGTTTATAGATCCCATTTTAGAAAAATACAAAAATATTTTGGGAGAAACAGCTTATCTAAAGGTATAAAAACTACAAAAAAATAAATAGTATAAATTAAGAGAAAAATTATTAAAACCTTCCCGATAATTTTGGGCGAGAGCTATCAAAAATCAAAATCTTCGATTTTATTCTTCTTTATTCTTCGAGGCAAGCCTCGAAGTTATTTAGAGGTAGATTTTGATGAAACTTTGTGCGGCGGGCGTCTCCCGCAAGGGGGCAAGTTTTCTGCCGCAGTCGTTATAAAACCTAATAAAATCTGGGAGGGATATGTATTGCATACCTTAGCGGGGGTAAAAAATCAGTGTAAGCCTTATTACATCGAAGGTGTAGAAACCTACGAGGATGCAATGAGGCATGAGGATTGGAGCGGAAGCACACTGGGAGTCCGATGTCCTAAATGTGACCAATTATTTTTAATATTTTACAACAAGTATATGGATGATTACGGTGAATATAAGAAAGTCTGGGGCTTTTGTACAAACTGCAACAATATTATAGAGGCGGTAATAAACAAATAGCCCTTGAAAATAATAAGGCCCTTTTGCCGAAGGGCCTTTTTTATTGTATAACGAAAACCACCTGCTATGCAGGTGGTTCAAAAAAGCTTATAGCTCTATGGGTAGAAATAAAAAACCTCCTTTGTTAGAATAGATGCAGGTCTGTCAACCGCATCAAAACAAAGGAGGCTATCCAAAATGGATAGTGAAAGTTTAGCACATACTAACGGGCGGTCATGATTTAACATAAAAAATGGCAGGGGAGACAGGACTCGAACCCGCAACCAACGGTTTTGGAGACCGCTACTCTACCAATTGAGCTACTCCCCTGCGGCAATATTATTATATAATATCTTAACTTTTATGTCAAAGGGTATTATATAATTTTTAAGGTTTTTGTGATAATGTCACTTCCCTCTTTAGTTTCATGCTTTAATAAGTTTACATAAGATATATTATCGGACGTTATTAATTACAATTTTTTACTTATACTTGCTCTTTATATTATATTAAGCACAGGACAGGTTTAATCTGTAAAGCCATTTTCACATAACGTTTCATTAAAATTATTTGTCGCATCCTTAATCTGATATAAATTCTTTTCATCTTTTTGAATGCCTTGCGTTTTTATATCGTCATCCAGGGATTGAAGCTGAAAAAAACACATTGGGAAAATATCATTAGAATACTCTGGCTGTTCCTCTTTCTTCATCCATGGAATATTATCAGATGTCATTGTACCATATCCTTTCTTATATGTCCTTTATGGCCTTGCATAAATAGTATTTACTAAAAAAATATTTTTTATCGGCATAATATAGGATAAAACATATGTTTAAAAAGAGGAATAAATATGGTATAATACAAAATAAAAAATGGAGTTGTGGTAATATGTATGAAGATTTGACTCCAAGACAAAAGCAAATCCTTGACTATATTTACAGTTTTACCAGCGCCCATGGCTATCCTCCATCGGTGAGAGAGATCTGTGCGGCCACCAATTTGAAGTCCACCGCCACAGTTCATGGATATCTGGTGCAGCTCGAAAAAAAGGGATATCTTAACAGAGATCCGCAAAAACCCAGGGCTATAGGGATGCTTAATAGAAATTCTGTTGACCGGGATACCGTAAAAGTTCCCCTGGTTGGAAAAGTAACCGCCGGTCAGCCCATCCTCGCCCAGGAAAACATCGAAACTGTTTTTAACCTCCCCAAAGAAATAGTTCCCGATGCCGATATTTTTATGCTTTCTGTCAAGGGGAACAGCATGATAGAGGCGGGTATACTGGATGGAGATTATGTGATTGTCAGGTCTACTGATAGCGCTGAAAACGGCGACATCGTTGTAGCCTTGATAGGCGATGAGGCCACTATAAAAAGGTTTTATAAAGAATCCGATCATTTTAGGCTTCAACCGGAAAACCGTTTCATGGAACCAATTATTGTAGATGATTTGAAAATTCTGGGTAAAGTGGTCGGGCTCTTTAGAAAAATAAAATAGGGCTTTATACATAGATAAAGCCCTAATATCAAAATCTTCGATTTTATTCTTCTTAGGCTAATTTATATAATGTTGATCGATTAATTCCTGGTATGCCTTCATTATACCCAGTTTCACGTGAGTAAAATTGGTTCCCCCCTGGATATACGCTACAAAGGGTTCTCTGATAGGCGCATCAATGCTCAATTCTATGGAAGATCCCTGGATAAAGCTACCTCCTGCCATGATAACCTGATGGTTGTATCCCGGCATATCCCAGGGTTCTGGAGAAACATGAGAATCCACCGGACCTATTTTTTGTATGCCGCGACAAAAACTTATAAGAAGGTTTTTATTTTCGAAAACCACTGCTGTTACTATATCTCCTCTTTTATCGTCATATTTAGGAAATACCTTAAACCCCGCCAGTTCCATGAACCTTGATGTAAAAGCAGCGCCTTTCAGAGCTTCCCCGACCACCAGAGGAGCGAAAAATAACCCCTGGATGGTAAGACGGTTTGTGGACAGCGTGGGGCCGCAGTTCTTGCCAAGGCCCGGCGCTGAAAGCCGGTAAGAACACTGCTTTATCAGGTCCTTCCTTCCCACCACATACCCCCCGGTAGGAGCTATGCCTCCTCCAGGATTTTTTATTAACGAACCTGCACATAAATCAGCTCCGACTTCTGTAGGCTCTTTTGTATCCACAAATTCTCCGTAACAATTATCCACCAGGCAAATAATATCCTTTTTTATACCTTTTATATGCCTTATCAGCTCTCCTATTTCGTCCGGTCTGAGTGCAGGCCTGAGGCTGTAACCTCTTGAGCGCTGAATTAAAACCATGCGAGTATCCCGATTTATTTTTGAAGTTATTTGTTCATAGTCGGGCTTTCCATCCTTTAAATCCACTTCTGAATACTTGATGTTAAAATCCGCCAGTGAGGAGCAATTTTTACCCCATATTACATCTTTCAATGTATCATATGGAGTCCCTGTCACGCTTATAAGCTCATTATTAGGCCTTAAAATCCCGAAAAGACATAAGGCAATGGCATGGGTGCCTGATATGATTTGAGGTCTTACAAGGGCATCCTCTGCTTTAAAAACGGCCTTGTAGATTTCTTCTATAGTATTTCTTCCTTCATCATTATATCCGTATCCCGTAGAATCTGTAAGGTGAAAGTCGCTGAGGCCCGAATCCTTCATGGCTGTTATGACTTTTAACTGGTTGTACTCTGTCAGATCATTTATTTTTCTCAAACATGGCTCGATATCGTTCTGTACCTTCCCGGCAAGTTCTATTACTTGTTGATTTATGCAATAGTGTTCTTTTAATAAGTTCCAGGTTAAATCCAAGCTCAAAATCCCCTTTTTTTATATAATCTTGTCTTTTTGTAAAATTTTATCACACATCTCTCCTCTATTCAACTCTTGATGGCAAAGGGGACATATAGTACTCTCCATCAATTTTTGTTTTAATTCCATGGGTATAATTACTTGCCCTTCAATAAAACCTTCTTTTTTCCCTACCCTTCTTCCAATGGTATAACCCAATAAAAACACTAAAAATCCCAGTATTAAACATAAAAGTATGATTTTAAAAATCATTCTCCGGGTACCTCCTCACCGGAGTTTTGTGGTTTATCAATGTAATTAAACCATAATTTTATTATGTAAACAATGATCCACATTGAAAATATTCCAGATAAAGCCTTGAAATAATCCAGGTAAACAGATAAAATAAAAAAAATTATTCCGAGTAATAGACATTCATTTTTACCCAGGATAAATGCCCAATTTTTTATTGAATATCTATCGCTATTATAATCAACATAGTCATCCCAGAGTTGAATGGCAATAATTAAAAGAAGTGAAGAAAACATTTCCATAACTCCAAATAGAACCAACCCCATAACTATCGTTATAAGTGCTTCCTGGTAGCCATAAAGACCTGAGGGCATTTTCGCATTCAAATTTCCCGCCATACCGGTGGCAAAACTTGCAAAAAAGAGGCTAACGGCAGTGACCGGATTTAATATACATGCCAGGGAAAAAATAAATAAAGCATATGGCAATACACCTGAACCCAGAATTTTAGTTGTGTTATCCCTATTTATGAGTTTATCGAATTCCCGGTCCATATAGTCATCCATAATTTTTATAACTATTCCCGTTAAAAAAATGCCGAAAAATATTTTATATGGAAAAGGGTTAAATATTATGGGCCACAAAGGTCTTCACCTCTTTAAAACCTGTTTTATGAAGAGCTGAAATAGGTATAATAAAATGACCTGAAAATTCTTCTCTTATTTTTTTTAACCCATTTTTGGCCTCGGGTAAGTCCATTTTATTTGCCAAAATCACATAACCCCTCCTTATTTGAGCAAACTGAGCTATTTGATAATCTACAATTCCCATGGCATTGGGCAGTTCTTTTTTATCGGCGGCAGAAGCATCTATGATGTGAAGTATGAGATCTGATTCCCGTACTGTCGATAACGTTTGTGAAATGGCTTTTCGGACATTGCTATCGGGGTGAATATCATCGATTAAACCCGCTGTATCTACCAACTGAATTTTTTTTTTGCCCTTTCCCATAGGAATATCAACGGTTACAGCCTGAATATTTCTGGTCTTATGGGTTTTTCCATCTACAAGTTTTGATAGGGCCGCCCTGGGATTTATTTTTTCGCGATCTTTTACCCCTTCAGTGTCTAATCTTTCTATTTCAAGGGTTTTTACGCCCAGATACTCCGCAAAATTTATAAGAAATACTGTTTTACCTACATTTGTTTTGCCTATGATGGTGCATTTTTTCAAGCTTCCTCCACCTCCGAAACATCCTCGGGTTTTATATAGAGAAGATCTTCCCTGGATATTTTTTTCTGATTTACCAATCTCACAGCCTGCCGCCGTATGGCTTTTTCGATCATATTTCTTACCATTCGGGCATTTCCCATTTTATCATAATAGATACCATTCTTGCTGTTGATAAGGATCTTCTCAAATTTAGACATGGCTTCGGAACTGAATTTATACTGTCTCTTTTCTACCATCATTCTGGCTATTTGCATAAGCTCATCAATGGTATAATCATTAAATTCCATTCTAATGGGGAATCTTGACCTGAGGCCGGGATTTGTCTGTAAAAACCATTCCATTTCATCCTTATATCCCGCCAGTATAACGATGAGACTATCCTTGTGGTCTTCCATGGCCTTTACAAGTGTATCTATAGCTTCTTTGCCAAAATCCTTTTCTCCACCCCTTGCTAAAGAATATGCTTCATCTATGAACAATATCCCTCCAAGTGCGCGTTTAATTTGTTCCCTGGTTTTTTGCGCCGTGTGTCCGATGTATTCTCCTACCAGGTCGGCCCTTTCCACCTCTACGGTATGACCCTTTTGAAGTATCTTCATAGCCTTGAACATTTTCCCCAAAAGCCTGGCTACTGTAGTTTTGCCGGTGCCTGGATTTCCCTTAAAAATCATGTGCAACACCTGAGGTTCCGTCAGGAGGTTCTCTTCCTGCCTTTTTTTTTGAATAGCAACAAAAGCCTGTATTTCTTTGACAAGTTGTTTAACTTTATCAAGACCGATTAAATCATCCAGTTCTTTCATTATATCCTCTAATTGCTCCTCATCATTTGCTCTGGTTATGATCTGATTTTTATGATTATCCAGTTCCCTAAAAAAAATGAATGCTTCTGCAGGAGTTATCTGCCCGTTGGTTAACAATTCCATCACCTGATTCGGGTTCTTTACATTATATTTTAAATTGCCGTTCATGAGATAAGCACCCCGCAAAAAGTCTATATCAATTTATTATATGCGGCAGCATAAAAAATGGCACAAAAAACCCCGGAGTCTTCTTCCGGGGTTTTTAGGGTTTTCTTTTATTTTCGTTTAATTTTCAGCTTCTTCGGGCTTCTTCTGTTCCGAAGCTGCGGTCAAATTAAAAGTTACAGGTTTGAAAGGAGATATAGTTGAAACGGCATGTTTATAGACTAACTGCTGTTTGCCGTCAGAGTCCAAAACCACGGTAAAATTATCAAATCCTCGAACATGGCCTTTTAACTGAAAACCGTTTATCAGGTAAATGGTTACCGGTATATTATCCTTTCTAACCTGGTTTAAAAAGCTGTCTTGAAGATTAATCTGAGCTTTTGTCATTATTCGTCCCCCTTAAATTATTGTTTACATTTATATTCTAGGAATTTTTTAATTTTCCTTCTACCGCTTTAATAATATTTTCTACAACTTTTTTCATTCCTTCCCTGGAAACATCCATCCACACGATATTTTTATCCCTCAAAAACCAGGTATACTGCCTTTTGGCATAATGGCGGGTATCCCTGGAAATGAGAAATATGGCTTCTTCAAGAGTAATTTTACCGTCCAGGTAATCCAAAATCTGTCTATATCCCAGGCCTTGCATGGAATTCAAGTTCCTTGAGTATCCCATATCCAGAAGTTTTTTTATTTCTTCCACCAGACCGCTATTTATCATGTGCTGAACTCTCTCATTGATGCGTCGGTAAAGCTCGTCCCTGGGCCTGGTCAGACCGAACATGAATAAATCATATAAACCCCTCTGCCTTTTTGTTTTTTCCTCATATGAGGAAAAGGTGCTTCCTGTCTTGATACAAACTTCCAGAGCCCTTATAATCCTTCTGAGGTTATTGGGGTGAATTTTCCTGGCGGCATCCGGATCCAGTTTTTCCAACTTACCGTACAGGAACTCGTTGCCGTATTTAAGGGCTTGATTTTTTAATTGTTCCCTTAGAACTTCATCTTTTTCAAATTCAGAAAAGGTGTAATTATAACATACAGCGTTTACATAAAGCCCCGTTCCCCCCGATAGTAATGGTATCTTATGACGGCCAACAATATCTTCTATACATTGCTTGGCCATGGCCTGAAAATCGGCTACGCTGAACTCCTGGTCGGGATTTATAATATCGATCATGTGATGCTTTATTCCTTTTTGTTCCGCCCGGGAGGGCTTGGCGGTCCCGATATCCATGTACCTATAGATTTGCATGGAATCCGCTGAAATTATTTCAGCATTTAGTTTTTTTGCCACTTCAATGGCTATTTCAGTCTTCCCCACTGCCGTTGGACCCACGATGACCAGCAAAGGTTTTTTTTGCATGTTTTACATGATTCTTTTAAACTTTTTTTCAAGTACGTATAAGGTCATGGATATGATCGTAGGTCTGCCATGGGGACATGTAAAGGGATTTTCAAGATTATTTAATTGGGTTATTAGATCATTCATCTGTATGGAATTTAGAGCATCTCCTGCCTTTAAGGCAGTATGGCATGCCATGGAGGCTATAAATTTTTCCCTTGGATGCAAAACAATATATTCCTCACCCCTGAAATTATCCAGGACCCTCGGCAAGAGTTTCCGGATTTACCACCCTATCGAAGAAATAAGGAACCGACCTGATTAAGACCGTATCTTTTCCGAAGATGGAGAAATCGAAACCCATGTTTTTGATATCCTGGTTATATTCCTCCACAAATGCCATATCCTGTATAGAAAGTTTTAAGGCATAGGGTTGAATTAATTCCTGGGATGCCGGTTTTTGCCTGAATCTATTGGAATATTTTTCAAAAAGTATTCTTTCATGGGCTGCATGCTGGTCTATCAAATAAAATTCCCCTTCTCCCTCAGCAATGATATATGTATTGAACAACTGGCCCACTATTTTATTTATTTTGAGTTTCCCGGCTACATCAGCCTGCTGGCTTTCTGTTTTATTTACAAAATATGATTGATTATGTGTACCCTCATATATAGCAGACCTTTTACTTATTATATCATGGGTGCTGGGAAAATATACACTTTTTAGCAAATTATTTTCCTCGCATTTCCCCTGCTCGAGTTCTAATATGCGTTGCTGTTCTAAAACTTGCGGTCTGGATTTTTCCATACTGTCAATGTCCTCAGGGGCTTTGTCGAACTTTTCCTGCGGCACAAGTATCTTTGTTTTAAGGCTCTGTAAAACAGCTTCAAATAGTGCTTTATGAACTTCATTTTCTTTTGAAATTTTATCTCCAGCTTTGCAGGATGTACATTTATATCTATCTGTGAACTATCTATGTCTATCATAACCATGGCTATGGGAAAGCGGCTTGTGGGAAGAAGTGTCTTATACGCTCTTTCCAGGGTAAAAGACAACCCCTTATCCTTTATTAACCGCCGGTTGACAAAAAATGTTTCGCCGGTGCGGTTTCCCCTGTTAAATTGCGGAGTGGATATGAAGCCAAATATGTTACCGGATGAAAATGATTTTTTTATTTGTATTATTTGCCTTGCAACATCCTTACCGTATACCCTGGCAATTACTTCATTATAATCTCCATTGCCGCTGGTATATAAGATTTCCTTTCCATCGCTCACAAGGCGGAAAGAAATATACGGATTCCCGATGGAAAGCCTCATAACTAAATCCACGATATGCGAAATTTCCTGAGTTTCGCTACCAAGGAATTTCAATCTGGCAGGTGTGTTATAAAATAAATTTCTTATCTCAATACAACATCCCTCCCTGGCCGGCGCTTCCTCAATTTTTTCCATGGTTCCGCCCCGAATTTCACATCTTGTGCCCAAAGGCTCTGTAGACGTTTTTGTCAAAACCACCACTTCCGATACACAGGCTATACTTGGCAGGGCTTCTCCTCGAAATCCCAGGGTCTTTATATTAAAAATATCATCGAGCTTATGGATTTTACTGGTAGCATGGCGCTCAAAAGCTGGCCTCACATCATCTTTAGATATTCCTTCACCGTCGTCCGTCACTTTAATTAACTTTTTGCCGCCCTTTTCTATTTCGATGATTATATGCTTGCTGCCGGCATCTATGGAATTTTCCACCAGTTCTTTCACCACCGAAACAGGCCTTTCTATAACTTCACCGGCAGCTATTTTTGAAGAGACGCTGTCATCAAGAATCAGTATTTTCCCCATAAACCTTATCCCTCACTGTAATCTTTGTTTTAAGGAATACAATAAATTTAAAGCTTCCAGGGGCGTTATTGTATTTATATCAAGAGATTTTATCGTATCCAGTATATCTCGTTCCTTTAAACTGTCAAGACTTATCTGGTTGTCAGATTCCGGGTCCCGTCTTACGGAAACTGCACTGGCTGCTGCAGTCAAACCCATTTCTTCATCGCGTTTTTTTTCCATACCGGTTAGAAGTTCCCTGGCCCTACGGACCACGGCATTTGGAAGGCCGGCAAGCTTTGCAACCTGAATGCCATAACTTTTATCGGCTTCGCCGGCTATGATTTTTCTCAAAAATATAATATCTTCCCCCCGTTCTTTGACGGTGATTTTATAATTTTTGATTCCGGCCATGTTTTTTAATGCCGTCAACTCATGGTAATGAGTTGCAAATAGGGTTTTTGCCTTTATATTTTTCCGGATATATTCTATTACAGCCCATGCGATGGACAGCCCATCAAAGGTGCTGGTTCCCCTGCCCACTTCATCTAAAATCAAAAGGCTTTTAGCGGTAGCATTTTTGAGGATATAGGCCATTTCCGACATTTCCACCATAAAGGTGCTCTGGCCTGACGCAAGGTTATCCGATGCCCCGATTCGGGTAAAGATTCTGTCCACCAGGCCTATCTCCGCTCTCTTTGCCGGTACGAAACAGCCTATCTGGGCCATCAGGACAATCAATGCAACCTGCCTCATGTATGTGGATTTTCCCGCCATGTTTGGACCGGTTATCACAGAGATCATGGAATCGGAACAATTAATATGGGTGTCATTGGGAATGAAGAGTTCGCCTTTTTGAGATTTCTCTACCACCGGATGCCGCCCTTCTTCAATGTGTATTTCATCTTTTAACGTAATTTCCGGCTTGACATAATTGTTTTTTGCCGAGGCTTCAGCCAGGGACAGCAGCGAATCCACCACAGACACGCAATACGCACTTTTCTTCAGCCGGGGTATTTGCTTTATCAGTTCATCCCTGATGCGGCAGAAGGCTTCATACTCCATGCCCTGAAGCCTTTCTTCGGCATTTAGGATCAGTGTTTCATATTCTTTTAATTCCTCGGTGATGTAACGCTCTCCCCCGGCGAGGGTTTGTTTTCGGATGTAATTTTCCGGGACCATGGAAAGATTAGATTTTGTGACTTCTATGTAATAACCGAAAACCTTATTGAAACCCACTTTCAGAGATTTAATACCGGTTCTATCCTTCTCCTTCCTTTCCAGGTCCGCAATCCAGGTCTTTCCTTCATGGGCCGCCCTTCTCAATTTGTCGATTTCCGGGTCATATCCTTCTTTAATAATGCCGCCTTCTTTTATAGTCAACGGTGGATCATCGTCAATGGATTTGTCTAACAAAACATATATATCTTCGAGATTATCCATTTGATTATATAAATGTATCATTAATTTTGATTTACATTCACTCAATATCTTCTTTATCTGGGGGAATTTTTGTATGGTGTTTTTTATGGCTATAAAATCCCTGGCGTTGCAATTTCCGCAAACCAGTTTGCCAGTAAGCCGCTCTATATCATAGATATTTTTTAACTGCTCTTTTAAATCCTCTCTCAGAAAGTAATTCCCCAGCAGTTCCTCGACGGCATCCTGTCTTTCCTGAATTTTGACTATATCCAGGAGCGGTTGTTCAATCCAGTTTCTGAGGAGCCGGCCACCCATGGATGTAAGAGTATTATCCAGCACCCACAGAAGGGTTCCGGTTTTTCTACCGTCTTTTAAAGATTCAGTTAATTCAAGATTCCTCCGGCATGAAACATCCAGGACCATAAAATTATTGCTCTCATAAAATTTAAAAGAATTTATATGGATGAGACTTAATTTTTGTGTTTCATTTAAATACTTGAGGCATGCACCGGAGGCCCTAAAGGCAAATTGTTTTCCGAGAATGCTTTCCAGTTTTTCTTCATGGAATTGAGATATCAACAATTCTCTGGAATCATTTTCGTCGAAATAATCGTCATTTTTTAATGTGACAAATACATTCAGGTCTTCCTCCAGCTTCTTTCTAAAAAACTCACTTTTATAAGCCTCACCATTGATTATACATTCCCGCGGCTGGAATTTGGCAATTTCGTTTATCACTTCCTGATAGGGATGAGAAGATATTAACTCTGTAATTAAAAATTCTCCTGTCAATAGGTCTGCAAAAGACAGGCCGAAACTGTCACCACTTTTGAAAATACAGCTAAGAAAGTTATTTTTCTTGTCCTCCAGGGCATTCATGTCGGTTATGGTGCCGGGAGTTATTATCTTTACCACATCCCGCTTCACCAGATCCTTTGCAAGTTTCGGGTCCTCCATCTGCTCGCAAATCACTACTTTATAACCTCTTGATACAAGCCTGGCAATATACTGGTCAGCCGCATGATACGGTACTCCTGCCATAGGAACTTTATTTTCCGGGTCCCTGGAAGTCAGAGTTATCTCCAGTTCCTTTGAACCTATTTCGGCATCTTCAAAAAACATCTCATAAAAGTCGCCCAGCCGGAAGAAAATTATATAGTCTTTATATTTTGCTTTAATCTCTTTATATTGTCTTATCATCGGTGTATCCATCGCAGCTATTTACGACCCCCTCGGTGCATTTGCCACAATTTCCATGGCATTTTTTAAAGCATCCTCCATCCAGTGGAGTTTCTTCTATGGCAAATGCCATCACGGCATTTACATTTTTAATCAATCTATTAAAGGATTCCTGGCAGGAAATAAGGCGCTTTAAAAGAGGATTTTTCAGCGCCCGGTTTTCTATTTCCCTGAAATCTGATGTTACATTTTTATTTAGCAGTTCAGCTTTTTGTTTTTTAAATTTTGCTTTCATATACTTCTGGTACAATTCCTTTGCCTCCCGGTCCAGCATCAACATGGCTTCTGCCTTTTTCAATTCCTGCATTTCCGTAGAATCGGCAATGGCTTCACCCAATTGTTTTGCCATTTTTAGTATGTCCATAAAAGTCACTCCTCAAATTGTCCTAAAAGTGACCATGTATGAGGTTGGGTGATCCTGACATTAACAAGTTTGCCTATTAAATCCCTGGGGCCGTCAAAATTTACAAGTTTATTGGTCCGGGTCCGGCCTGACAGTCTTTCCTCATTGCCCTTGCTGACTCCCTCCACAAGGACTTCCAGGATTTTACCCTTTAATTCCATGTTCTTTCTTGCGGTTATGGCATCCTGCACCTTCATCAATCTCTCCAGGCGCTGGCTTTTAACTTCTTCATCCACCTGATCTTCCATTTCGGCGGCGGGAGTTCCCTGGCGTCTGGAATATATAAAGGTAAAGGCCGAATCGAATTCCACAGTTTTTACCAGATCAAGGGTATCCCGGAAATCCTCTTCGGTTTCTCCCGGGAAACCTACAATAATATCCGTGGTTATGGCTACTTCAGGCACAGCTTTTCTTAATTTTTCCACGAGACTAATATAATGTTCCCGGGTATATCTGCGGTTCATTTTTTCAAGTATACGGTTGCTTCCCGCCTGCACCGGGAGGTGGATGTGCTCGCAGACTTTTTCACAATCCCTCATGGCCATTATGAGTTCATCGGATAAATCCTTGGGATGAGATGTAATGAATCTAATCCTTCTAATGCCGTCGATGGAGTTGACTCTGCGCAAAAGTTCCGGAAATGTTATGGGTTCTTCCAGGTCTTTTCCGTAGGAATTTACATTCTGGCCCAGCAGGTTTATCTCAAGAAAACCCTGCTTTGATAATTCTTCCACTTCCTTTAAGATATCTTCGGGCTTTCTGCTCTTTTCCCGTCCCCTGACATATGGCACAATACAGTAGCTGCAGAAATTGTTGCAGCCGTATATTATGTTGACCCATGCCTTTACCCCTTCGCCTCTTTTTATGGGAAGGTTTTCTTCCAGCTGGGTGTTATCTCGCGTTACCTCGATAACAGGCAGGTTGGCCTGTCTCGCATTTTTAATGAGCTCAGGCAATCTATGGACATTGTGTATTCCGAACACCAGATCCACATATGGAAGATGTTCAGAAATATATTCAGTAACATGGGGCTGCTGAATCATACACCCCGAAACTGCTATGATGAGATTGGGATTTTTTTGCTTGAACTGTTTTAGCTGGGCTATTCTCCCATAGACCTTCCTTTCGGCATTTTCCCTGACACAGCAGGTATTTAATATTATGAGATCAGCTTCTTTTAGAGAATCAGCAGGACAGTAACCCAGTTTTTGAAGGACTCCGGATATGACTTCACTGTCGTGAATATTCATTTGACAACCCCAGGTTATTATTTTATACTTCAACAATCCAGGATACACTTCCTTTCTCGGCTCTAAACTTTAGTTAAAACTATATTCCGGACATAATTCCCTGACCTTGGCCAGAGCTTTATTAAAATCTTCCCATACATCCCACTTGGTTTTATTTAAAGCTTTTCCCTGTTGGCGAAGAATATACGCCGGGTGAAAAGTAGGCATTACCCAGAAACCCCTGGTATATATCCATTTTCCTCTTTCCCGCATGATGCTGCTATTGGGCTTAAAATAGTTTAATGGCACCGAACCCAGGGCAATGATGACTTTGGGAGCTATAAATGTAAGTTCCAATTCCAGATTCCTTGAACAGGCTTTCATCTCTTTGACAAAAGGAGTCCTATTCATGGGCGGGCGGCATTTCACCACATTGGAGATATACACTTTCTGACGATTTATGCCCAGTTTATTTAAAATAGTGGTCAATAATTGTCCGGCTCGGCCTACAAAAGGCTTGCCCAATTTATCTTCATCAAAACCCGGCCCTTCTCCTATAAGCATCAGAGGCGAATTCAAACAACCTTCCCCGGGCACCTTTCGGGTACAACTGTCAGATGAATGGAGAAGGCAATCGGTGCATGCGTTTAAATACTCTTTTATTTTTTCATAAATAAATGTTCTCATGCTTTCAGATTCCGGATTGTCGGCTTTTATTATTTCCAGCAATCCGTTTGATGAGTAAATCTCCTTCAAATTAAACTCGTTTTTAAGGTCGAGCATAAGCTTAATACTGTAAGGCAACTGGATTTCTTGCACTTCAAGCTCTTTTATAAAATTTTCTAAATCCGCCATAGTGTTCCTCCCCATCCTATTGTTTATTATAACATAAACCTGCTTAAAGCCCAATAAAAAATACCCCATTAATAAAAGGGGTAGAATGGAGTTTAAAGTATAAGTTTTATTCATTGGTGATATTTTCCATTATTTCATTTCTGCCGGTTTCGTTTGATGGACCAGGATTAAAGCTTCCTGCATTCTCATCTTTTTCACCCACATATAAAATTGATGGAACAGGGTTATATGTATCTTCCGAAATCAGCTTTTTTTCTTCCCTTCCATTGACACCATAAATTTTCCATAACCTCACCTGGTATCCCGGATTTCCTTCTTTAATCCTGGTTTTCCCCTTTTCCATGTTATTATCTTTCTTGATTATAAGCGGAGGTGGTATTTTTCTTACTACTTCGGAAACAAATTTGACATTTTGCTCATTTTTTTTGCTACCGTAAAATTTCACGGTAAGGGTGTCATCCATGACTTCGGTATATATCATGATATAACCGCCGGTATTGTTTTTGAATTTTAAATCTATATGGTTATAATTTACCGTTGCATCACGCCCCAGCGGCACATAAGAGACAGGCAAGGAGTGGTTTGACCTTTCGATTATTTCCATATCGGTTATAAGTGCTAAGTTATATATGGTACTTGATAACTGGCATACTCCTCCGCCTATGCCTGGAACCGTTTCGTTTCTAAAAAAAATGGGGGCAGCTTTGTAACCCTTTTCCCCGGTACGTTCGCCTACGGCATCGTTAAAAGAAAATACTTCATCTGGAGCTATTATAAGACCGTTAATTTTTTCCGCCGACAGGCGGATGTTTTGCGTCCTTTCCTTCAGAGCCTTGTTGAATTTGGTGGAAAACTCCGTCACCTTGACCTTGATATTCATCTTCAGCAAATCTTCGCGGGTCTTTCTGGCTTGAATCTGTTTTACAGGGATGTTAACAACCTTATTTTTTTTCCATAATGCTTCGATAATATCTTTTTTTAAATTATCAACATCAAGTTCCTGGCCCTTCACATCACTTACTATATCGACTAAATCGCCATTTATTTTAAAAAATGCATCTTTCGGTTCAGCATAAACACTTTCTTCTATTTCCTTGAAAGTGCCCTCCTGCACATTTTCTTTAAATTCCGCCACCAGCGGTAGGTGTATGGGATTTTTTTTGTATTGAAGCATTGTAATATAATTATGCAGGAAAAACTTATTTCTTCCTGATACAAATGCCCGATCTATACTTTCCTTGAAATTAAATTCAATAAACTCTGCTGGATAAAAGAGCCATTTTTTATTTTTAGTAATAAGAGTAACAGGGCCTTTAATATAATCCCGGACTGCAGCTCTAAGTTTTATTTCGGCTTGCTCTTTTGAAAGTTCTCCAACATAAAAATCAGCCACATATATGCCCGGAAATATCTTTGAGTTATAGTTTGTTGTTTCAAAAAAAATATATAACAACACCGATGACAAACATAAGAGCAGGACAGCCAGGATTAGGGTCAGCCGTCTTGACATGTAATCTCACCCTTTTACAAAATATCCTACTCTTATGTATAAGCTATACTATCTAAAAAAATGCCTCTAAGATTTTTTATTTTTTAGTATATTAGCACTGGTTTCCATGAGAATTAAGTTATCGCTATGGATTTTTTGGTTTTTAAACTTGAGTATACCTTTTTTCTTGAACCCACATTTTTCGTAACACCTTATGGCCCTTTTATTATTTTCGTATACCCTGAGGTATATGGTTTTAAAACCTTTAGTGTTAAAAATATAATTGATAAAAACTGATAAGGCTTCAGTGCCATAACCTTTTCCCCATAGATTTTCTTCCCCTATGTACATGAAAAGTTCTGCCATTTTTTCCTTCCATTGTATATGGCTGATTTCAATTTCTCCTAAAAAATTGCCGCTTTTATCTTCTATGGCCAGAATGTGATTTAAAAGGCTTTTTTTTAAATATCTTTCATTGCATTCGTCAATATTTTTTGGTAGTCTCTTTCCGGCCAGGTATGTAAGAAGCTGGTTTTGATGCCACTCTATAATTTTGGTAAAATCGGAAACATCCACATTTCTGAGATTTATTTTTTCTCCTTCAATTTTCATCATGACACTTCCTAATAGATATTTTATAATTTAAATTCAACTTAAAACAAAAAAATCCTTTATGTAATCTTCACCAGTACAACAAAAAATACCCTTTTCAGGGTATTTAAGAAGGATAAACATCAAATTTTTCTTTTTGAGTCAGGTTACTGTCTATTTTATATTTTCCGGCCTGGCGTTCTTGAAAGAATTTAACAGCAATTTGCGGGAAAAGTGCATAGGTCAAAACATCCTCGTCCTGTTCTATATAATAGGCGATTTCTTTTAAATCCTTTTCAAGTTCCGGTTCCAGTAGGTCAGCCGGACGGCAGGTGATGACCTCTTCATCGCCGATTATTTTTTGCTTTATCTCCGGAGATATTGGCGCAGGCGGTTTACCGTAAAGCCCCCTGACATAATTTTTCACTTCATTGATAACCATTTTATATCTATCTCCGGTAATCACGTTAACCACTGCTTGTGTACCCACTATCTGGCTGGTGGGTGTTACCAGCGGAGGATATCCCAGATCTTCCCGGACTTTTGGAACCTCTTTTAAAACATCTGGAAGTTTGCCCAAGGCATTTTGCTGTTTTAGCTGACTTGTCAGATTTGACAGCATTCCACCGGGAATCTGGTAGTTTAGCACCATGGTATCCACCATGGTAATAATGCTGTCAATCTTATAATGGGTCCTGACTTCCTTGAAGTGGTCTGCTATTTCAGAAAGAAGGCCCATATCAAGATTTGTGTCATAGAGAGTATTTTTCAAAACGGCCACCATAGTTTCGGTGGGTGGCTGAGATGTTCCAAGAGCAAAAGGAGACATGGCCGTGTCGATCACATCCACGCCGGCTTCTATTGCTTTTAAATATGTCATGGAAGCCATACCACTGGTATAATGGCTGTGAAGCTGTATGGGTACATTGATTTCCTTTTTAAGTCTTGTAACCAGTTCATAAGCATCATAGGGCGAAAGCAAGCCGGCCATATCCTTTATACACAGCGAATCTATGCCCAGGTCCACAAGCTGTTTGGCAACGGATACATAATACTCGTTGTTATGGACCGGGCTTATAGTGTAAACCACCGTGCCCTGGGCGTGGCCTTTATATTTCTTTGTTGCTTCTATGGCCTTCTCCATATTTCTTATATCGTTTAGCGCATCAAATATCCTTATGATGTCAATACCGTTTTCTATGGATTTCTTTACAAACAGGTCAACCACATCATCCGGATAATGATGGTATCCAAGAAGGTTCTGGCCTCTTAACAACATCTGAAGAGGCGTATTTTTAATCTTTTCCTTCAGCTTTCTAAGCCTTTCCCATGGGTCCTCGTTCAAAAAGCGGATACAACTGTCAAATGTAGCACCACCCCACATTTCCAGAGAGTGGAAACCAACCTTATCCAATTTTTCAGCGATGGGAAGCATTTCATCGATTTTCATGCGGGTTGCAATAAGGGACTGATGTGCATCTCTCAATATGGTATCTGTAATGCCAACCTTTTTTTGTTGCAACATCAATTCTCCTTTCTTTAAATATTTTATGGAAATTATATCACAATTAAATCATGTATAAAACAATTATTTATTCAGGGTAAAAAGTCCTTATTTTATCAACCACCATATAGAGACAGCAAAACTCCTGCCACTATGGCAGTCCCTATAACCCCCGCCACATTGGGACCCATGGCGTGCATCAGTATGAAGTTGCCGGGCTTATCTTTCTGGGCTACAACCTGGGAAACCCGGGCAGCCATAGGCACTGCCGAAACTCCGGCAGAACCGATCAAGGGGTTTACTTTCCCTCCGGATAATACATACATGAGTTTTCCCAGAAGCACTCCGCCTGCCGTCCCCATGGCAAAGGCTGCAAGACCTAAGAGCAGTATTTCAATGGTTTGTATTCTCAGGAAGTTTTCGGCACTGGCTGTAGCTCCGACGGTGGTGCCCAGGAATATGGTGATGATGTTGATAAGCTCATTCTGGGCAGTCTTTGAGAGTCTCTCAACGACTCCGCATTCTCTAAAGAGATTTCCCAGCATGAGGCAGCCTATTAGTGCGGTAGCCGGCGGGACCAGGAAGCTGGCAAGAATTGTAACTATTATGGGGAATATTATCTTTTCGGTTTTGGAAACGGGTCTTAATTGTTCCATGGTTACCATGCGCTCTTTTTTGGTGGTTAAAAGGCGCATGATGGGAGGCTGTATTATGGGTACCAGGGCCATGTATGAATATGCCGATACGGCTATGGCTCCCAGCAGGTGGGGGCAAGTTTGCTTGAAAGGAATATGGCGGTAGGGCCATCGGCTCCGCCTATTATTCCTATGGATGCTGCCTCTTTGAAGTTAAACCCCAATAGTGTTGCTCCCAGGAATGTGGTAAATACGCCAAACTGGGCGGCGGCTCCAAGAAGCAGGCTCTTGGGGTAGGCGATGAGGGGGCCGAAATCGGTCATGGCACCTACTCCCAAAAAGATGAGGGGTGGGTAAATATCAAGTTCTACGCCCTGGTATATCCAGTACAGAAATCCTCCTTTTTGCATGAGGTTGGCCAGAGGGATGTTGGCCAGGAGCATGCCGAAGCTTATGGGCACCAGAAGCAGCGGTTCATATTTTTTACTATGGCAAGGTAAAGCAGGATACAGGATATTAATAGCATTATTGATTGTTGGATGGTTATATTTACAAATCCGGTGGTTTTAATGAAATTTATTATTTGGTCTAGCAAGGCTCTCCACTCCCGTTTAATTATTTATTCCATGGTAGCCAGTATATCGCCGGTATTTACGGATGCTCCTTCGGATACGTCTATGGAAGATATAATTCCATCCTGGGGAGCAAGGATTTCGTTTTCCATTTTCATGGCTTCCAATATCATTATTACATCGCCTTTTGATACTTTTGAGCCTTCTTTTACTTTTACGGAAAGTATGGTTCCGGGCATTGGGGCAGTGATTGTTGCCTTACCGGCAGGTGCAGCTTTTTTGGGTGCCGGTGCGGTAGCAGGTGCTGGCTTTGGAGTTTCCTGTTTCGGCGCTTCTTTTGGCTTTTCTGTTGTGGCCACAGGCGCAGGTGTCTCCTCTTTAACCAGCCCGGTACCACCTATCTCTTCAACTTCTACTTCATAAGTCTGGCCATTTACGGTTATTTTATATTTCTTCATAGTTTTTATCTCCTTTCATAAAAAAGCTTTCATTATTATATTTTAATTGACAGCGGTAGCTTTTTTGAAATGTGCTATGGAAAGCCCTATATTAAGGAATATCTTTGCTTTCATACACATTTTAAAATTGATTAAAGATTATTGTATACATTTTCGTATCTTGCTGCCCTTCCCCATTCGGGAGTAGTTTTGTGAATCTGGCGTATGGAACCTATTCTGATATGTGTTATGGGTTTTTGCAGGTATTCACTCAATGCTGCAGTAATTACTGCTACCAGTTCCCGGTTATCCTGTTCATGGGGTGGTTCCGGTTGTTTTATTTCTTCTACTGGTTCTCCAGTTTTTTCATTTTTTTTTACCTGTCTTGCCTGGGGATAGAATATATATCTCATAAGATCCAGAATTAAAGAGAGACTATACAGGGCTACCATTACTATGCCCATGCCCAGTAATCCTGTTTTTAGTGATTCCATGAGGTCCTGTGCAATACTATTCAATCTGGTTCACCTCTTTTATACCGGAATGTTGCCATGCTTTTTGGCAGGTCTTGTTTCGCGTTTTGACATCAGCATTTCCAGGGCGGAAATGAGTTTTACTCTGGTGGCGGATGGTTCTATTACATCGTCCACGTAGCCTCTTGCTGCGGCTTGATAGGGGTTGGCGAATTTATCCCTGTATTCTTCTATTTTTTCATTTCTCGTGGCTATCGGGTCGCTGGATTCTTCTATTTCTTTTCTGAATATGATATTGGCCGCTCCTTCGGGGCCCATGACTGCTATTTCTGCTGTGGGCCATGCAAAGACCTGGTCTGCTCCGAGGTGCCTTGAGCACATGGCTATATATGCTCCTCCGTATGCTTTGCGGGTGATGACGGTTATCTTCGGGACGGTGGCTTCGGAATAGGCATAGAGCAGCTTTGCCCCGTGGCGGATTATTCCTCCATGTTCCTGGGCTACTCCGGGAAGGTAGCCGGGGGTGTCGGTAAAGGTTATCAGGGGTATGTTGAAGGCATCGCAGAATCGGATGAATCTTGCTGCTTTGTCGGAGGCATTTATGTCAAGGCAACCCGCCAGAGCTCTGGGTTGATTTGCCAGGATTCCGACGCTGTGGCCGGATAGTCTCGCAAAGCCCGTTATCATGTTTTGGGCATAAAGGGGCTGTACTTCGAAGAAATCGCCTTCATCCACCACCATTTTGATTATTTCTTTCATGTCATAGGGTTTGTTTGGGTCGACGGGCACTATATTGTCAAGTTCCGGTAGTATCTTTACAGGGCTGTCTCCCGTTTCTTTGAAGGGTGCATCTTCCAGGTTGTTGGATGGTATGTATGACAGCAGTTTTTTTTATCTGGTCAAAGCACTCTTCTTCGTTTTGGCTCATGAAGTGGGCGACACCGCTTTTCTGGTTGTGGGCTTTTGCCCCGCCCAGGTCTTCGGGGCTGACTTCCTCTCCGGTTACGGCTTTGATTACCTGTGGGCCGGTGATGAACATTTTGCTTGTGCCGGAGACCATGAATACAAAGTCGGTGAGCGCTGGGGAATATACGGCTCCTCCGGCGCAGGGGCCCAGGATGACCGAAATTTGAGGTATTACTCCGGATGCGAGGGTGTTCCTGTAAAAGATTTCTCCATAGCCTTTCAGCGCATCCACGCCTTCCTGTATTCTGGCGCCGCCGGAATCATTTAATCCTATTAAAGGAGCTCCCATTTTCATAGCCATGTCCATGACTTTTACTATTTTGGCGGCGTGCATTTCTCCCAGGGACCCGCCGATGACGGTAAAGTCCTGGGCAAATATGAAGACCAGCCTGCCGTTTATGGTGCCGTAGCCGGTGACTACGCCTTCACCCGGGGCTTTAGTTTCTGCCATGTCAAACTGGATGCAGCGGTGTTCTACAAAGGCGTCGATTTCGACGAAGCTTCCTTCGTCAAGGAGTTTTTGGATTCTTTCCCGGGCGGTGAGCTTGCCGCTTTCGTGCTGTTTTGCTATGCGTTTTTCACCTCCAGCCTGTTCGATAGTCTTTCTTTTTTCTTGTAGGTTTTTAACTTTTGCTCAATGGTTTCCAAGATATTTACCCTCCTTGTGTTTTAATGCATCTTATGTTCTTTCACATAATTCTATCAAAACCCCTTTAGTGGCTTTAGGGTGAATGAAGGCTATTCTGGCTCCCCCGGCACCATTTCTTGGTTTTTCATCAATGAGCCTTACCCCCCGGGCTTTCAAATCTTCGAGGGTCTTTTCTATATTATCCACCCTTAATGCAATATGCTGGATGCCCTCTCCATTTTTTTTCGATGAATTTTGCTATGGTTCCATCGGGCTCGGTGGACTCCAGAAGCTCGATCTCGCTTTCACCTACGGGGATAAAGGCAACCCTTACTTTCTGTTCTGCCACAGTTTCCTCCCCGGCTGATTTTAAACCAAGGATTTCAGTATAAATCTTTAAAGTTTCATTTAAATCCTTTACGGCAATGCCTATGTGGTCTATCTTCTCTACCATTTTTAAACCTCCTCATGAAATTTTTATTTAGCATCTGAAATAATTATCTCCATGGCAGAGTATGGATCTATTTGCCTTTCCAGAACTTTTTCTACAAGCGCATCAATTTTTTCGGAATACCTTGACATCATTTTTTTTATAAGAGTTTCGGTTAATAAATCGATTATTTCCTGTCTTATCCTGTTTTTTCGTTTTATTTTTAAATAATCGCCTTGTGTCATATGGTTCCATACCTTTTCAATATTTTCACTAAGTTCGACAATTCCATAAGTCTCTGTGGCTATGGTCTTTATCACAGGTTGGTTTCCAGGAATTTTTATGGGGACTCAAGTCTAAAGTCATCTCTATTTCAGTAACAAGTCTATCAGCGCCGTCTTTATCAGATTTATTGACTACAAAGATATCTCCTATTTCCATAATTCCCGCTTTTATAGCCTGAACATCATCCCCCATTCCCGGCACCATAACCAGCAAAACGATATCAGCCAGCTTTACTATATCGATTTCCGACTGACCCACACCTACGGTTTCAATGATTATGTAGTCCATACCTGAAGCATCCAGAACTTTGACGGCATCATAACAGGCTCTGGAAAGGCCTCCTAAAGCGCCACGGGTACCCATGCTTCGAATGAAAACCCCTTCATCCAGAGTAAGGTCTTGCATACGAATTCTATCGCCCAAAATAGCTCCCCCAGTAAAGGGACTGGTGGGGTCCACAGCAATAATTCCCACTTTTTTATTTTTTTTCCTTAAAATATGGGTGAGTTTGTTTACCAGGCTACTTTTTCCGCTACCCGGCGCCCCTGTAATTCCAATTGTTCTTGCTCTACCTGTGTACTTGTAAATTGTCTTCAATATTTTTGTGGCATCATCGGATTTTTCTTCAACTAAAGTTATGAGCTTAGCAATGCTTCTTTTATCTCCGTTTAGAACGGATTGTATTATATCCATTAAAAATAACACCTTTCGGTTTTTATTTAACGTGAGATTTTATAAATTCTATTATCTTTGACGAGGGTGTGCCCGGGGTAAATACTTCGGCTATACCTGCTGCTTTAAGGCCGGGAATATCATCATCAGGTATCACTCCGCCACCGATTACCAGGATATCCTGAGCGTTTTTTTCCTTCAAAAGTTCAACAACCTTTGGAAAGAGGAAGTTATGGGCCCCCCGAAAGAATAGATAAGCCTATCACATCCACGTCTTCCTGGATGGCTGCCTCAACTATTTGTTCCGGGGTCTGTCTTAACCCCGTATAAATTACTTCCATGCCGGCATCTCTAAGAGCTCTGGCTATTACTTTGCTCCGCGGTCATGTCCGTCAAGCCCCGGTTTTGCAATAAGCACCCTTATAGTTTTTGTCTGTCCCATGTATTATCACCCCTTCTAAATTGTAATAGAAGCTTTATATTCCCCGAAAACTTTACGGAAGGTGTCGCAGATTTCGCCGAGGGTACAATAACACTTAACACACTTTAAAATGGCAGGCATCACATTTTCATCGGTTTTAGCCACCTGTTCCAGTTCTTTTAGAGCTTCAGCTACCGCCAGATTATCTCTGGTAGACTTTAGTTCTTTGAGTTTCTTTTCTTGCATTATTCCAACTTCAGGGTTCACTTTTAGCAGACCTTTGGGTGGTTCCTCCTCGATCTGGAATTTGTTTACTCCAACCACGATTCTCCTGCCAGACTCCACTTCCATCTGGTAGCGATAAGCACTGTCCTGAATTTCCTGCTGCATGAATCCTTTTTCTATGGCCTTGGCCGCACCGCCTAATTTGTCGATCTTGTCTATATATTCCCGGGCTTTTTGTTCTATGGTATTGGTAAGATGTTCCACATAGTAAGAACTGCCAGCGGGTCAATGGTTTCAGTGACCCCGCTCTCATAGGCTATTATCTGTTGGGTCCTCAGGGCAATTCTCACCGAGTCTTCGGAAGGAAGTGCCAGTGCCTCGTCTCTTGAATTGGTATGAAGGATTGGGTTCCTCCTAGAACAGCCGCCAGTGCCTGTATGGTGACCCTTATGATGTTGTTGTCCGGCTGCTGGGCTGTAAGTGTAGAACCTCCGGTTTGTGTATGAAATCTTAGCATCATGGACCTTGGATCCTGGGCATTAAACCTTTCCTTCATTATCTTTGCCCAGAGCCTTCTGGCCGCCCTAAATTTTGCCACTTCTTCCAAAAGGTCATTATGGGCATTGAAAAAGAAGGAAAGTCTTGGAGCAAAGTCATCCACCGAAAGTCCCGCTTTAATGGCAGCTTCCACGTATGCTATTCCATCAGCCAGAGTAAAGGCCACTTCCTGTATGGCTGTGGCTCCGGCTTCACGGATGTGATAACCGCTGATGCTTATGGTGTTCCATTTCGGCACGTTTTTAGAACAGAATTCAAATATGTTAGTGATCAGTCTCATGGATGGCTCCGGAGGAAAAATGTATGTTCCTCTCGCCACATATTCTTTTAAGATATCGTTCTGGATGGTGCCCGACAATTTATCAGGTGTTACACCCTGTTTTTCCGCCACCGCCATATACATGGCAAGTAGGATTGCAGCGGGAGCATTTATGGTCATGGATGTACTCACTTTATCCAGTGGAATGCCATCGAATAGTATCTCCATATCTTTTAAAGAGTCAATGGCTACACCCACTTTTCCCACTTCCCCCCTGGAAAGAGGATGGTCGGAATCATAACCTATCTGGGTGGGTAAATCAAAAGCCACGGAAAGTCCCGTCTGACCCTGAGAAAGAAGAAATTTATACCTCTGGTTGGACTCCTCGGCAGTGCCGAACCCGGCATACTGCCTCATGGTCCATAATCTTCCCCGGTACATGGTAGGCTGGACTCCCCGGGTGTAAGGGTACTCTCCAGGAAAACCAAGGTCCTCTAAATAATCCATATCCTGTACATTTAATTCTGTATACAGACGTTCAACTTCTATATTGGAATTGGTATAAAACTTTTCATACCGTTCAGGATGCTTGCTCAAAATTTTATTTAGCTTTGTTTCTTCCCAATTTTTCTTTTCTTCTTTTAATTTTTCAAAGGAATTTTTATCACTCATAACTTTTATTACCCTCCCTGGTAATATTATGCGGGTTCTTTGAATATAATATAATATTTTCTAATCAAAGGCAACAATTAATATTTATAAATGTTTACGAAGATATTTTGAAAATCCCTCCCTTAATCTCAGGGAGGGATTATTACATCTTTAGATCCAGCCTCTAACTTTCATAGCGTCAGCTATTCGCTTAATGGAGACCATGTAAGCCGCTTCTCTCATGTTAACTTTGTAATCTTTATGCATCTTATATACCTCGTTAAAGGCTTTGACCATTATATGTTCAAGACGGGTGTTTACTTCTTCCTCGGTCCAGTAGAAGTTCATCAGATTTTGTACCCATTCAAAGTATGAAACTGTAACACCACCGGCATTACAGAGGATATCTGGAATTACCAGGACACCATTTTCATAGAGAACTTTGTCCGCTTCGGGAGTTGTAGGACCATTAGCGCATTCGCCGACTATTTTTGCCTTTATATTAGCTGCGTTTTTGCTGGTTATGACATTTTCTAGAGCTGCCGGCACCAGTATATCCACGTCCAGTTCCAGTAGGTCTTCACCGCTTATATCTTTGCTGCCCGGGAAACCTTTAACCGTCTTATTTTTCTCCTTGAATTCGAGAACGGCTTTTGGATCCAGGCCTTCAGGATTGTATGCACCGCCCTGGGAGTCGTTTACTGCTACAATTTTGCACCCAAGTTCGCTCAATAATCTGGCAGCTATGCTGCCCGCATTGCCGTAACCCTGGATGGCAACGGTAGCTTTGGTCAAATCAAGGCCTAAATTTTTGGCTGCTTCCCTGATAGTGAAAGTGGCTCCACGAGCGGTTGCTTCATTTCTGCCCAACGAACCTCCAATAATAATGGGTTTGCCGGTCACAACACCAGGAGTATTGTATCCTTTCAATGTACTGAACTCATCCATGAACCATGCCATAACCTGAGCATTGGTATATACGTCGGGAGCCGGTATGTCTTTTTCAGGACCAATAATCGGGCTTATGGCTTTGAAATATCCGCGGCTTAACCTTTCGAGTTCACCTTTTGACAATTCTTTGGGGTTGCAGATGACTCCACCCTTGCCTCCTCCATAGGGAATTCCCACGACAGAGCATTTAAAGGTCATCCATGTTGATAAGGCTTTAACTTCATCCAGAGAAACATTGGGATGGAACCTTACACCACCTTTAGCAGGACCGATGGCGGTGCTATGCTGAGAGCGAAAACCTATAAAGGTTTTTGTTGTACCATCATCCATCTTTACCGGTATGGATACCGTCAAAACCCTTTCTGGTTCTTTTAAAATTTCATAAACAGAATTATCCAGACCAAGTTTTTCACAGGCAGATTTGATCTCCTTTTGAACAATTTCAAACGGATTTAATGTTTCTGACATCTTAAACTCCCTCCATTTTTTTAGTTTCCCCAAATAAACTATAATGTTAAATTAAATGAATCATAGACCCCCTTTCATAATTAATAGTTGTAAAAAGTCTAAAAAGATTCTCCCAGCTCAAAACCGGCGTACAATGCTTTTTTATTCAACTCTTCTGTCCCCTTGGGAACCCTGTCCATGACAGCTTTCTCAACAGAAACTTTTGACACGATCTTTGTTGCAGTAGTAAGGACACCCAGTGCCACAATATTTGCAACTATAACCCTACCGGCCTTTTTTTGAGCTGTTTCAATTATGGGTAAACTGATTATTTTTACAGGTAGTTCAGGTTTTTTTATACTGGAGTCTATAATAATTACTCCATTAGGTTTTAAATTGTCCTTGTATTTCATCAATGCCTCTTCCGTTAAAGCCAGAAGAATATCGGGTTTTGTAACCTTTGGATAATCAATGGATGATTCACTTATTATTACCTCTGCTCTGCTGGCGCCTCCTCTGGCTTCAGGACCGTATGATTGAGATTGAACCGCATTTTTTCCGTCCAGAATGGCTGCTTCAGCCAGTATAATACCGGCCAGTATCAAACCCTGCCCTCCGGAACCGCTCAACCGTATTTCCGTACGCTCTTCCATCTTCAATTTCCCTCCCGTACTTTTTCTATAACTTTGGCGTATTCTTCCGTATATTCCGGAGCCTGTTCCTCGTAAAATTCACCTATCACAATTTTACCGGCCAGTTCTTCTTTTGATAACTTTTCAGCAGATTTTATAGGAATAGACGCATCTCTTATAAACTCCATCATCTTTACGGGTGATGCCATTTTATTTTTTCTTCCGAAATATGTGGGACATATACTGACTGCATCTACAAAGGAAAAACCTTTATGCTGCAAAGCCTTTTCGATCAATTTTATAAGCTGTGGAATGTGATATACTGTACCTCTGGCCACATAAGTCGCGCCTGCAGATTGAGCCAGTTTGCAAAGGTCAAAGCTCCTATCTATATTTCCGTAAGGCGCTGTTGTGGCATACGCTCCCCTTGGGGTCATGGGCGAATACTGTCCGCTGGTCATGCCGTAAATGTTATTATTAAACACAACGGTGGTAATATCTATATTTCTCCGGGCCGCATGGATAAAATGATTTCCTCCGATGGCGGCACAATCTCCATCTCCCGTGAGGACTATTACTTTTAAATCAGGATTTGCAAGTTTGATGCCAGTTGCAAAAGCCAGTGCCCGGCCATGCGTAGTATGTAAGGTATAAAAATTCATGTACCCGGGAGCCCTGGATGAACACCCGATTCCCGAAACTATACATATCTTTTTCTGGTCCAGTTTGAGATTGTCTATGGCTCGGATAACAGCACCTGTCAGTATACCATGGCTGCATCCCGGACACCATATATGCGGTAATTTTTCTGTCCTGAAATACTTTTCCAGTTCTTTACGCATGGCCCATCACCTCTCTCACCTTAACTATAACCTCATCGGGAGTTATCAATTCTCCGTTAAATTTGTTTAAACCTACAACATTGAATCTTCCCCCAGCTGATGCCCGTACTGTTTCTACCATCTGCCCAAAATTCATCTCTGCCACTATCAAATTCTTTACCTGTGACGATAAATTTTGTATGGCTTTATGGGCAAAAGGCCAGATGGTCTTTAGCCTTATCATGCCGATTTTTTGGCCTTCCTGTCTCATCAGATGCACCGCTCTCAGCACCGAACGGGCGGTAGAGCCGAAAGAGATTACTACAGATTCAGCATCTTCTACAAAAATGCTTTCATAATCCAGAATATCATCCAGATTGTCAAAAATCTTTTTCATAAGTCTGTTTATAAGGGCTTCAGTAACCCTGGCATTAGTTGATGGAAAGCCCGTTACATCATGGATAAGGCCTGTAACATGGAAGGACATCCCCTCTCCGAAACTGGCCATAGGTGGAATTCCATCACCGTCATAATCCCTGTAAGGTTCATAATTCACGATGGAGGGAGCAGGCTTTTTCCTGTTTATAATTTTAATTGTAGATGGATCAGGCAGTTCTACTTTTTCCCTCATGTGCGCCACAACTTCATCCATTAAAAGAATGCATGGTACCCTGTATTTTTCCGAAAGGTTAAAAGCTCTAATGGTCAGTTCATATACTTCTTTCACATAGGAAGGTGAAAGGACAATAATCGGATGATCACCGTGAGTCCCCCACCTTGCCTGCATCACATCTCCTTGAGCCGGCAGTGTGGGCAATCCAGTGCTGGGTCCACCGCGTTGGACATTCACTATCACGCATGGCACTTCAGTTAGACTGGCAAATCCTATATTTTCCTGTTTTAACGAAAAACCCGGACCGCTGGTGGCTGTCATAGCTTTCAACCCTGTGAGAGATGCTCCGATAACTGCACCCATGCTTGCGATCTCGTCTTCCATCTGGATAAATTTACCACCGACCTTTGGCAATTTCTCCGCCGAAAGTTCTGCGATTTCCGTAGAAGGAGTAATGGGATATCCGGCATAAAATCTCATTCCGGCAGCAATGGCTCCTTCGACACACGCCTCGTTTCCCTGCATTAATCTTGCTTCACTACTCATCTTCTTTACCCCCTACCACAATGGCATAGTCGGGACATCTCAGTTCACATAATTTGCATTTTGTACATGCATCCAAATTTACTACTACTGGTTTCCCGTTTTCTGATGAAAAAACTTTCCTGGGGCAAAAAGCTATACAAATACCGCATCTTTTACATGCCTTATCATTGATATCAATTTTGAAAGTTTTTTCCGACACCATATCACCCCTATTCAACGGTTTTTTAATATTACTGATTTAAGCAAATTAATTGATCCCATGTCGGGAACAAAGATAAACTCAATAATATCTTTATCATCTTTAAAGGGCAATATTTCCTTTTTCCTGCCAGGAGAAACTATAATAACATCGAGGCTTTGAACAAAATTTTTTATTTCATCGGAATCAGTGGATGTTTCAATTTTGATATTATCAAAATAAAGACCTGCTTCAAAAATAGCATTTTTAACCTTCTCCGCAAAATTTTGTGAAATAGATAAAATCCCCACATTGTTGTTTCTATTAATTCTAGCTATCTTTATTATACTCTCCAGTTGAGGGTTTAAAGCCATCGGCAGGATTTCTATATTCTTGTCTTTAATCAAAGTTTTAACTTCATCTATATGGAAAAAAGTTGTAACTATGAAATCATGGGATTGTATCTTTTTATTGATGTCTTCTATATTTTTTTTAAAGTCCTGAAGCAAAATGGGGGTAATGGTAACTCCAGCTCCCAGTTCAAGCTCCTTACTAAAATAGTCTAGTTGTTCTCTGTTGCATTCTATGAAAACCAGCTTTATCTTTTTTAATTCCTGAATGTATCTATTTATTCTTGCCCTGCATAAATCCAGAAATTCATCGGGCTCAACTCCTATTTTTACTGAGGTTTGTATGCAGTAATCTATATTTTCTATAAGCCTATCTACTTGAGAATCTTTTTGCATTGAATGTCTGTTTATCACGAAAGTTCCCCTGCCCTGATGGGAAGTTATTATTCCTTCCTTTTCCAGTTCTTTATAAGCCAAACTGACAGTCTTTCTGCTGACATCCAGGGTTTTTGCCAGCTCCCTTTCGGTTGGAAGCTTATAACCAATCGTCCATTTTTTCTCATCAATATTTCTTTTAATATACTGTTTTACCTGTAAATAGAGAGGAGTTTTTTGCACTTTAAATTGAATCATTGGCACTCTCCCTCGGGAATAATGGCTCTTTTATAGTCCATTTAGTCCTTTTACAATTTATTATATTCTACATATATCATCAAAATCCTGCAATCACGATAAAAAAATTAAAAAAAAATAAGCCAATTAAAAATATTGGCTTTTTGTATACATAAAGCCTTACATACAGCACCTTGATTTTTCCTGTTTTAATTTTAATACAAATTCCCATGGAATATCCAGGGTACCTAGTAAAAGCGGGGTTTCACCATGACTGTCGGAGCCGCCGGTCATCAACAGGCCCCTATCGGATGCAAAGTTCATATAATATTTTACCTGCTCGATGGTGTGGTCTTTATGATATACTTCAATACCCATAATACCATAATCGATTAACTCATGTATAATATGTTTTTCGTACAGCAATCCCGGATGAGCTAGAACAGGGATTCCCTTGCTCTGTTTTATTATATCCACAGCATTAAAAGGAGTTAGTTTATGTCTGGGGACATAAGCCGGTCTGCCGGGATTTAGAAACTTTTCAAAAGCATCTTCTATACACTTCGCATATCCTTTATCTATCAATACTCTTGCCACATGGGGACGGCCTAGAGATGGCCCGGTAGCTCTGGCTTTTATTTCTTCAAAACTGATATCGATTCCAAGTTGTTTCAATTTTTCGGTCATTTTTTTCGCTCGTTCTATTCTTTTTTGTAAAAGATCAGTTAATATTTTTTTAAGATCTGGTTTATTATATTCTATAAAATATCCGAGGATATGCACTTCCTGACCGTTATAATAAGTATTAATTTCTAGGCCGGGAATAACTTCTATGTCATTATATTTCCGGGCTTCTTCCATAGCCTGGGGTATGCCTTCTACCGTATCATGGTCAGTTATAGCTATAGCTTTTAATCCTATAACATGAGATTTTTTCACTACTTCCGCAGGAGTAAATCTTCCATCGGAAAATGTTGTATGAATATGTAAATCCACCTTCAATCCTATTTCCTCCAATAAACATCAAAAACTCAATAAAAGCCTGTTTATAATATTAACAGGCTTTTATTAAAATATCCATATCTATTTTTATTTATCTAGGTTCAACAATCAGCTTCATGGCAGTTCTTTCCTGCCCGTCAATTTCTATATCTGTAAAAGCAGGAATACAAATCAAATCTACTCCACTGGGTGCTACAAATCCCCTGGCAATTGCTACAGCTTTAACTGCCTGGTTCAATGCACCAGCACCGATAGCCTGTATTTCGGCTCCTCCCCTTTCCCTTAAAACACCGGCCAGCGCACCTGCTACCGAATTTGGATTAGACTTAGCTGATACTTTTAACACTTCCATTTATCCGATTCCTCCCTGCATAAATTGCTTTATAATTATTTTATTCTATGTTTTAATGAAAAGTCCTTGTTTTGTAAAAAAAATTTTTATTAATTTTTTAAATTTCTTTAATGTCCATGCGCTGTATTTTTTGAGCTTTACCAGTTTGTTCATCTATTTCAACAATTATCCCATTTATCTGTGAAGGGCCTTTTGCTACCTCAAACCGGACAGGGAGCTGACTTATAAATTTTTTAATAACCGTTTCTTTTTCAATACCTAAAATTGAATTCATGGGGCCTGTCATGCCCAGATCGGTTATATAGGCAGTCCCGTTGGGAAGAATTCTTTCATCGGCAGTTTGAACATGGGTATGAGTCCCTGCTACAAGCGTTGCGCGGCCATCAAGATACCATCCCATAGCTATCTTTTCTGAAGTGGCCTCTGCATGAAAATCAACAATCACAATACTGGTAGAATTTTTTATTTTATCTATTATTGCATCAGCCGTTCTGAATGGACAGTCCAGGGCATTCATAAATGTTCTTCCCGAGATGTTTATTATTCCTATGCTTATTCCGCTTTCTATCTTTATTACCTGATAACCCCTGCCGGGTGTGCCCGAAGGATAATTGGCAGGCCTTACCATTCTGGCCTCTTCTTCAATAAAATTGAAAACATCCTTGTTGTCCCAAATATGGTTTCCCATTGTAAGAAAATCAATACCGCTAATAAACAATTCCTGAGCTATTTTCTGTGTAATCCCATTTCCACCCGCTGCATTTTCCCCGTTGGCTATAACAAAATCCACTTCGTATTCTTTCCTCAAAAGGGGAAGCTTTTCTCTTAAGATGGTTCTTCCAGGTCTTCCCACGATATCACCAATCATCATCAATATCATTATTTTCAACTCCCAATTTCCTGTTTTTGTACTGTCATTAATTATTTTTGCAAAAAAAGTGCGCTGAGTTGCGCACTTTATAAAAAACTTATAAAAATTCCCGTGATATTTCTATTTGGCGTATTCTGTAGCCCTGGTTTCCCTTATAACATTCACTTTTATCTGACCTGGATATTCCAGTTCTTCTTCCACTTTCTTTGCAATTTTTCTAGCCATTTCTATAGTACCAAGATCATCGACACTTTCCGGTTTAACCATGATTCTTATCTCTCTACCGGCTTGAATGGCATAGGATTTCTCCACACCCTCAAAGGAATTGGCTATTTCCTCTAACTTTTCAAGCCTCTTTATATAAGCCTCGAGAGTTTCGCGCCTTGCCCCCGGCCTTGCGGCGGAAATTGCATCAGCCGCTTGAACCAATATGGCTTCAACTGTGCTGGGTTCCACATCGTTGTGATGGGCTGCTATGGCATTGATAACCTCGGGGGATTCCCCATATTTTTTAGCAATTTCCGCACCAACCAGTGCATGCGGCCCCTCTATGTCCTGATCAACACTTTTACCTATGTCATGAAGCAAACCTGCCCGCTTTGTCAATTGGACATCTACACCTAACTCTGCGGCCATAGCAGCCGCCAGATGGGCAACTTCTATAGAATGGTGGAGCACATTTTGCCCGTAACTGGTCCTGAATTTAAGTTTCCCAAGATATCTTATCAGGTCACTGTGAAGTCCATGGATACCGGTATCAAACGTTGCCTTCTCTCCATCTTCTCTTATGATGTTTTCTACTTCTTTTTGGGCCTTTTCAACCATTTCCTCGATTCTTGCCGGATGTATCCTACCATCCAGTATCAATTTTTCCAGGGCTATTTTTGCCACCTGGCGCCTGATGGGATCAAATCCCGAAAGAATAACAGCTTCCGGAGTATCGTCTATTATTAAATCTATACCGGTCAAAGTTTCCAGGGCTCTTATGTTTCGTCCTTCTCTACCTATTATGCGACCTTTCATCTCATCATTGGGCAGTGTAACAACTGATACAGTGGTCTCTGCCACTTGATCTGCAGCACATTTTTGAATGGCATAGGATATTATCTCCCTTGCCCTCTTTTGAGCCTCTTCTTTTGCCTGGGTTTCAATTTCCTTGATCATCATTGCAGCATCATGGCGAATTTCATCTTTTATTTTACCCAATAAAAATTCTTTTGCCTCGTCTGTAGTCATACCTGAAATTCGCTGCAGCTCTGCCAACTGCTGGGAATATAATTCATTGACTTTTTCATGAAGCTGATTTATTTCAGCCTCTTTTCTGGAAATCATTTCTTCCTTTTTTTCAATGGCTTCCATCTTGCGGTCCAGAGATTCTTCCTTCTGAACCAGTCTTCTTTCAGAGCGTTGTAATTCATTTCTTCTTTCACGAAGGTCTTTTTCTGATTCGTTTTTTAACTTGAGTATTTCCTCTTTTGCCTCTACCAGGGCTTCTCTTTTCATGGATTCGGCTTTTTTCTCTGCTTCATCTAAAATCTTCTTTGCGGATTCTTCCGCTGAATTTATCTTGGCCTCAGCTATATATTTCCTGATTAAATAACCGGCGGCCAATGTTACTAACCCTGTGATTATGGTTATAACAATGCTCAAAAGATTAATACCTATTCACCTCCTCCTGGATAAAACAATAAAAACCGAGGGGAACTCGGTTTTATGAATTAAATAGAGAAAACTCTAATTTAATTTAAAGTTCGTATCCCCGAATCCATTAATCTGCTCCTTGAAAAAATTCATATCAATTTAATTTTATACTTTTTTAATAATCATGTCAAGAAAAACAAACTATGGATTATAAACTGTGACCACACTGGAGCCATCCTTTAGTTCCACCCTGTATGCAAGGTCCGCTATTTCACTCAGATACTGGTTATGGGTTATCATTATTATTTGCCTGTGAAATACTTCGCTGATCTGTTTTAAAAACTGGGCTACATTGGCAATGTATTCGCTGCTCACATGCTTGGCGGGTTCATCCAGTATCAGCGGTCCGTCACCGTAGGAACTCGTGCTTTGAATAACGGCAATCCTTAATGCCAGAGCTATTACATCCACTATCCCTCCGCCCCTGGCATCCTGAGGCTTTGTTTTTACTTTCATATTGTCGAAAATTGAAATTACATAAAACTCGGCATCGGCTTTACCCCGTATCTCACTTAATTCTATTTTAAATTCCAGGTAGGGGCCAAATACAAACTGCAGGCAGTGGGTTACCAGCATTTCTATTTGTTGTTTGATCTGTTCCCTGGCATATTCGGAAGCCCGCTGCAACAATATGCGAACCTGTTCCAGCGTGTCGATCATACAGTTAACCTTGTGTAATTCTTCTATTTTGCCGCCCAAATCTTTTTCCAGCTTTTGCTTCATGCTTTTTTTCATGGCACATTTGAGTGCAAAAGCTTCGTAATCTTTTTCAAGTTCTTCAACGATTTTTTCATATTGATCTGGCATTTTTTCACCTCTATACATCCTGCGGTAAAAGTCTTTTGGCTTTTTCGATTAACTCCTTCAGCTCTTTATTTAAATTATTTATTTCTGTATCGAGTTCCTCAGGCTTTACATTCAATTTAGCCAGTTCATCTAAAAGCTGCTGTTTTTGTTTCTGAAGTTCTTCAAGGCGGGCTTCTGCTTTATAGCGCAAAGCCTTAGCCCTGTCTATTTTATTCTTTAACTCCTGGATTTCCTTTTCTGGGTCCATAATAATAAGTTACACTCCTTTTACTTCTAAGACTCAAGCATTTCAACTATTATTCTCTGGGCCGTCTGGTCATCGATGGGGTTCAAGCAGGTGGGGCACCGGGATAGTTTTTTTAGAAGGTAAGCATACTGCCTGGTCATGGAATCTAAGCTTTGTATAATCTGCTTCAAGTACATCTCGCCTTTTTTTATCGAAGAATCCACATCGTTTAAATTTTTTCTTATATTGCCAAGCGATACTAGTTTCATATTTTTCTCAGAAATATTTTCTATCTGATTCTCGGTGTCCCGGACATGTTCAAAACTGCCCAGTTGCCTGCTTTGATCCTTCATTTGCTGGTCAATTAAAATCATCTTTTTGAGTATCTGGTCATATTTCCGGACTTTTTCTTTTATTTCCTCCAGTTCCTGAGAAATTTTTTCTGCTGCAAAAATCCCTTCGGTATTTCTTAGCATACCCTTCATATGGGAAATCTGGTTGTCCGTTTCATATATCCTCCTGTTTAAAACCTTTAAAAGTGAAATCCTGTCACTATTATTGACAATTTTATGGTAGATTGTTTCGGCTTTTCCTACGTTTGTTGTTTTGTCGAGGATGTTACAGGCTTCTTCTATGCCCTGCGTAGTGGGTACCAGCCTTTGTCTGATTTCTGTAAATCTAACTAATAAAGCTCTTTTTTGTTTTATTTCATTCAGAAGAACTTTGAGAGCAGCACTTCTGCTTTCAAGAGCCGGAAGGTCCTGATAATTCTTCAGTTCTTCATTTATATCGGAAATTTCTCTGTTTATTAACTTTTTACGTTGTTCTGCGTCCATTAAGTCTCTTATGGTATTCCTCTGAGCCGCATCAATAATATGGACTCCTATCAACTGTCCCAGAGCCTTCGCTCTGGTGCTTCCACTTTCAGAAATGAGAAAGGGAGCTTCCAGTTGTTCGGCTAAATTTACCGCAGATGTGGAATCTCTGTCGATATGAATTTTGGGTATACCGTGGGCCCTGGTTATTTCAAAGGGGACACCGTTTCCAAAACCTTCAAAATCTGTTCCTGGCCATCTTTTCTTAATATATACCTGTTTTTGTTTCCATCTCTTTCCCTGATGATCACAGTTCCATTACTCATCTCCAGGGTAACCCTGCAATATTTACAGCCTACGGTAATGAAATCGGTTCCCCGAGGTTCATTATACAAAACCCACTTTAAAGCTCGTATGATGGCGCTTTTCCCCTGATCTGTAGGGCCAAGTATCACCGTCAATCCTTCATCCAATGAGATTTCAGTATTTTTGTGGGATTGAAAATTGACAAGCTTTATGCTTTTAATATAACTCAATTTAACTCACCTCGGGGTATTCCTCGCCGCCGTTTTGAGATAACATTTCCTGAGCGGCTCCAATCCTTTGTAAAGCCTCTTTTACGACCTCTTCCTTGATATTTTGCTGTCTCGAAATCTCTTCTATGATTTTGTTTATATTTATGGTATTGTACTGACCTGTAGAATATATACCCTGTATAAATTCCGCCAGCTTTTTTTCTCTAAATGCTAAAGCCTGTACTTTTGTCCTGTCAAGGACCTCATCACCGGGTAATGCACAATTTAGATTTGTTTCGATTATATCTATATTTTCATTTATATCAATAATGATGACTTTAGGCATTCTTAAAAGTTCATTCATGCTATTGTTAATCCTGACAAGGCTTCCCGGATTTATAAAGAATTTACCATCGATTACCTTTGTATTAAAGCCCGTATGATAATGGCCGCTCAATGTAATATCGGCCTGGGTACCTACTATTTCTTCTATAAGAGTATAAGACATGCCTTCAAAAAATGGTTTTTCAAGAAGCATCCCATGAACCATATGGATGGCGAAATTCACATCATGGCTTTTTTCCACCATATAACTCTGCCTCTTGTCTTCACCGTCTATCCCGTAAAAATAAGGTTGGCCGGTGAGTTGGATTTTCCTTGGACCATCTTCAAAAATCAATTTTTCTCCCGGTTGAATCAATTTTATAATACCCATGCCATCCAGTAATCCCAGCATGGTTCTGTTAACCGTAAGGGGATTCTGTCCATATATGTCATGATTTCCTGCTACAGCATATACCGGGATGGAATATTTATTTAATAAAACCACAAATTCCCTGACCAATGATGGAGATACATCAGGCCTGTCAAAGATATCCCCGCCATGCAGTATAACATCTACTTTTTTTTCAACGGCTATATCCAAAACTTCTTTTATCTTTTTTTGCAGTGTTTCGAGAAAGTTATCCTTGCGGTTCTGCGGATTGGTGCCCTTTATATGTGTATCGGTAAAAAACAAAAACCGCATATCATGCCTCTTCCTCGGATGTTTGGTTTTTTTCCGATTCGGCCTTTATCAAATTGTGATTTTGCTTTACTTTTAACTCTATGGCGTTTAATATATCGGGGTGTTCTTTCAAATATTGTTTTGCATTTTCCCTGCCCTGGCCTATTCTCTCTTTTTCATAGGCATACCATGCTCCGCTCTTTTGAATTATTCCTTCCTCAGCGGCAAAGTCCAGTATGCACCCTTCTTTTGAAATTCCTTCGCCGTAAATAATGTCGAACTCGGCCTGCTTAAAAGGAGGAGCTACCTTGTTTTTTACAACCTTTACCTTTGTCCTGCTGCCGAGCATCTCTTCACCCTGCTTTATGGTTTCACTCTTTCGAACCTCCAAACGGACAGAGGCATAAAACTTCAAAGCCCTTCCTCCCGGGGTTGTTTCGGGATTGCCAAACATCACCCCAACCTTTTCCCTTAATTGATTTATAAATATAGCAACAGTTTTGGATTTGCTGATAGCGCCCGCCAGTTTTCTTAAAGCCTGGGACATGAGCCTTGCTTGCAAGCCCACATGGGCATCGCCCATTTCGCCTTCCAGTTCAGCCTTTGGAACCAGCGCCGCTACTGAATCTACCACTATTACGTCAACCGCACCGCTTCTGACCAGAGCTTCCGCTATTTCCAGAGCCTGTTCCCCGGTGTCGGGCTGAGAGATAAGTAAATTATCCGTATCAACGCCCAGCTTTTTTGCATAAACGGGGTCGAGGGCATGCTCCGCATCGATAAAAGCAGCGGTGCCACCGGTTTTTTGGGCTTCTGCAACGATATGTAAGGCCACCGTGGTCTTTCCGGAAGATTCCGGGCCAAATATCTCTACAATCCTTCCTCTCGGGACGCCTCCAACTCCCAGTGCAATATCCAGCGGCAAAGCCCCGGTAGGAATCACTTCCACGTTGAATCTGGCCTGGGCTTCACCCAGTTTCATGATAGATCCCTTGCCAAATTGTCTTTCAATCTGGGACAAGGCCATTTCCAGAGCTTTTTGCTTTTCAATCATTTTTCTCCTCCTCCAAACAATCGTTCTTTTCTAATTATAATGGGAAATTTTAACGGAGTCAAACAGATTTTTTTAGTGGGCAGGTAAATATATCGGTATAAAGAGGCCCTTCTTTAAAAAGCTTGCTTTCTACCAGGGATATCTTTTCCGCCATAAAAGAAGCTTTAAAATCCGGCAAACTATTTATATGCTGTTTTGAGTTCGGGGCGGATTTAAACCTGCCTATGGTCAGATGCGGCGAAAATGGTTTTCTGTCAAAGCCTAAACTCAGCTTAGTAAGACCTGCATCAATTTCTTTTTTAAGAGCGTATAAAATAGGTGTTTTTTCAATACCTATCCAGAAAACTCTTGGTTCGCGCACATTTGGGAAAAAACCGCTGCCGCTCAAATTAATAGGAAAAGGATCGTATTTATTTGATACCGATTCCATTACATGTGTTATTTGCGTTAAACTATCCAGCTGGGTTTCCCCCAAAAATACAAGGGTAATATGCATATTATCGGGTTTAACCCATTTTATGCTTCTGAAAAAATCATTGGGAAGCAAGTTTTTTATATAGTCTTCAGCATCTTTTTTTACTATGGGATTAAGTTCAATGGATATGAAGCATCTCAAGCTATTCAAGGGGTACGACCTCCCCGGTTAAAGAATACTCGTTCCACCTGGAATCCTGTTTTTAGATTGGATATTTTTATGACATCAGCGGCCATAAGGCCGGTCTTTTGATTATTCCCGGGTTTTTTAAAATAAAGCAGCACAGCCGAATACGGGATATCGCTATTGGTCTGAAATCCCCGTATACCGGCGGCTCCTGTAGTACCGGCATTTATGACAATACTTCCATCTCTATGGAATAAATTTAATTTATGCGTATGTCCATTCAATATGACAGGGACCCGCCCTATTAAATTTTCAGTAATTTTGGGGTTATGAACCGCCAGGATATCCGCCTCACTGTGAGAAATATCAAGCCACTCATGGATCTTTAAATTTTGCTCCATAATTTTCATTTCATCGGGCGGCTCTATATCCCCGGTTTTAGAGGCGGGATCGGAAAATCCCAGCACGTTGATGCCATCTATATTTATCATTTTACCATCGAGAACGGCCACATTTTTAGCTTTTTTCAACATATTTATGACACTTTGTGAATCATGGTTCCCTGAAACATAAATATATTTTACTGACAACTTTGCCAGATTTTTTATTATCATATTTTCCAGCGGGGTACCGTAATCGGTAATATCGCCGGTGTCAATTATGAAATCAACCTTGAAGTTTTTGACCACCTGCTCCATAAAGTCGTAAGCTGCAGGATTATTATGAATATCGCTGACATGCAAAACCCGAATAACCTCATCGTTTCCATCTATAGGGCCGATACCGTCCATTTTTGAAAAGACCGTCGATATATTGTCGGACATATTCTTGAGCTGCTGGCCCAGTTCATTTATCTGAGAAATCCCCTTGTTTAAAAGATTTATAATCCATGGTGCGGCTTTTAAAGTTCCGGAATACTCCGGTGTATTAAAGGCATCCATGTTATAAGTTGCAAAAACCGATGTGAGCAGCAATATTGTTATTAAAAGACCTATGACCGAACACAGAACTACTTCTTTATTTTTAAGTCTTAAAACAATTCCGCCAAAAGCAGCTCCGAGAAGGCCCAGCAGCACAGTCTTGGCCGCCAGTATATAAAGTGTGTGGTTGATTTGATTTTTAAACATTAAAATAAGTTCCCTTTTATTCGGCGCCACATCCAGTATGGATTTTATAAAGTCCAGGTTAATATTCTGTAAAACTATATTTATCTGGACGGGTGCTTTATGGGTGGTAGCTTTGAGTACGCCCAGGGGCGGCAATACAATGGATGTATATCCTTTCCAGGAAAGTTTCAAATTAATAATAAATTCCATGCCGCTTACATTCACAATCAAGCTGTCAAAAAAATGTATGAAAAAAAGAGAACCCATTACAGCACACATAATTTTTATGGCTTTTTTAAGATTCATTCAATCACCTGAACCTTTGAGCATTCTCCTTACCATATGTAGTGCTGCATCCACCGAACGCTGCTTTATATCCATTCTATCCCCTGTAAAAAGGTGCTTTTCAACAATAACAGTTTTTGAATCCGCATAACCTATATAAACCAATCCCACTGGTTTTTCAGGAGATCCCCCGCCGGGTCCCGCTATACCGGTTATAGAAACTCCTATATCGGTGTTGGCAGTAATCCTTATTCCCTGAGCCATTTCCATGGCGGTTTGCTCACTGACCGCGCCATATTCTCCAAGGGTTTCTGCTTTCACGTTAAGTAATTCCTGCTTGGCCCTGTTGCTATAAGAAACCACGCCTCTTTCAAAGACTTCGGATATGCCCGGGATATTCGTAAGTTTATGGGCCATCAGGCCGCCTGTACATGATTCTGCAATAGAAATACTTTTTTTGCTGGTTAGCAGTAGCCCGGCAACTATCTCTTCTATACTCTCATTATCAAAACCGTAAAGGTACTGTCCCACTCTTTTTACTATCTCCTCTTCCACCGGCCTTATCAAATTTCTGGCGGTTTCTATATCTTCGGCTTTAGCGGTAATTCTAAGGGTTACTTCACCCATTTTGGCAAGGGGAGCTATGGTTGGATTGGACTGGCCAACAATCAAATCCTTTATTTTTTCTTCCAGAAGCGATTCTCCTATTTCATAAAATTTTAAAACTCTGGAGAAAATAGTATTTTGGCTCGACTTTGCAAGATATGGGATCACCGATTCTGTTAGCATTGGCTCCATTTCAAAGGGAGGCCCAGGCAACATGATGATTATTTTTTCTCCATATTTTAGCAGTACCCCCGGGGCAGTACCTTTTCTGTTTAAAATGGGTGATGAACCTTCCGGAAGGAGGGCCTGCTTATAGTTATTTTGCGTCATGGGTTTTCCCTTTTTTTTAAAGTAATCTTTAATCCTTTCCAGGGAAGGTTCATCAAGTTGAAGAGGCAGGTTTAAAAATGAAGATACGGTCTCTTTTGTCAGGTCATCCAATGTAGGCCCCAGACCGCCCGTGAATATAATGACATCGGAGCGTTCCAGGGCTATTTTAAAGACCTGTTTAATCCTTTCTTCGTTGTCTCCCACGCAGGTATGATAATAAACATCAACTCCTATTTCCTGCAATGCTCTTGAGATTATCTGGGCATTGGTATTGCTAATTTGCCCTAAAAGCAATTCCGAACCTACAGCTATGGTTTCTGCTCTCATAAAATCACCTTCAAAGAAGTTTTATATACATAATTCGTGGTTTTTTCCCATATCCCTTTATTTTTTATAAATTTTTATGCTGCCCTGAAATCTTTCAAATAATTCCTGAAGGTGTCACCGTCTATTTTTTCGTTTTCTATTAAATACTCCGATATCTTTTGCAAAACATCTTCATTTTCTTTCAATAGATTAAATACATGGTTTTTCTGACTAGTTACAATATTACTTATTTCCTTATGGAGTTCTTCCGGCGGGATCGAATCCCTGTCTACCACTCCCAGCTCAGACATGCCAGAAAAGATCATTCTTTTAGCTAAGTTTACCGCCTGCTCAAAATCGTTGGCCGCCCCAGTGCTGCTATTTCCGAGCACAATTTCCTCCGCTGTAGCACCCGCCAGTGCTACCGCAATCTGAGATTCAAGATACTGCTTTGTATATAAATAAATGTCATCTTCGGATTTTTGCCTCATATAACCCAATGCCTGCCCTCTGGAAGTTATTGTAATCGTGGAAACAGAGTTGGGATTAAACCGTTCACTGATAAGGGCATGACCACATTCATGAACCGCAATGCGTTTTCTTTCCTCATCGGTAGGTTTTCTGCTAAGCTTTTCACCCATAATAACTTTATCTATGGCTTCAATAAAATGTGTTTGATGTATTTTATCCTCTTTGGCCCTCATGGCCAGTATTGCAGCTTCATTGCAAAGGTTTTCCAGGTGAGCGCCGGAAAAGCCGAAGGTTTCTTTTGCAATTTGTTCTAAATCCACATTATCGGCCAGGGGTTTATCTTTTGTGTGTAATTTTAAAATTTCTAACCTTCCATCCTTATCCGGAAGATCTACCCTGACGACCCTATCAAACCTGCCTGGCCTCAGTATGGCGGGATCCAGGATATCCGGCCGGTTTGTGGCTGCAATAACCAGTATATTCACATCTTCATTGGAAGAGATGCCATCCATTTCCACCAGCAGTTGGTTTAAAGTCTGGTCATATTCCAGGTGACTGGTGTGCTTGCCTCTGGTTCCTGCGATGACTTCAATCTCGTCAATGAACACAACTCCATGTTTCTTAGACATCTTTCGCGCCATGTTTCTGGCACTTTCAAATAGCTGTCTAACCCGCTGGGCACCGACCCCGGCATACATTTCGATAAATTCGCTCCCCGATGCAGACACAAAAACCGAATCAATATATGATGTAGCAGCTTTGGCCATAAGGGTTTTACCGGTACCGGGAGCCCCTGTCAGCAATATTCCCTTGAGAGGCCGGATTCCCATTTTTTTTACCTCGTCATAATTTCTTATGAAATCCAGTGCTTCCCTGAGTTCATTTTTAGCCACATCCTGACCACCTATCTGATCGAAGGTTATGTTGTTGTCACCGACTATGACCTTTGAATTATTTTTTAAAAAATTGTTTTTATCCAGGAAGTTGTATAGAATATAAGCAAACACAAGCATAACTATCAAAGGTAAAACATTGATACCATTTATAAGAAGATATATTACAAAACCTGCGGCCAAGCCTATACCTATTTCCAGTAACATTGTTTCTCCTCTCCCTCTATCAATTGGACCTTTGGACTATATAATAAAAGTAATAATTTTCATGTTTTATCTTTATATAAACATTTCTCTGGTTTATAAAAGTTGTTATTTTAACTTTTTTTTCGGATTCGATTTCATCAAGTTTGATTCTCATTGCGGTATAATTACCGGTCTGAACCGCCTCGTGCACAATAAACTGGATATAATTCTCGTAAACATCCTTTATGACGCTGTCCGGCCGGTTAGTAATTAATATTGAAAAGGGTTTACCCTTTAAGTTGTAATTCACTGTATCATACACATCATCATAAGCTTCCATGAAATTATCAATATCCTTGAACTTCACAAAAACAATTACTTTTCCCCTGTCACTTTTTACATCGGCTTTTTCAATCCAGGATTTTTGTGATAAAATATTTACCAGCGATTTCTCTATGGTATATTTTGTATATATCCACTGGCCGGCAAGCATTAAAACCAGTGTAATCGACGTTACTACAGCAATGCGCATAAGTTTTGCCTTATCGATATCCAAATATCTTTCACCCCTTCTGTTTACATAATATAATTATAGCATATTTATAGCGGGTTTGTCCCAAAAAGAAAAAAGGCAAAACTTACATGCCTTTAAGCTATTCTATGATACTACTTCGCCAAAAAGGTCATATTCCAGAGCTTTTATTATCTTGACCGTATAAAAATGTCCCGCTTTACATTCCTTGCAGTGAAATTTTACCGTACCATCTACAAAGGGTGCATCTTTTTGTGACCGCCCTACCATTATATTTTTTGCAGGATCATAATTTTCAGCCAGCACTTCCAGCAGTTTTCCTTTTAGCTCTAAATTTTTTCTTCTGGAAATTGACTTTTGCAGCAGCATCAATTTGTCGTACCTCTCTCTTTTTATTCTTTGCGGTATTTGCGGCTTCAGGGTATATGCAAAAGTCCCTTCTTCCATTGAATACTGAAATGCTCCCAATCTATCAAACCTGTAATTTTGAATAAAATCCAAAAGCTCTTCAAATTCCTCATCGGTTTCAGTAGGAAAACCCACAATAAAAGTAGTCCTGAGCGTTATATCCGGTATATTCACCCTGATTTTTTCTATGAGTTCCTTGATGAAACGGCTGTCCATAGGCCTATTCATGAGTTTTAATATACGGTCATTTATATGCTGTAGAGGTATATCCAGATATTTAACCACTTTTGAACTGTTTTTTATGGTATTCAACAACTCATCGTCAATATTGTTGGGGTATGCATATAATATTCTTATCCAGAAGTCGCCCTCAACTTTCTCCAGTTCTTTTAACAGCATCGGCAGGGAAGGTTTGCCGTATATATCCTCTCCGTAATTGGACGTATCCTGGGCTACCAGGTTTATCTCTCTAATTCCTCGGGATACCAGAACCTCCACTTCTTTTTTTATAGAATTGATATGCCTGCTTTTATAAGCTCCCTTTATTTGCGGTATTGCACAATAAGAACAACAGTTGTTACAACCCTCGGCAATTTTTACAAAAGCAATATAAGGATAAACCGTCAACCTGTTATCAATATCATAATCCAAAAAACTTTTATTTTGAGTAAGATTTATCCTTGCCGGTTCTTTTTGTTGAATTATCTCATCAATCTTATCGAAATCTCCAGTACCTACCACCGCATCCAATTCCGGAATTTCTAAAAGAAGCTCGTCACTATATCGCTGGGCAAGGCATCCGGTGGCAATAAGAAGCTTGCACTTCCCGTGCTTTTTTAATCCCGCCATTTCCAAAATGGTGTCGATTGATTCCTGCTTGGCGGATTCTATAAAGCCACAGGTGTTTATGATTATTACGTCAGCTTCCTTCTGATCATTTGTAATAATATAACCATTCTTTTTGAGTATTCCCAGCATGTATTCTGAATCTACAAGATTTTTATCGCACCCGAGGGAAATTAAACCTACTTTAATAGCCACTTTTATCCTCCATATTCTTTTTTGCTTTTTAAGTATACAATATTTTGTTTGTGTTGTAAATTTAAAAGGAGAGACTTCAATCTCCCCTCTTAAAAATTATGTTTCTAGTTTTTCCTCCCATAACTCCAAAATCCTGCCCGTTTATTTTTAATTTTACTACCGGTGGATTACCCACCCTTATAACCAACTCTTCACTGGCAGTCCAGCTTTTTGTATCTCCCGACCTTAGAGTACCTTCATAAGCAGCCTCACCATCTTTTTTTACCGATATCCAGCATCTGTCCCGGGTTATTTCAAGATTAACCTCTATTATTTTATCCCAAACAGTATATACCGTCTTTTCCGGTGTATCTTCCACCAGTTCTACCATTGTTTTCTTTGTCTGGGTTGAAGTTTCTTCGGGAATATTTGTCTGTGGTATTGAATCGGTGCTTTGCATCGGTGGCGTTATCTGGTGGTTCATATCAGTATTTAAATGCCCGGCCGGTTTGTTCTGAAAAAACTTCACCCCATAAAACAATAAAACCCCAAATACTATAATGAGTACCAAAACACCGATAAATTTAAAATTTATCATTGTATTTATATTTTCATTATCTGATGGCTCTATTGATGAAATGGGGTTTTCTTCTTGGGTTTCACTGATTTTTGTTGCGCTGATTTTTTTGTATTGCTGAAGTATTGTCGAAGGCTCCAGGCCCACAGCTTCGGCGTAGCTTTTTAAGAATCCCTTTACATATACATCACCGCCAGGAATCGCAGAAAATTCGCCATTCTCAATGGCCTGTAAATATTTCATGCGAATTTTCGTAACCTGCTGGATTAGCTCCTGTTGTATACCTTTTTCTTCTCTTGCCTGTCTTAAAAAATTCCCTAATTCTTTAGTACCGTTGATTTCCTGGATGCTCTGGTTCATTTTGACACCTCCTTCTGTTTTATATTTCCCAGGTAATAGCAAAAATAACATTTTTTAGATATTTTTCGACTATCCCATTACCATCAAGTGTTGAAATATCTGTCAAATTGTTCTTTTGATATTAATATTTCCCTGGGTTTGGTTCCTTCAAATCCACCCACAAATCCCCTTTCCTCCATCTGGTCGATCAACCTGGCTGCCCGGGAATATCCTATATGGAGCCTGCGCTGTAACATTGATATGGAAGCCTGTCCGCTGTCAATGACAAGACGAAGGGCTTCTTTAAAAAGTTCATCGGTTTCTTCTTCTTTTTTCTCGGTTTCTACTTCTTTGAAGTCTGACAGTGTTTTTTCATAAGCCGGTGGCTTTTGTTTTTTGACAAAATCCACAAGTTTTTCCACTTCTTCCTCGGAAACATAAGCCCCCTGAATCCTGGTAGGTTTTGAGGCACCAACGGGAAAGAACAACATATCACCCTTGCCCAGCAATTTTTCAGCTCCCGAAACATCGAGGATGGTCCTGGAGTCAACCTGGGATGAAACCGCAAAGGAAATTCGGGAAGGGATATTGGCTTTTATCAGGCCGGTTATGATATCGACCGAAGGCCTTTGAGTGGCCACCACCAGGTGGATACCCGCGGCCCTCGCCATCTGAGCCAGTCTGCATATGCTATCCTCGACTTCTCTCGGAGAAACCATCATAAGGTCCGCCAGTTCGTCTATTATTACCAATACTTTTGAAAGGGGGTTGTCCGTGTTCAGCTCGTTATACCTTGTTATATCTCGCACCCCTTCTTTTGCAAAGGTCTGATACCTTTTTTCCATTTCCATGACAACCCAGTTTAACGCAGCGGCAGCTTTTTTAGCATCGGTAACTACAGGGGTCAATAGATGGGGAATATCGTTATATACGGTTAGCTCTACAACCTTGGGATCAATCATAAGGAATTTAACTTCGTTGGGAAAGGCCTTGTATAATATGCTGGAAATAATTGTGTTAATACATACACTTTTACCCGAACCTGTTGCTCCGGCAATAAGAAGATGGGGCATTTCCGCCAGGTCTGCCACCACCGGGTTGCCACCGATGTCCTTTCCCAGAGCTATGGTCAACTTTGAAGATGTCTTGAATTCTTGAGTTTCAATGACATCTCTCAAAAGTACGCTTGAAACCTGCTTGTTCGGAACTTCGATACCTATAGCGGCTTTGCCGGGAATGGGGGCTTCTATTCTCACATCCGGAGCAGCCAGACTGAGCGCGATATCGTCTGCAAGACTAACTATTCTGCTTACTTTAACTCCAGGTGAGGGTTGAATTTCAAATCTGGTAATTGTTGGGCCGCAGCTAACCTGCACGACTTTTGCCTGAACTCCAAAACTTTCCAGAGTCTTTTCCAGGACCTGTGCATTGTTCAAAAGCTCCTTTTCGCTAAATGAGTTCTGTCTTGACGAATTTTTTTTGAGCAATGAAACCGGCGGCAGGGTATAGTTCAAATTTTTTATGTCAGTATTATTTATTATTATCGGCGCGTCGTAAGGAACTGATGGAATGGAAGACTCATCAATTTTTTCTTGGGATTTTGACGGCGTTGTATTTAACCTGATGTTTTTTATATTTGCTCCCGACATATTTACCACTTTTATTTTGTCATCGTTTTCAACCGGAGTAACAATATTAATGTTTTTAACCCATAATTTGCTTTTTATCTTATTTATTAAAGCGGATATTGAACTACCCGTAGTTAAAATAAAACCTATGGCGCAAAAAGTGCCCATCAAAATGTATGAACCGGTATCTCCAAAAATGCCGAATAAAACGGAAAGACCCATCTCGCCTAATATTCCGCCTCCAATGCCTTTAATACCTAAATCGGCACTTTTATTCAGACGGTCGATGAAATTCATTCCCTTCATCGACATATGCAGTTTTATATGAATAATCCAGACCAGCATGAGCAGGATAATAAACAATCCCAGCAACCTGGGGGTGAACTCCGGATTTTTTCTTCTATACAGGCAGTAAATGCCCCATAAAATTATTAAAATTGGAGTTATGATAGCGGCGCTTCCCGAAAACCCCTTTAAATATCTACTTAATAAAACCCCCAAAATACCCACCGCATCCGTATATACGGAAAAAATTCCAATTATGCCAGCGGATATTAGCAGTAGTCCGCATATTTCCCATCTGATCTCATTTTTTATATTTTGTAACATTTTCCCCATAAAATAACACCTCTATTTTTTAATTCTCCACTTTTTTAAAAAATCCTTTTTAGTAAATAAAAAACAGGCTTTTGAGCCTGCTACATTTTAAACTCTATAATCTTTCCCGGTGAAAGTTCACTATTTAAATAGTCCTGAGGGTTGGTGCTGATTAGTCTCACTATTTTGCCATGATTTATATCTATGGGTTCTATGATTAATTTAATGCCATCCACATCTATTTCTTTAAAGTTGTATTTCCTGTCGATTCCATCTAAAACCAATTCCAGGGGCATTGCTGTGTACAATAGCATATCATTTTACCCTTTCTGCTTTTTTTCTTTTATTAGCTCCTCAAGTTTATTAACTGCCTTGCCTATACCTCCCACTTCATCTATAAGGCCGCACTCCACGGCATCGGATCCCACCAGAATTGTGCCTATATCCCGGGCCAGTTTGCCCGTACTGAACATTAGTTCCCTAAAAGTAGACTCATTAATTTTGGAGTGTTCCACTACAAATTTTATAACTCTATCCTGCATTTTATCCAGATACTCGTAGGTTTGCGGCACTCCTATTACGAGCCCTGTAAGCCTGATGGGATGAATGGTCATGGTAGCCGTCTCGGCTATAAAGGAATAGTCGCTGGCCACCGCAATAGGAACTCCAATACTGTGGCCTCCACCCAGCACCAGTGAAACGGTGGGTTTGGTCATACTCACAATCATTTCCGCTATGGCCAGGCCTGCCTCTACATCCCCGCCCACGGTATTTAGTATTATAAGCAATCCCTCCACTTTTGGATTTTGCTCTATGGCAACCAGTTGAGGGATTATATGTTCATATTTGGTAGTTTTGTTTTGCGGCGGTAAAACTATATGCCCTTCAATTTGCCCGACTATGGTAATACAGTGAATATTGCTTTCCGATTTGGGTACTTCCAGTTGTCCTAACTGTTGAATAGTATTTATAGATTCCGTTGGAGCTTTTTCAGGTAAAGGCGGCACCTGAATTTGCGGTGTTTGAGTTTCGTTTGAAGCATTGAATATACTTTTATACGAAATCATTCTTTTATTTATTCATCCTTTCTAGAGGTGGGACAACCTCAAAGTAAACCGCAGCGTGTAACAAAAGCCGAACGGTACGTTTAAGGAGTTGCTCCCATTGTTTTCTTTTATATTCTTTGAAGTTTTAAGCGAAATATACAAAAAAAGTATGACATAGTCATACTTCCATAATAATCGGCAATATCATAGGTCTCCTCCTGGTTTGTTCAAAAAGATATTTACCCAATGTATCTCTGACCTGGGACTTAATGGTAGACCACTCGCTTATATCTTCATCCTGGCATTTTTTTAGAGCCTGTCTAACTTTATCCCGGGCTTGATCCATTAATTCTTCAGATTCCCTGACATATACAAATCCTCTTGAGATAATATCAGGACCAGCCACCACTTCGGCAGTTTCTTTATCTATGGTTACCACCACGATTAAAATACCATCCTGGGAAAGTTGCTTGCGGTCTCTTAGTACTATATTGCCCACATCTCCAACACCCAGACCATCCACCAGGACCTTACCGGCGGTAACTCTCCCTGCCATTCTCCCGGAATCCTGGGAAAATTCCAGGACTCTTCCGTTTTCAGCAATAAAAATGTTTTCTTCCGGAATACCAATCTGTTTTGCCAGCTGGGCATGATGTATCAGATGCCTGTATTCTCCATGGACAGGAACAAAAAACTTCGGCCTTATAAGATTCAACATTAGTTTTAACTCTTCCTGGCTGGCATGGCCAGAAACATGAACACCTGAAATTGCCTCATATATGACATTTGCGCCCTGCTTAAAAAGGTGGTCAATGGTCCTGGCCACAAATTTTTCATTTCCGGGGATGGGAGTAGCCGAAATCAACACGGTGTCTCCTGGTACAATTTCCACTTTTTTGTGCTCTGACATGGCCATTCGAGTCAGAGCAGACATGGGCTCGCCCTGACTGCCGGTGGTTATTATTACCACCCGCTCTTTGGGAAGTCTGGCGATTTCGTCCAGTTCCATCAAAAGACCTTTAGGTATTGAAAGATATCCAAGATCAAGGGCGATGTTGACGACATTTACCATACTCCGGCCAACCACCGCCACTTTTCTGTTAAATTTATAGGCAGAATCTAAAATTTGCTGTATCCTGTGTATATTGGAAGCAAAAGTGGCTACGATAATCCTCCCGGCTGCCTTTTGAAATATTTCCTCAATGGTAGTGCCCACAACTTTTTCTGACATGGTGTAACCTTCACGCTCGGCATTGGTGCTGTCCGATAGTAGCACTAGCACACCCTTTGACCCCAGCTCCGCAAACTTGTGAAGGTCCGCTATCCGACCGTCTACAGGGGTCTGGTCCAGTTTAAAATCCCCCGTATGGCATACAACACCAACAGGAGTATGAATTGCAAGCCCTACGGCGTCCGGAATGCTGTGATTTACTCTGATAAAATCCACAGTAAAGCTGCCTATTTGGACCGTCGCGGGTGGTTTCACAATGTTCATAGGAACACTTTTTTTGAATTTTGTCTCTTTTAGCTTGCCATCCACCAGACCAAGCGTTAATTTTGTCCCATATAATGGCGCATTGATTTGCTGAAGCACGTAGGGCAGTGCCCCTATATGGTCTTCATGACCGTGAGTTATGACTATACCTTTAACATTTTCCTTATTTTCGATAAGATAAGTTATATCCGGTATTACCACATCAATCCCCAGCATCTCTTCTTCCGGAAACATCAATCCGGAATCTATAACAATTATTTCTTTATCATATTGAATCACCGTCATGTTTTTACCTATTTCTCCCATACCGCCAAGGGGTATGATTTGAAGCTTTTGTCCGTTTTTTGACAATAAAAAAGCACCTCCAAAGTAAAACAATCATGTTTTGCATTTAAAGTTTCCACATTTTCCTTGAACCCTGGCTATCCATTTCAAGAATAACAATGTCCGGGCCTATTTTTCTTATTGAATCCCACGAAACCTCTGTATAATTTTTTTCACCTAAAAGAAAGAATTGAGACTTCTTATTGGGTATCAATAAATAAATTATCTTGCCGTTATTTTCATCAATAACCAGGTCAGAATTTCCTATAATTCCCATACGTGCTCCGTCATAAAGATTTACAATTTCTTTCCCGCTCAATTCGCTCAATCTCATTTTTATTACCTCCCATATATTTTATGAAACAAGAGGTAATAAAATGCAAACTATACACCGGTGTGTCCAAATCCTCCATCTCCCCGCTGGGTTTCATCCAACTTATCTTTTTCATAGAGATGGGCTCTTACAACACCGGATATGACCAGTTGAGCTATCCTGTCACCTCTCTTTAATGAGAATCTTTGTTTCCCGAGATTTATAAGGATTACCTTTATTTCTCCCCGGTAATCGGAGTCAATGGTCCCCGGACTGTTTAGTAAAGTTACCCCATATTTTGCCGCTAGCCCGCTCCGCGGCCGGACCTGTGCCTCGTATCCGGGAGGAAGTTCAATTTTTATACCACACGGAATTATTTTATATTCACCGGGTTCAATATAAACTTCTTCAAAAATATTAGCCGCAAGATCCATTCCTGCAGCCTGGTGGGTCATATATTTAGGAAGAGGAATATCCTCAGCCCCTTCAACCCTGGTTACTGCTACTTGTATTTCATCCAATGAACTGCTCGCTCCCTCTTTCATAATGGTAGTGGTTTCCTGTATCAAATTTTACCGTCCGCTGCCTCAAGTCCACAAATATTTCATCTTCCCTGTGATATACTCTTGGTAGGTTATAGCAAAGATTTACCTTACGGGTGGATAGTTCAACCTGTTCTCCTATAAATATGTCATCTTTCAGGTCAGTCACATCAACCATGCAATTTTGCATACCTATTTTACCTATAATGTTAAAGGTTCGGCCCTTGATCCTTACTTTCCTATCCTGTCTTGATATTCCAAAACCAAGCAACACCTGCTTTAGGAAGCTCTTTAATCCATCCAGAACACCGTTGGGTTGCGGTACCAAAAGTTCAAGACCATCATAATACCCAAAAGGTATTACCGCCACCGTCGTAGGTCTTTTTGTTGTGTATTTATTACCATAACCTACATTATGGCCTCTTGGCAGTTTTTTTATAAATATGATCCTGGAAAAAACTTTTGCCGTTTTTTTTATATTCAGATTGCCCACCGGGCAAAGACCATACATCAAGTTACCCACACGCACCATATCGAGGTGCATTTCCGGATACTTTATAGTGGCAATACTGTTACACGCATGTCTTAAAGGTATATTAAATCCTGATTCCCGGATTTTGTTTGTTACGGATTGGAATTTTTCGAATTGATTTCGGGTAATAGCTGCAGAAGAAGCAGTTGAGAAATGGGTATATATTCCCTCAATATCTACCGCTCTAAAATCGGAATTTATTATTTTAACAAATTTCAGCGTATGCTCAGGCAATATTCCGAATCTGCCAAAGCCCGTATCCACCTTTATATGAATGCGTGTCTTTATGTTTAACCGTTTGGCCGCCTCGTGAAGGGCTTGTACCACATCAAGGGAACAAACGGTGGCAGTAAGGTCAAATTGGATGATCTTTTCTGCCTGTTCGGGTAATATTGTATTAAAAACTAAAATTGGGGCCTCGATGCCGCTTTTCCTTAAAAGTATGCCTTCATCCAGGCCCGAAACCCCGATAAAATCGGCACCGCTTTCGATGGCAGTCAATGCCACTGGGACAATCCCGTGTCCATAAGCATCGGCTTTAACAACCGCCAGCATCTTTGTTTCACCGATGAAATCCTTTATGATTTTAATATTATTTGATAATACATCCAGATCAACATCAACCCAAGATGTGAGGTTTTCCATGTACAATACCTTTCCAATCTATTATTATTTTAAATAAAGTATACATGAAATAAAGCATTATTTCAACTTAAAAATTATTCTTCGGATAACAAGTCACTGACAGTTGTTATTTTATACCCCTGTTTTTTTAAATTTTTAATAATTACAGGCATGGCCTTTACTGTATCCTCTGTGGGATGCATTAAAACAATCTTGCCATTGCCTGCATTTTTTAAGACCTTATTCACTATATAATCTACCCCCGGCTTTTTCCAGTCAATTGTATCGATAGACCACATGATAAGCCTGTAATTCAAAGATTCGGCGGCTTTTATGGTGAGTTCAGAAAATTCGCCATAGGGTGGTGCGAAAAGCACCGGTTTCTTGCCTGTAATTTTTTCAAGTACTTTTTCAGCGTCTTTTATTTCATTTATATTCTGTTCAAGAGATAGCATGGAATGGTGAGCATGGCTGTATCCATGATTACCTATTTCATGTCCTTTTTCTGCTATTAGGCGCAGTAATTCGGAATTTTTTTCAGCCCACCGCCCTTCGACAAAAAAAGTTATTTTCACATTCTTTTCTTCAAAAACTTGCAAGAGTGGTGGAAGAAATTCATTACCCCATGCTACGTTACATGTAAAGGCTATAGCTTTTTTATCACTTCCTCCCTCATAAATAGGCCTGGTTTTTGAAAAAGTTTCTATGTCTTTTAGGGTAGATGTTTTCAACATAGCCCAAACAGCAACAAAAATAAAAATCGCAAAAAGACCCATATACTTTTTAGACAATTTAAAAGTATAAAATCCCATATGCCTCGCCTGCCTTTTTTTATTTCTTAATAAAATTTTATTTTTCCAGGCGAAATTTATGATATAAAAAAACATAAACCGATTTAATTCGGTTTATGCTTCCGAGTGATTCTTTGTTTGAACATTACTCAATGCATCTTTATGGGAAAGGTTTATTCGGCCTTGCTTGTCAATATCTGTTACCTTTACCAGAATTTCATCTCCGACTTTTACCACATCTTCCACGCGCTTGACCCGTTCTTTTGACAGCTTGGAAATGTGAATCAAGCCTTCCTTGCCCGGCAATATCTCGGCAAAAGCTCCGAAATTAGTTATCCTCAGAACCTTGCCTATATATATTTTTCCTACTTCCACATCCTGAGTCAGTCTATTTATAATATCCATCGCTTTTTTACCGGCATATTCATCCGGTGTAGCTATATAAATCCTTCCGTCGTCTTCAATATCAATCTTCGCACCGGTCTCAGCAATGATTTTATTTATGGTCTTGCCTCCAGGGCCGATAACTTCTCTGATCTTGTCAGGATCGATCATCATTGTATATATCCTGGGAGCATAAGGCGAGAGTTCTTTTCTTGGTTCTTTTATTACAGCAAGCATTTTATCCATGATGAACAGGCGTCCTGCCCGAGCCTGCTGCAGCGCTCGTTTAAGGATCTCCTCATCAATACCTTTTATTTTTATATCCATTTGAATGGCCGTAATTCCTTGGGTGGTACCAGCAACTTTGAAATCCATGTCTCCCAGAAAGTCTTCCATACCCTGGATGTCGGTTAAAATGGTTATCCTATCGTCATGTTTTATCAAACCCATAGCGACTCCAGCTACAGGTGCTTTTATAGGTACCCCTGCATCCATCAAAGCCAGGGTAGACCCGCAAACACTGGCCATAGAAGTAGAACCATTGGAACTCATGACTTCGGAAACCAGCCTGATGGTATACGGAAATTCTTCTTCCGATGGAATCATGGGCTCAAGAGCTCTTTCTGCCAGTGCTCCATGACCGATTTCCCTGCGCCCGGGCCCTCTAAGAACCCTGGTCTCCCCTGTACTGTAAGGTGGAAAATTATAGTGGTGCATATACCTTTTTGACTCTTCAATACCCAGGCCATCCAGTATCTGTACATCCCCCAGCGCTCCAAGAGTGGCCACTGTAAGCACCTGGGTTTGGCCACGGGTAAAAAGCCCTGAGCCATGGGTTCTGGGAAGGACTCCAACTTCGCACGATATGGGTCTTATCTCAGTGCTTGTTCTGCCATCAGGCCTGATGCCTTCATAGGTTATCATTTTTCTGACTTCTTCTTTTAATATATCATATAAAACATCAGCAATTTCCTTTTCTTTTTCCGGATAAATTTCCTGGAAATGCAGCAGAGTGTCTTCGTTTATCTTATCGATATAAGCCTCACGTTCCTGCTTGTCATAAATCCTAATGGCTTTGAGAATTTCTGCTGTAGCATATTCCCTTACATCCTTTTTCAGATTTTCATCAATTTCTTCAATTAGAAATTCCATTTTGGGGTTTCCAATTTTGCCCACTATTTCTTCCTGAAATTCTACTAGCTTCTTAATTTCTTCATGCCCGAACAAAATGGCTTTTAACATTTCCTCTTCCGTCACTTCATCGGCTCCTGCTTCCACCATGAGAACCGCATCTTTTGTCCCTGCCACCACCAATCTCAAACGGCTTTTTTCCGCTTCGGCAACGGTGGGATTTATCACATATTTTCCATCAACCATACCTACGGAAACCGCCCCCACCGGTCCTTCAAAAGGTATATCCGATATGCATAAAGCCAATGATGCTCCGTTTATGGCTAATATGTCCGGGGTATTATCCTGGTCTACCGATAAAATTGTGGCAATTATCTGCACATCATTTCTGAAGCCTTTAGGGAAAAGCGGTCTTAAAGGCCTGTCTATAACCCGCGCAGATAAAATAGCTTTTTCGCTGGGTTTTCCTTCCCTTTTTATAAAACCTCCGGGTATCTTTCCCACAGCATAAAGCCTTTCTTCATAATCTACAGTTAAAGGCAGAAAGTCCACCCCTTCTCTGGGCTTTTTGGAAGCAGTAGCTGTTACCAGTACTACAGTATCACCATACCTGATTAGAACTGATCCATTAGCCTGCTGGGCTAACTTGCCGGTCTCAACTGTCAGCTTCCGGCCGGCTACTTCTGTTGTAAATTGTTCCAAGAACTCACTCCTCCTTTATATAAAATACAAAATTCTATTCTACATTAAGATTATTATTTCCTTCTTTTTGCTACAAATAAATTTAAGCGGGAATAACCCCGCTTTTATTTTCTAAGATCCAGTTTTTCTACCAGCTTTCTGTATCGCTCAATATCGCTATCTCTGAGATAGTTCAACAACGAGCGCCGTTTGCCAACCATTTGGAGCAAACCTCTTCTAGAATGATGATCTTTCTTATGCTGCTGCAAATGTTCTGTCAACTGGTTAATTCTCTCTGTCAACATCGCAATTTGCACTTCCGGAGAACCGGTATCGTTCTCATGGGTTTTAAATTTATCAATTATAGCCTTTTTGGCTTCCTTGACCAAAGCCATTCTGCAGTCACCTCCTTTTTCTTCTAAATCCCCAATTGCCCAGTAAATCGCCGGAGAACTCGATGAACCGGACAAGGGTTCATGTTCATTATAGATTTTATCACATCTCAAATAAAAAGTAAATTTAATAACAACAATTCAACCCAGAATATTTTTCGCCCTGGCGAAGTCTTTCCTCACCTGATTTATTAACTCCGAAACACTGTCAAATTTTATTTCATCGCGTATTTTTTCCACAAATATGACTTCCAGTGTTTCTCCATATATCTGTTTATTAAAATTAAAAATATGCACCTCTAATGTGGTTTGATTTTTATTAAAAGTTGGTTTTGTGCCTATATTTGCGACACCTTTTAATATACTGCCCTGCCATACAACCCTCACAGCATACACTCCTTTTGCCGGCAGTATTATATCCGGCGAATAAGACATATTTGCCGTGGGGAATCCCAGTTTTCTTCCCAATGCATCACCATATACTACAATGCCATCTATGCTAAAAGGCCTTGCCATAAATTCCCCGGCCTTTTTTACATCGCCCTCCTTGATTAAAGACCTTATGAGGGTGCTGCTTACGATTTTTCCCTCATAAGTAACGGGAGGTATGATTATGGTCTCGATTCCTTCTTTAGCGCAAATCTCCTTCAAAATATGTGCGGTGCCTGCACCCCCGTTTCCAAATCTATAGTCGAACCCTACGACAATCGTTTTAGCCTGACATTTTTTTATCAGGATATCGTATATGAAATCTTTATAGTCGATCTTTGAAAAATCCCGTGTAAATGGGGTAAGAATGAGATTATTGATGCCAAATGATTTAATGACATTTTCTTTTTGTTTAAGAGTCATTATAAGGGGATCAGCTTTATCAGGATTTAAAATCTTCGAAGGGTGTGGTTCAAAGGTCAGTATGGTGGACTCCAGACTTTTTATCCTTGCCTGTTTTAATAGTTCCTTTATCAATCTTTGATGGCCCAGATGTACGCCGTCAAAATTCCCCAAACCGCAAGCCGTGGGGCCGGATAAATTAATAGTCAGCAGTTCTCGGTATATTTTCATATTTTCCCCTATCCTAAAAAAAAGTTTTTACAAGGCGTATACAGCTTTTCTGATTTTGTATCTCAACCTTTGCTATTCCGATAAATATTCCGCCGGAATATACTCTTATAAAACCATTTAACTCATGGTCAAAATCATAATATAAGACTCTGCCCCTGGAAAAATTATTCTTTTCCATCGCCGGGAGCTCAATGGCGGGCAGGTGAGCCATGCCTTCGTCAATGGGAATTATCATTTTATCCATAGCATTATTGGACACATTTTGCTGAATTTCTTCTATGGTATAAGATTTATCTATATAAAACAATCCCGCTCTAGTCCTGACGAGACATGAAAGAAACGCTCCGCACTCTAAATGTTGGCCAATATCTTCACATAAAGTCCTTATATATGTCCCTTTCGAACAGGTAGTCCTAAAAGTTACAATATTGTCTTTAAAATAAATAAGCTCGAGAGATTTGATTTCCACGGTCCTGGGTTTTCTTTCAACCGTCATACCATGCCGGGCCAGTTCATACAGCTTTTTACCATGATAATGTACAGCAGAATACATCGGGGGTATCTGTTCTATTTTGCCCACGAATTTCGTGAAAACATGATTTATCCTGTCAATATCAACATTTACTTGCCGTGTGCTCAGAATATTTCCTTCGGAGTCTCCGGTATCGGTGGTAATTCCCAGTACCATTTCAGCCACATATTCCTTATCGGTCTCGCTAAAAAATTCAATGGCTTTAGTAGCTCTGCCAATAAATAAAGGAAGCACCCCTGCCGCTGCCGGATCCAGAGTCCCCCCGTGGCCGATTTTCTTAATTTGAAAAAGTCTTCGTAAATAAGCTACCACATCATGGGAAGTCATACCTGGCGGCTTTAAGACATTTATTATTCCATCCAAGCTCTTTCCCCCGCTAAATATTTTTTTACGGAGTTTAAAACCCGGTCCCGGGCTTCATCAAGAGGTACCTCTAAAGTGCATCCCGATGCCCTCAGATGACCGCCCCCACCAAATTCCTCGGCTATTTTACTGACATCCACCCATTCGTTGGATCTAAAACCAACCTTTACCGACTGCTCCTCTTTTTCTTTAAACAAAACAGCAACCTCGACACCTTCTATTTCTCTGGCATAATTGATTATTCCATCGGTGTCTTCTTCCCTTGCCCCTGATTTCTCCATAATTTCCTTTGTTATAGAAATAGTGGCGATCCTGCCATTGTCGAATAATTCCAGAGTACCAAGGGATAGTTTAATTAAATTTACTGACTCTATGCTTCTTTTTTCGAATATCTGCCGGCTCATAAAATCGGGTTTGACTCCCGCTTCAATCAACTCCGCAAGAATTCTGAGACAGGACGGCGTGGAGTTGGAATACCGGATAGAACCGGTATCTGTTATAATTGAGGTATACAGGCATTGAGCAATATCCAAATCAATATTTGTCATATTCTTTATTACATGGTATATTATCTCTCCCACAGAGGAAGCCTGGCTTTCTATAATATTGATATCTCCAAAAAGTGAATTGCTTTTATGGTGGTCAATATTTACAACCACTCCCGCGTAAGTTTTTAATTTACTGTCAAACCCCAATCTTTCCTCATCACCGCAGTCAAGAGATATGATCACATCACATTTTCCTTTGAAATATCTTTTTATATCCCCTGCACCTGGTAAAAAACTGTACTTGCGGGGCACTTCGTCCCGAACCACGGCAGTTGCGTTTTTGCCAGCCCTTCGAAGTGCCAGTGTCATGGCAAGAACTGAACCGATACTGTCCCCATCGGGTATGATATGGGAAGTTACAACAAAAGAATCATAATCTGTCAGGATGTTCTCCAGTGCTGAAAAATCCATTTTTATCGGTCCTCATTTCCATTGTCTTCTTGCTTTTGAACTTCTTCCAGTAATTTATATATATGGATACCGTATTCAATAGACTCATCTATTTTAAAAGAAATTTCGGGGATAAACTTCATCCTTACCCTATGGGCCAGCTCTTTCCTGATAAAACCTTCAGCATTTTTTAGACCCTCAAAGACTTTTTGTTTTTCGGATTCTTCACCGTAAATGCTGAGAAAAATTTTAGCATGACGCAGATCTTTTGTCATTTCGACTTTGGTCACTGAAATCAATCCGGAAACCCGTGGATCTTTAATCTCATTATTGATTATCTGACTGGCAGCTTTTTTTATCTCTTCAGCCACCCGTTCACTGCGAGAAAATTCCACTTTCTAAGCCTCCCCAAAATACCTATTGTCTTTCTACTGCTTTCATAATAAAAGCTTCCAGCACATCCTGTTCCTTGATATCATTAAATTTTTCCAGGCCTATACCGCATTCATAACCGCTTACCACTTCCCTGACATCGTCTTTGAAACGTTTAAGGGAAGCTATTTTACCTTCGTGGACTACAACTCCCTGGCGAAGCACCCTTATGCTTGCGTTTCTGGTGATTTTACCTTCTGTGACAAAACATCCAGCCACCACACCTATGGTGGGGACCTTGAACAGTGCCCTCACTTCTGCCCTTCCGAGGACAACTTCTTCAAACTCTGGTTCAAGCATACCTTTCATGGCTGACTGTATGTCATCTATCACATCATAGATAATCCTGTAAGTTCTTATATCGATGTGTTCTTTTTCCGCGATTTTTTTCGCATTGGAATCCGGCCTCACATTAAAACCTATAATAATCGCGTTGGATGCCGCCGCCAGCATTACGTCGCTTTCATTTATTGCACCGACACCACCGTGTATTATTTTAACCTGCACTTCATTGGTGGAGCACTTCTCCAGCGCCTGCTTTAAGGCTTCTATAGAACCCTGGACATCCGCTTTTAATATTATATTTAACTCCTTTACTTCGCCCTTTTGCATCTTTTCAAACAATTGATTCAACGATATTTTCTGCGGTGTGGCAAATTCTGTTTCTTTTTGAACCATCTTTTTGCTTTCAGCAATTGCTTTTGCCTCTTTTTCATTTGCCACCGCTCTTAAGATATCACCCGCATTGGGTACCTCCGATAATCCCAGGACTTCTACGGGTATGGATGGCCCGGCCGATTTTATCTTTTTGCCGCGGGAATCGAATAAAGCTCTTATCTTTCCATAGGCAGTGCCTGCCACCACACCGTTACCCACCTTTAATGTACCCTTTTGAACCAGAACCGTGGCTACCGGTCCGCGGCCCTTGTCTAACTTTGCCTCAATGATGACGCCTTTAGCCCTGGAAGTATAATTGGCCTTTAGTTCCGCCATTTCGGCCACCAGTAATATCATTTCCAGAAGTTGGTCAATTCCGGTTTTGGTCTTGGCCGACACATTTACGAATATAGTATCTCCACCCCATTCTTCCGGAATAAGGTTATATTCCGCCAGTTGCTGTTTTACTCTTTCAGGATTAGCATCAGGTTTATCTATCTTGTTTACTGCTACTATTATAGGTACGCCTGCTGCTTTTGCATGGTTTATAGCTTCCACCGTCTGGGGCATGACACCGTCATCGGCGGCAACCACCAGAATGGCTATATCCGTCACTTTCGCCCCCCGTGCCCTCATGGCCGTAAAGGCTTCGTGCCCGGGAGTGTCTAAAAATACGATGCTTTTTCCGTTGACTTCAACCTGGGACGCACCGATATGCTGGGTAATACCCCCTGCTTCGTGGGCAGTTACATTTGTCTGCCTTATGGCATCAAGAAGAGAGGTTTTACCATGGTCGACATGACCCATGACTGTTACCACAGGAGGCCTTGGTTTCTTGTCTCCGGTGTCCTCATCTTCTTCAGGCTGTTCGTCTATATATTGCTTTTTTTCCTGTTCTGCTTCAAATCCGAATTCTTCAATTAATTTTTTAGCCGATTCAAAATCTATCTCGGCGTTAATATTTACCATTAAGCCGAAATCCATAAGTTTTTTTATTATTTGCACCGGTTCTATATTGATGGTCTTTCCAAGTTCCTTAACACTTATCTTGTCAGGAATAGTAATAACTTTTTTCTTTGGCGCAGGAATTTCCTCATCCTTTTTATTGGGTTTTTCTGTACCCGATACACCTTCCGTTTTATTTGCTTTTGACTTTCCCTTGCCGTTTTCTTCATTGATTATGTCCACTATCAGTTGGGCTGTATCGTCTTCTATAGTGCTCATATGGTTTTTTACGATAATGCCAAGATCTTCTAAAATTGATATCAATTTTTTGCTAGAAACGCCTAATTGTTTGGCCAGTTCATATACTCTCAGTTTGTTCAATATCCCCCACCCCCGTTAAAGATTTTAAACGTCTGTATATCTCATATGCCAAACCTCTGTCAGTTAAGCCTAAAACCTTTCGTTCTTCTTTCCCTATAGATTTTCCCAAATCACGCGCATTTCCCCAAACAACCACTGGTATGTTCCTACTGTTTGCCATGTTTGAGAATCTTTTTTTTGTATTATCCGAGGAGTCCTCGGATACAATTATTAAAAAAACCCGTTTAGAAATAATTGCCCTTTCGACACTATCCTGACCGGATACAAGCTTTCTTGACTTCTGGGAAATACCCAAAAGGGAGAGAACATCGGAAGGTTTCATATCTTGCTTAAGTCCTCCTTGAGCCGATTGATGGTTTCCTTTGAAACACTAGTATCCAGCGCTTTTGATAACCGTTCTTCTTTAAGAGCTATTTCGAGACATTTGGGGTCTTTGCAAACATAAGCTCCCCTACCGGACTTTTTGCCTGTAGGGTCCACTTCTATTTTTCCATCGACAGTCCTTACTATTCTCGTCAACTCTTTTTTGGGTTTCATTTGTCTGCATCCCAGACACATGCGCTGAGGAATTTTTTTAGGCACTTTCATCCCCTCTTGTATTCTCACTTTTATATCTATTTTCCAGCCAGTAAGTTTAGCCGCCAGCCTGGCATTCTGGCCTTCCTTTCCTATTGCAAGGGACAGTTGGTTTTCAGCCACTGTAACGCGGGCGATTTTATTGTTCTCCTCGATAGCCACCTCTAAAACCCTGGCCGGACTCAATGAATTGGAAATAAAGGTAGAAATATTCTTATCCCATTTTATTATATCTATTTTTTCACCCTTTAGCTCTTCAACTACGGCTTGCACCCTCGTTCCTTTAGGGCCCACGCATGAACCTACAGGGTCCACATTCTCATTTTTGGAGTAGACCGCTATTTTGGTGCGCGAACCCGCTTCCCTGGCTATGCCTTTAATCTCCACGACCCCCTCAAAAATTTCCGGCACTTCCAGTTCAAAAAGCCGTTTAACAAGGCCGGGATGAGATCTGGAAACTGTAATCTGAGGACCCTTGGTGGTCTTTTTGACCTCAAGAATATAAACCTTGATTCTGTCCCCCTGGTTATAGTTTTCTGTTGGGATTTGCTCATTGGGAGGCAGCACCACTTCTATTTTACCCAGATCTATTATTATATTTTTCTTGTCAAACCTCTGGACCACACCCGTAACTATATCGGTCTCCCTGCCGGAAAATTCTTCATAAATAATATTCCGTTCAGCTTCCCTAATCCTCTGCATCACGACCTGTTTGGCGGTCTGGGCTGCTATCCTTCCAAATTTCCTCGGCGTAACCTCTACGGATATTACATCTCCGATTTTGGCTGTTGGATACAAGGTAGAAGCTTCCTCTATATCTATCTCAAGAAGAGGATCTTTTACATCATTGGTGACCGTTTTTTTGGAAAAAACTTTAACTTCTCCGGTATCCCTGTCAATATTTACAGCTACATTTTGTGCTGATCCGTAATTCTTTTTGTAAGCTGAAATAAGTGATGCTTCCAGGGCTTCAAGCAAGAGTTCCTTTGAAATTCCCTTTTCCTTTTCCAGCTGCTCTATAGCTTCAATAAATTCTATATTCATTATTCACTCCCCGCTCTATTCAAATTTCATTTTAGCCGATGATATGCTGTCCTTTGGTATTTTAAAAACCTTTTTATCTTCAACTGTTACGATTCCTTCCGAAAAATCTTTTAAAATACCGCTGAATATCTTTTATTTTCAAAAGGTTCATAAGTCTTAATTTCCACCATAGAACCTACTGCTTTTGAAAAATCCCTATCGTTTTTAAGCGGCCTTTCTATACCCGGTGAAGATACTTCGAGAATATAGCTGTAAGGTATGGGATCAGTAATATCCAGTTGCCTGCTTATATCTTCACTCACCAACTGGCAATCGTCTATGGTGATTCCGCCCTCTTTATCAATGTAATATCGAAGATACCAGTGACCGGCTTCTTTTACAAACTCTACATCCACCAGTTCAAAATTCCTTTTTTCTACCGCATCCCGGCCTATTTTCTCCAGGTTTTTCATGACTCTTTCATTTATCATATTATCACCACCTTTATCTGGGATTCAGGGATATTTTATAATATTAAAGAGTGGGAAAAAACCCACTCTATACGATG